>NC_004113.1:667142-1000714 GCF_000011345.1 Thermosynechococcus vestitus BP-1
CCCATGCTAGCCTAGGCCTTGATGCCTACTGCCAAGTGACGTCCCCCATTCGCCGCTATACGGATCTGCTGGCGCACCGTCAGATTAAAGCCCACCTGCGGGGGGAAACCCCACCCCTCACACCCGAGCAACTGAATGAAATTCTACTGGGGCTGGTGTCTTCCCTTCAGGAGTCTTCCCTTGTGGAGCGGCAAACCAACCGCTATTGGTGCTTAGAGTATCTACGGCGGCATCGGGAAGAGGTGTGGCGGGGCATCTTACTGCGTTGGTTGCGTCCTGAGGAGGGGCTGGGGCTGGTTCTCTTGGAGGATTTGGCGGTGGAACTGGCGATGCGCTTTCAACGGCAGGCCAAGTTGGGAGAGTGTGTGCTGGTACGCGTCAGTCGTGTGGATCCCCGCAGTGATCAAATTTGGCTGGAGGAGGTGCCTGCCGAGACATCCATACCCGCAGAAACCGTTGCATGATCCTAAAAGCATGAAAAAGTGGCAGTGTATGCAAGGGTGTGGGGCCTGCTGTTACCTTGACTTGAGCGATCGTCCAGAGGTGCCCACCATTCTCAATGACGAGGAATTTGCCCTCTACCAATCTCTCATTGGTGCCGATGGCTGGTGTATTCACTTTGACCCCCTGAGTCGCCGCTGTCGTATCTATGAGAATCGCCCCCGTTTTTGCCGCGTCACCCCAGAGGTTTTTGAGGACCTGTACGGCATCCTGCCCGAGGAACTGGATGAGTTTGCGGTTCAGTGTTGCTGTGAACACATTAGCGATCGCTACGGTGAGCGGAGTTTTGAACTGCTGCGCTATGAATATCTCGTCGGGCAGAGCGTAGATTCTCCCCAAGGGGATCCCCCACCTTTTCACTGAGAAGATGCCCCCTATAATAACAGCAGGTGTGTTCAGCCAGAGCCCATGAGTGAGCAGCGGATGCGGGTTAACTTGGTAGAAGGTGCGGTCAATTTTTGCTTTTCCCGCCCAGCAGCAGAGGCTCTACGGCAGGAGATTCAAGCTTTAATGGAGCGGATGCGGGCGATCGCCAGAGCCAAAGCCAGCGGTACGCCTTTGTCCGCGCAAGCGGCGATGGAATACCAGCACGTCGGTGAAGTCTTTCTTGAAGTGTTTTGTAATCCGAATATCTGGCCGAACCCCTACGCTGCTAAAGTTCTTTTGACGGTACGCGATGACCGCATTCGTTTAACGACCGAGGCAGAACTCAATCGTCTTGTGGAAGACCTCAACCAGTTTCTCGAAAGCGCTACCCCCTAGGGGGGCAATATCTGTTACGTTGAGGATATGCTGACTCTTCCTAAAGCTGGCCGCTCTGGCCGTTTTCGTCGCCTGCTGGCCTATCTGCGTCCTCACCAAACAAAAATCTGGGGGGGCATTGCAGCGCTTTTCATTGTCAATCTCCTAGGGACCTATTTGCCCCTGTTGATCGGCACCGCCGTTGATGAGTTGCAGACCAAGTTTGACTTTCAACGGGTGGTGTTCTACGCCCTGCTGCTGATTGGGCTAGCCTCCTTAATGTGGCTGATTCGCATGGCCTCGCGCCTGTGGATCTTTGGTGCCGGACGATTGGTGGAATTTGACCTCAAGCAACGGCTGTTTGAGCATCTCCTGCGTTTAGAACCCAGTTACTTTGCGGAAAATACCCCTGGGGATCTCATTAGCCGCGCCACCAGTGATGTGGATAACATTCGGCGGCTAGTGGGCTTTGCTCTTTTAAGTGCTGCCAACACCGTCTTTGCCTACGGTATGACACTGCCGGTGATGCTGGCAATTCATCCGGGGTTGAGTTTAGGAGCGATCGCCGTCTATCCAGCCGTTCTCTTTATTGTCCAAACTTTTAGCGATCGCCTGCGGGCAGAGCAGCTAGATGTGCAACAAAGCCTCTCAGAACTCAGCGATCTCATCCAAGAGGACATGAGTGGCATTGCCCTCATTAAAATCTATGGCCAAGAAGCCAACGAGCAGCGCCAATTTCAGCAGTTAAATCAAGACCTACTCCGCAATAACTTGGTACTGGCCAAAACCCGCAACATTCTCTTTCCGCTCTTGGGGGGGATGGTCAGCTTTAGTCTATTGATTTTACTGTGGTTTGGCAGCCGCATGATTGCTGCTCATACAATTCAAGTGGGGGATTTTATTGCCCTGTTGCTGTACATTGAGCGGCTAATTTTTCCGACGGCCCTTTTGGGCTTTACAATTACTACCTACCAACGGGGGGAGGTGAGCATTGACCGTATTGAAGCGATTTTGAGTGTCGAACCGCGCATCAAGGATGCCCCCGATGCCATTGCCCTCCCCCGCGATCGCGTTCAGGGACACCTGTGTTGTCAGGACTTGACCTTTACCTACCCAAATCGCAGCACTCCCGCTCTCAATCACCTCAGTTTTGAAATTCAAGCGGGGGAAATGGTGGCGATCGTTGGCCCCATTGGCTGTGGCAAATCCACGTTGGCCAGTGCCCTACCTCGTTTGCTGGAGATTGCTCCCAATCAAATTTTCCTTGATGGCATTGACATTACACGGTTGCGCCTTGCCGATCTGCGGGGAGCGATCGCCTACGTGCCCCAAGAAAGCTTTCTCTTTAGCACCACCATCAAAAACAACATTCGCTACGGCGAACCTGACGCCACAGAACTCAAGGTCATTGCTGCTGCCAGCCAAGCCCAAATTCACAAGGAAGTTCTCAACTTTCCCCAGCAGTACGAAACCCTTGTGGGGGAGCGGGGCATCACCCTCTCTGGGGGACAGCGACAACGAACCGCTTTGGCCCGTGCCCTGCTGGTAGAAGCGCCCATCCTGGTTTTAGATGACGCCCTTGCCAGTGTTGATAACCAAACTGCCAGCCAAATTTTGCAGGCACTACGGGAGCAACGGCGCACGCGTACAGTGCTGTTTATTTCCCATCAACTATCGGCAGCAGCAACCTGCGATCGCATTCTTGTCATGGATAAAGGGCGGATTGTTCAACAGGGAACCCACAATGAACTGGTGGCCACCGCGGGACTCTATCAATCCCTTTGGGAGCAGTATCAACTGGAAAGCTCCCTGGCATAGGGGAGCTACCGCCGCCATTGTCCCTCAAGTGAATCGGCAACTCCTACGGCTACCTGTGGGTAAGGGTGAAGGGGAACTACTGCCCTGGGGTTTGCGGACTGGGAGATTCCGTTGGGGTTTGGTTATTGGTCGTACCGCCGCCACAGGCAACCAGTGTTGTAGAAAAACCAACTAAAATGAGGCCCAAAGCAGCAAGCTTATAAAGAGACTTCATAGAACTCCTCACAACAGATAATAGATAACAGGTAAGGATTAAACAGTTCTTTTCTATCAAGTTTGCTGCGGGATTGGCAACTGCGGGTCAACCATCGAGCATAGAGATCTCCCTCAAAAGTACCACCGAAGCCTAGAGAGCAACTATACCCCCTATGACCACTGAGCGATTACAAAAAGTCCTTGCCCATTGGGGAGTGGCCTCACGACGCCATGCGGAAACCCTCATTCGCAGCGGTCAAGTCTTTGTCAATGGTCAGCGGGCAAAGTTGGGGGACAAAGTAGATCCGGCGCGCGATCGCATTGAATACAAGGGAGAGCGCCTGAACCCACCCCGCCCACCCCAACGGCTCTATCTACTCCTCCATAAACCCAAGGGGGTCCTCTGTACCTGTCACGATCCCCAAGGTCGAACTACAGTTCTGGACCTATTGCCCCCAATGTATCAGCGCGTGGGGGGCTTGCATCCTGTGGGTCGCTTAGATGCTGACTCCAGTGGTGCCCTACTGCTGACCAATGATGGGGCCTTCACCTACTATCTCAGTCATCCCCGCCATCACATCCCCAAAACCTACCGTGTTTGGGTGCAGGGACAGCCGCCCGAAAACGTGTTGCAAAGATGGCGACAGGGCATTCCCTTGGATGGTGTGATGACCTTACCGGCAACGGTGAAGCGCCTTCGCAGTGAGGGCGATCGCGCCCTCTTGGAAATCATTCTCCACGAAGGCCGCAACCGTCAGATTCGGCGTGTGGCCGATCAGCTTGGCTATCCTGTTTTGGCCTTGCAACGGATCGCGATCGGCCCAGTTCACCTGGGGCATCTTCGCCCCAGAGCCGTTCGTCCCCTGAGCCGCCATGAATTGGCCGCCCTGCAGCCAACTACGAAGACCCAGCCTAAGAGCCAGTGACTTTTGGTGGCCTATGCTGCACCGGGTGATCTGGGTGGGTCGCTTCCCATTCCGCAAGAAATTCCTTCGTATCTTTGACCGCAGGTAAGGGCAACGGACCACCGGGACCTGCCAAGGGGCGCAACCCATTCAACTCCGCTAAGATGGCTGTGCCATTGTTAATGACCACTGCCAAAATCGGGTCAAGGGCAAAGAACACCCCCGACAGCAGCGCACCAATATTGGGAATCGCAACGATCGCCGTATTTTGCCAGACGATCTCCATCGCCTGCTTGGCAATGCGAATGGCAAGGGTCAGCCCGCGCAAATCATCCTCCATGAGCACCACATCTGCAGTTTCACGGGCAATATCGGTCGCCCCAGCAAAGGAAATAGAGACATCCGCATAGGCAAGAGCTGCGGAGTCATTGATACCGTCGCCACAGAAGGCCACCACTTTACCGCTGTCATGGAGGGCACGCACCACCTCCACTTTCTTTTCTGGGAAGGCTTCGGCATAGATATTGTTGGGAGCAATTCCTAAGTCTTTGGCCACCGCACGGGCAACGCGGCCAATGTCACCGGTCAGCATGTGGGGAGTAATGCCTGCCCCCTTGAGTTCACGGATGACTTCGGGGCTTTCGTTGCGGATTGGGTCGCTGTAGAGAATCACGCCAATCAAATGGCCATCCCCAGCCACATAGACAATCGAAGCCTGCCCTGAATCAAGGTCAGGAAAGCGTCTATTCAGATCAATCAGGCAAATGTTTTCCTGCTCCATCATGCGGCGGCTGCCCACCCGCAGGTCTACACCCCGCACTTTTGTGGCCACCCCGAGGCCAACACGGTATTCCCAGTCTTCACAGTCAAAGAGGGGCTGATGGGTTTCGCGGGCATGGCGGACAATGGCCTCGGCTACGGGGTGGGTGAGTCCCTGCTCAGCACTGGCGGCCATACTGAGGATGTCATCGGCGCTGAAGCGAGGATCGATGGCTTTAATCGCCGTTACACCAGCATGACCTTGGGTAAGGGTGCCTGTTTTATCAAAAACAATCGTGTCAATTTGAGCCAGTTTTTCAATCGCCCGCCCACTGCGAATGAGAACGCCATGTTGGGCCGCATAGGTGAGGGCTGACAAAATCGTGGTCGGCACAGAGACCCGAATCCCCGTACCGAGGTCAAGGGTCAGTAGGGCGATCGCCCGGTTCAAATCCCCCGAAAGTAACCCCACGCCGGTGCCAATCGCCAAGGTCGGAACCACCATTTGGTTGGCGACAGCAGCAGCATAGTTTTCAATGCGTGTGTCATGCACTGGTGCCGACTGCATTAAGCCAACAATGACACCCGCCCGCGTATTGTTGCCCACCCGCTCCGCCAAGATCACCAATTGGCCATCCACCAGGAGCGTCGAAGCAAAAACCTCCATCCCCTCAGTCCGGGTTACGGGGACTGACTCACCCGTGAGTTTGCACTGATCAATCAGGCCTGTGCCCCGCAAAATGAGGCCATCAACGGGAATTTGATCCCCTGGATAGACGACAACGCGATCGCCCTCCACGAGATCCTTGACTTCCACCTCCACCTCAACGCCGTCCCTCTCCACAAAGGCGGTTTTGCCGAGACAGTCAAGCAAATCAAGGTTCGCCCGTTCCGATCTCCGTGCCGTGAGGTCACGGATCACTTCCCCCCCCTCGATCAGACCCAGCATAAAGGAGGGGGCAAAATAGTGCCCTTGCGTCGTGTGCAGGAAAATGGCCAACCCATCGAGGAAGTCAATCGTTAACTGTTTCTCCTCTTGAATCGCCTCCCAGGCTCGCTGAAACACTGGCATGGCTCCAGCAATGACCACCGCAGCAATCACATAGCCGGGAATGGGTACCCCCATCAGGGAGGCCACACTCAAACCCAAACCCAGAGCTGGTAAGCCCAGGCGTTCCCAATAGTTAATTGGGTGAGCTTCAACGGCAGGGGTGGCCTTTTCAGCACTCAGGGCAGGAAGGTCTGGATTGGCGGCTACTTGAATTGACTCAAAAATTTGCCCCTGAATCATTGCTAGGGCTTCACCAAAAAGCTTGGGGTTATATTCCACCACAAGGGAGCAAGCCGGGGGGTTAATGCGTGCCGCCGTCACTGCGGGTAAACTGCCAACAGCGTAGAGCAGCCGTGCCCCATACTCAGCATCAAAGCCCAACCGCGGAATACGAATCCGAAAGCGGCCCCTAATCCAATGCACAACCTGATAGTGAACAGTTTCTGTGGTGATAGGCCGCTCAGCTATTTCAGGCTGTGGGGAACGACTGCGGGCAATAGTAGTCATGATGGATTCCTACGAATGGTCGGGCAAATGAAGCTAACTAAAGGTCTAGGTAGTTATTAGTCCCGACTTTGTGGATAATCTACACCAAAGTTGACTCACAATTAAACCCGTCTTAGACAAAAGAGGCAATGCCCTACAGGACGCTTTATAGCCTAGGTTATCCTCAAACTATTTCAGTTTTATGGGGCATCTATCGTACAATCTAGCTGCATATTGAGGATAAGCAGATGATGGATACGGCGATCGCAACCATTCGTGCCCGCGAAATTCTCGACTCGCGGGGTCGCCCCACGGTAGAAGCAGAAGTTGAACTGGAGTGTGGCATTGTCGGACTGGCTCAGGTTCCTAGTGGTGCCTCAACAGGGAGTTTTGAGGCCCATGAATTGCGGGACGGTGATCCCAAGCGCTATGGTGGCAAAGGCGTCCTCAGCGCCGTTGAAAACATTGAAACCAGGATTCTCAGTGCCCTTGTCGATCTCAACGCCCTGGATCAAACGGTGATTGACCAGTGCCTCTTGGAACTGGATGGCAGTGAGAATAAATCCAACCTCGGTGCCAATGCCATTCTGGCGGTTTCCCTTGCCACGGCTAAAGCCGCCGCTGAATATCTTGGTCAACCCCTCTACCGCTACTTGGGGGGGCCTCTGGCCAATGTCCTACCCGTGCCCATGATGAATGTGATCAATGGCGGGGCCCACGCGGCCAACAACATTGATTTTCAGGAATTCATGATCATGCCCATTGGTGCCCCTAGTTTTCGGGAGGGTTTGCGCTGGGGGGCAGAGGTTTTTGCTGCTCTGAGTAAGGTGCTGGCTGATAAGGGTTTACTGACTGGTGTGGGGGATGAAGGGGGGTTTGCGCCCAACCTAGACTCCAACCAAGCAGCTTTGGATATTTTGCTGCAGGCGATTGAAACAGCGGGTTACAGACCCGGCACTGACGTGGCCCTAGCCCTCGATGTTGCCGCCAATGAGTTTTATGAAGACGGCAAATATGTGTTTGATAATACCAGCCGTACGGCCTCTGAGTTAATCCGCTACTACGACCAATTGGTAAGCACCTATCCCATTATTTCCATTGAGGATGGGCTGCAGGAGGAGGACTGGGACAACTGGGCACTCTTGACGGAAACCCTGGGGAGTCGCATTCAACTAGTGGGGGATGATCTGTTTGTCACCAATCCCAAGCGTTTGCAACGGGGAATTGACAATGGCGTGGCCAATGCCATCTTGATTAAGCTTAACCAGATTGGTTCGTTAACTGAAACTCTGCAAACCATTGATCTGGCAACCCGCAAGGGTTACCGCGCCGTGATTAGCCACCGCTCTGGGGAAACAGAAGATACTACGATTGCGGATTTAGCTGTAGCTACCCGTGCGGGTCAAATTAAAACGGGTTCCCTGTGTCGGAGTGAACGGGTGGCCAAGTACAATCGCCTGCTGCGCATTGAAGCAGAACTGGGGGATCAGGCGGTCTATGCCCCCAAGGTGGGCTTGGGGCCGCGCTAGGTGATTCGCGCCCGCAAACGGTTTGGCCAGCATTGGCTGCGCAGTGAAGCCATTTTAGCTCAGATCATTGCAGCTGCTGAACTGCACCCGGGCGATCGCGTCCTAGAAATTGGTCCTGGTCGGGGTGCCCTCACTCGACCCCTGTTAGTTAGCGGTGCTGAAGTGGTTGCCGTTGAACTGGATCGGGATCTCTGTGGCCAGTTGCGGCGGCAGTTTGACAGTGAGCGGTTCCAGTTGATTGAGGGGGATATTCTGCGGCTGGACTTAGCCCCCTTGGGGTGTAACAAAGTAGTGGCCAATATCCCCTACAACATCACGGGACCATTGCTGGGGCATTTGCTTGGCAGTATCGCCCGACCGCGTCGCCCGGCCTTTGAGCGGTTGATTCTACTCGTGCAAAAAGAAATAGGCGATCGCCTGATGGCCTCACCCGGCAGCAAGGCCTACGGTGCCCTCTCCGTACGGGTGCAATTTCTGGCCACCTGTGAGAAGGTGTGTGCCGTGCCCCCCCGTGCCTTTCAGCCGCCGCCTAAGGTGGATTCGGTGGTGGTTTGTCTGCGGCCCCACAGGACACTGCCAAGGGTAGGATCGCCCCAATGGCTAGAAACTCTACTAAAACAAGGGTTTGCCACTCGTCGCAAGATGCTGGCCAATGCCCTTAAGTCCCTCGTGGAGCCGGAGCAGGTGCGCCAAGCACTGCTTCAATTGGGGCGAGATGCCAATAGCCGTGCTGAAGCCCTCAGCCTAGAGGATTGGCTAGCCCTCAGTGAGGTCCTACGACAACTACAGCAGAATTAGCAGGATCCCCAAGCCGCTAAAGACGCCGGCAGCAATGATGGAGGCACGGGCATACTGCCTCACTTTTTTGGTGAGGTTTTCTTCTGATTCAAGGGAAATAAAGAATAGTTGCCCCTTCTGGTGAGGACGCCTAATGCGCAGCTTTCCCCGCTCATCACTGGCAGTGCCCACCACGAACACCTGCTGATTCACTGGCAAAATCCACTCTTCATAGCGATACCCAACTGTATCGCTGTGCTTGGGCAGACTGCTCAAGTCCATCTGAAACCGACCGAAGGCCAAGTGGGTAGTGTTGTTGTCCTCTTGAAATTCATTGAGAACCTGAACCGTCTCAATTTCTGCGCCGCGGGGATCGACGTAGATTTCCATATCACCATCGCGCAGGCGGAAGGGAATGGTCTGCGTATTACTACTGAGGATCTCGTGACGATATTTGGTTTCCGAGGAGCCATCCTCGTGACTCTCTGTTGTTTTGTATACGCGACTCACACACAGCCGATAGTGGACGCAGGGCAGTCGCTTTAACTCTGAAACCAAAGGCCGATCCGCCACAATTTGACCAGAGATCTTCACATATTCCTGCAGGTAGCCCCCACCAATTTCTTGAGCCACTCGCCGTTGCAGCTCATGTAATTGTGCTGGGGTTGAAGAGACGGCCAAGTTAAGGGCGCGTACCTTTAAGCGATAATCCCACCAACCACAAAGCACAAGGACTGCGATGACCAGCAAGATGCCACCGAGAACACCCATGGAAGCCTGCGCAAAGCCACCTGGGTTCAGTGTAGCATGGGGTCAATTGGAAGACGCAGTTGGATGACGGGCGCCTGAGGATGGGCAAATTGTAACGCTACCTTACAGCCGCGCCTGGGAATTGTCAGCAGTCCCTAGGACAACCAATTCTGGTGGGGTGAGTTGGGGGTGCAAGGAGTGGCGCTTCACGGGGCGATCGCCCGCCCTTCGGGGTCTTCAAGCACAAAGCCGGCATCGGCAATCATTTGCCAATCTTGGTGGGGAGCTTGCCCGGGGGTGGTCAGATAGTCGCCAATAAACATAGAGTTGGCGGCGTAGAGGCCAAGGGGTTGGAGCGATCGCAGGTGCACTTCGCGGCCACCGGCAATGCGGATCTCTTGGCGCGGCAAGAGGAAACGAAACAGCACGAGAATGCGTAAACAGTGGCGCGGATTGAGGGTGTGCTGTTCGCCAAGGGGCGTCCCCGGAATGGGAATCAAAAAGTTCACTGGTACACTGGTGACCTGACGCTGCCGCAGGAAGAGGGCAAGATCAATCACATCGTCATCGGATTCCCCCATGCCTAAGATGCCCCCAGAGCAGGTTGTAATTCCAGCGGCTTGGATATTGGCTAAGGTCTGGTCGCGATCCCTAAAGGTGTGGGTGGTACAAATTTCACTGTAGAAGTTTTCCGAGGTATTCAGGTTGTGATTGACGCGATCTACACCCGCTGCCGCCAGCCGTGCCGTTTGCTCAGGGGTGAGTAAGCCCAAGCAGGCACAAATTTTCAGGGGATAGCGTTCCTTGACCGCTCGAATAGCGGCGAGCACTTGCTCAAAGACCTTTTCACTGGGCGATCGCCCGGAAATCACCATGCAAAATGTACCGGCCTTGAGGTGGGCAGCGCGATCAGCAGCAGCAAGGATTTTTTCCTGGGAGAGGAGGGGATACTTTTCAATCTCAGCCGTCGAAATTTTGGACTGGGAGCAGTAGTGACAGTCTTCCGGACACAGACCACTTTGGGCATTCAGGAGATAGTGCAGCCGTACCCGATTGCCCCAGTAGTGGTAGCGGACCCGATAGGCTGCCGCCAGTTGATTCAGGAGTTCTGTATCGGGGGCTTGGAGCACCGCTCGCGCCTGATCGCGGCTGAGGCACTCATCGGCAAGGGCCAAATTGGCAAGGTGCTGCCAGTCGGTCGTCAAAGTACTCATGGGGTAGCTCTTAACTACGAAGGGTAACGGCGTATTTTTCCACAAGACTATCGCGGATGCGCTGATGGAGTTCATTCACCTCGGCTTCGGTGAGGGTGCGATCGCTGGCGCGGTACGTGAGGCGAAAGGCCAAACTGCGCTGCCCTGCGGGGACACCGCTGCCACTGTACTCATCAAAGAGTTCGACACTCTCTAGGAAAGAGTCACGCCCCCCCGCTGCTTTCCAAATGGTGCGACTGAGTTCCGCTACCGTGAGTGCCGTGGGTGCAAAGAAGGCAAGGTCGCGATCGCTGGCGGGATAGGTTGAAAAGGGCTGAAAGACGATCTGGCGATAGCGCTCCTCCAGGCGACTTAAGAGCACCTCCAGATCCAGTTCAAAGACATAGATTGCCGCGGGAATCTCGAGAGTGGCCGCATACTGGGGATGTAACTGGCCAAAGATACCGAGGCGCTCTCCCTGTAAACAGAGAACCGCTGTGCGCCCCGGATGTAACCGTTCATCGTGGCGATCGCTCTGATATTCCACATTTAAACCAAAGCGCTGAAAAACGCTCTCAAGAATCCCCTTGGCTTCGTACCATGTCAGGGGCTGAGGCTGTTGCGAGCGGCGCACCCATTTACCCTGCCATGGATCACCCCCGATGATGCCCCCCAGGCGATCGTTTTCCCAAAGACCCTCCTCATCTTGACCAAAGACACGGCCAATTTCAAAACCATTGAGGGGCGGATTCCCCTGTTCGTGGTTGTAGCGGAAGGCCTGCACGAGACCCGTAATGAGATCTGTCCGCAGTGAAGAAAACTCAGCGACTAGAGGATTCACAACCGTGACTTGATTCGGCTGCCCCCCCTTGACCCAGGAATAGTGCATTAATTCCGTCAGGCCTGCCCCACGAAAGGCTGCCCGTACCTCCCGCAGTAGGGTGAGTTCTAGGGGCAATGCCCCCACCTCCGTCTGGGCTGGCAAGGTTTCCTCAAAGCGATCGTAGCCGTAGAGTCGCGCAATCTCCTCAATGAGATCTACCTCCCGCTCAATATCACGGAAGCGGTAGGGGGGTACCGTTACCGACCACACCACTAACTCGTCCTCAAGGGTTTCTTGACGGCTGAGGTGAAAGCCAAGGCGGCTGAGTAGCTCTTCAACGGTCTCTGGGTCCAAATAGGCGGGTTCATCGCTGTCCTCTGCCTCAGACACCACGGCCCCTAAAAGCCGATGCACCTGTTCCAGCCGCAGGGTGAGGGTACGTTCGAGGGGCGGACGCTGATCCGCCAGCGTGGTATCGCTGACTGTTCCTTGGGCAATTTCTTTTAGGAGGGCGATCGCCTCAGCGGTGGCTGCCTCGAGTTCTGCTGGGTTAACCCCCCGTTCATAGCGCGCTGAAGCTTCCGTGCGCAATCCCTGGGCACGAGCCGATCGCCGGATCACTGGACTGGCAAAGAGGGCCGCCTCAAGAAAGACGTTCTGAGTCCCTGGGTGCACCTCGGTCTCTTCGCCCCCCATCACCCCTGCTAGGGCAACGGGCACATCGCCGGCGGTAATCAGCAGATTCTCCGAACTCAGGCGGCGCTCCTGACCATCCAAGGTTTTCAACGTTTCTCCCGCCTTGGCAAAGCGCACACCAACGCTAACCGGCGTTTGGGCAGCAACTTTTTGCAACCGATCCCAATCAAAGGCATGGAGGGGTTGCCCCCACTTCAGCAGGATGTAGTTAGTAATGTCCACCACGTTGTTAATGGCTCGCAAACCCGCAGCCTCTAACCGTTGCTGCAGCCACAGGGGTGAAGGGGCAATCTGGACATGGGTGATCAGTGTGCCACAGTAGGCAGGACAGGCCTGAGGGTCAGCGATCGCCAGTTGTACAGGCCCTTTAGCGCCGGACTTTTTGGGGGCGATCGCCCTTGGGGTTGGCAGCGTCAAGGGGGCACCGGTTAATGCCGCCACTTCACGGGCAATCCCCACCATACTCAGGGCATCGGCGCGGTTGGCGGTGGAGGTGAGGTGCAAAATCACATCATCCAAGCCCAACAGGGGACGTACATCTTCGCCTACGGTGACTGCATCAGTGAATGTATGAATGCCCTCAGACTCTTTGGTTAGCCCCAATTCAGCAAGGGAGCAGATCATGCCTTCGGACTTTACCCCCCGCAGTTTGGCTGGTCGAATTTTCAGATCAATCTTTGCCAGATAGGCCCCCGGTAGGGCCACGGGGACATACAAGCCGGCGGCGGCATTGGGTGCCCCACAGACAATGGTACGGGGTTCCCCTTGACCCACATCGACTTGGCAGACCCGTAATTTTTGGGCATTGGGATGGGGTTCACAGGCCAGAATATACCCCACCACAACCCCTTCAGCCCATGTGCGCCGATCTTCAATGTCTTCGACTTCAAACCCCGCCATCGTCAGGCGATCGGCCAACATCGTTACATCGAGATCAACGGCCACCAGTTCCCGTAGCCAGCGAAGGGAAACCCGCATGGAATCCTCAAAATAACGTCGTACTTTGCCATTCTTCAGCCTACTCTGCTGGGATGGCATTACACAAGTGTGCCTCGGAAGGAAGCAAGGATTTCAGGAACGATCGCCGATGCCAAGGGGTAAGGCCATACTGGTCAAGGGCTTGGCGGTGTTCGGGGGTGCCGTAGCCCACATTGCGTTCCCAGCCATACTGGGGATAACGACGAGCTAAGCGTGCCATGAAGCGATCGCGCCGTACTTTGGCAATAATCGAGGCACAGGCAATACTATAGCTGTGGCGATCGCCCCCGATAATGGCCGTTACCCTTTCAAAGGGCGCTGTTTTTGTTAGTTTGCCGTCAATCAGGGCATGGTCCCAGGGGGCAACCCGCCCTAGGGCACGGGCCATCGCTCGATAGGTGGCTTGCAGGATATTCACCTGATCAATTTCCGCCACACTGGCACTGCCAATGCCAATGGCGATCGCTTGGTGATAAATCTGCGCAAAGAGGCGCGATCGCTGGCGGGCAGTCAACTGCTTAGAATCCCGCACCTCTGGAAGGGGGACACAGTCCACAGGCAAAATCACGGCTGCCGCCACCACTGGCCCTGCCAAGCAACCCCGCCCCACTTCATCCACACCGACGACGCGAGAATAGCCCTGTTGCCAGTAGGCCTGCTCATAAATCAGGCTGAGGGGTTCCATACCTAGTGGCCCATCCCCACATAGCGAAAGCCCAGTGACTCTAGCCCCTTGCGATCTAAAAAATTGCGGCCATCAATGATCACCGGTTGGTGCATCACCTTGGCCAATTCCCCATAATCCACCTCTTGGAATTGTGGCCAGTCGGTCACCAGCACCAGAGCATCGCAGCCATCAGCAAGGTGCAGCAGATCTGTTTCCACAATCACATGGGAGAGCCCCGATCGCAGGCCCGACTGGGACACAAGGGGGTCATAGGCTTTGACCTTGGCACCCAAGCGATGCAGTTCCTCAATCAGATTCAGGGCAGGGGCATCCCGCAAATCATCGGTGTTGGGCTTAAACGTCAACCCCAAAAGGCCAATGGTTTTACCCTTGAGGATCTTCAGCACCTGTTGCAGTTTTTCAATGACAATAAAGCGTTGCCGCTGGTTCACTTGAACCGCTGCTTTAAGCAACTGGGCATCGTAGCCGTAGTCTGCCGCCGTGTGGATGAGGGCCGAAACATCCTTGGGAAAACAGGACCCCCCCCAGCCTAAGCCCGCTTGCAGAAATTTCTCGCCAATACGGGAATCTAAACCCATTCCCTTGGCCACTTGCACCACATCCGCACCCACGCGATCGCAAATATTGGCAATTTCATTAATAAAGCTGATTTTAGTCGCCAAAAAGGCATTGGCCGCGTACTTGATCATTTCCGCCGAACTCAGATCCGTCACCAAAACCGGTACGGGAGGCAAGGTGGGATCAGCCGCATATTTGCGCTCAATAATCGGCCCATAGAGTTCCTGCATGATTTGAATCGCTCTGCGGCTACTGCTGCCCAAGACAATGCGATCGGGGTTAAACGTGTCATAGACCGCTGAACCTTCCCGCAGAAATTCAGGGTTGCTGACCACATCAAAATCTAGGGGCGGATGGGTCCCCCCTCCTTTGAGGGCATCGGCCAAATCGGGCTCTCGCTCAACCACACCATCGAGAATAATCATCCGTACCCAGTCCCCTGAGCCAATGGGCACTGTGGATTTATTGACAATGACTTTGTATCCCAGATGCAAATGGGCGCCAATGCCGCGGGCAACGGCTTCCACATAGCGGGTATCGGTTTCACCATTGGGCAGTGCAGGCGTACCGACAGCAATAAAGAGCACTTCACCAAACTCAACCCCAGTGCCCAGATCGCTACTGAAGCGAATGTGACCACTGGCAATGCAACCCCGGAGTAACTCCGTTAGACCCGGTTCATAAATGGGGGATTCCCCCTGTTGCAGCAGCTTGACTTTATCAATATTGTTGTCAATGCAAATGACTTCATGGCCAATATGTGCCAGGCACACTCCCGTCACCAAACCCACATAGCCGGTGCCAATTACACAGACCCGCATTCCCCGTGGCCTCCCTAAACTTCCACCATCATAGGCGTATAGGGTATGCCCAGCCGCTCAGCAAAGTCAGGAATCGTCCGCTGCAACCCCTCGAGGAGGGAAATGGTTGGTTGCCAGCCCAACACCGTGCGAGCGAGGGTAATGTCGGGACGACGGCGCTGGGGATCGTCACTGGGTAGGGGCTTAAACTGGATTTCTACCCCTGGATTAATCAGGGCCTGGATTTTTTGGGCTAGCTCTAGCACCGTGTATTCATCGGGGTTGCCAAGGTTCACAGGGCCAATGTGATCGCTATTCATCAGCTGAATCAACCCTTCCACCAAATCGCTGACATAGCAAAAGCTACGGGTTTGGGAGCCGTCCCCATAAACCGTGAGGGGAATGCCCTGCAACGCTTGGACAATAAAGTTGCTGACTACGCGGCCATCGTTGACCTGCATTTTCGGGCCATAGGTGTTAAAAATCCGGGCCACGCGAACCTCCACATTGTTTTGGCGGTGGTAGTCAAAGGTCAGCGTTTCTGCCACTCGCTTGCCTTCGTCATAGCAGGAACGGATACCAATGGGGTTGACATTCCCCCAGTAGGACTCAGGTTGGGGATGCACCAACGGGTCACCATAGACTTCCGAAGTTGAGGCCAGGAGAAATCGTGCCTTCACGCGTTTGGCCAACCCCAGCATGTGAAGGGTACCCATAACATTGGTTTTAATGGTTTTGACGGGGTTGTACTGGTAGTGAACCGGCGAGGCGGGGCAGGCCAAGTGATAAATTTGATCCACCTCAAGGCGAATTGGATCGGTGACATCATGGCGGATGAGTTCAAAGTTAGGATGACCTATCCAGCGCAAAATGTTGCGCTTTGTACCAGTGAAGTAGTTGTCTAGGCAAATGACCTCATGACCCGCTTCCATCAGCCGATCCACTAGATGGGAACCAATAAACCCAGCGCCGCCTGTAACCAGAATACGCATTGTGTTATCTAAAAAATTATGAGTGACGTTCTGTCTTTGCCTTAGATTAGCATGAGTTTATCAGAGGCCAGCAATGTCTGATTCTGGTCCGCTTCTAGTGCGCGATCGCTCCCCCTGGCAGTGACCTGTACCCGCCGGCGCTAGCCCCCAAGGACAGCAGGCCCAACCCCTAGAGAACACCCTACAAAACATCATGAACATCATTGAAGGGCTGATCCATGCTCCTAGGGATCAATAGGGCTAGGGAGATTGCATTACCGCCATTGATGCTGGCCAGCAGCAGTATTCAGTGGAAATCCTCTTTGTACAACGATTGACAAGGGCTGCCCCCTACCCTGTCAATTTCTGGCACCCGTGATTGACTCCTCAGTGATACCATTCGCTGACAACAGAAACCGCAACAGTCTAGCGTTGTTATTGAGGTTAGTTGTTTGAGGGAATGTCCCACGCGGATTATCCGTATCATTGGCAACCGCCGAATCAGAGGAAGTTTTTGTAGATTTAACCGGTATTTGGCCAATTCCCCTAGCCCAAGCCAAACTTGAGAGCACGTCCACGCACACTGGTATTCACCCGCCCTTGGCTAAACACAACCTCACCATTGACAAAGGTGTAAACTGGCCACCCCGTCAATGACCAGCCCTCAAAGGGACTCCAGCCACACTTGGTGAGAAGTTCCTCACGGCGCACTGGGCGATAGGTGTGCAAATCCACCAGCACCAGATCCGCATCGTAACCGGGGGCAATTTTCCCTTTGTTGGGAATTTCATAGGCGGCAGCAACCGCAGTGGACATCCAACGCACCACTTGGGGCACAGTACAGCGGCCTGCCATCGCTTGGGTCAGCATCAGCGGCAAGGAGGTTTCTACCCCCGGCATACCAGAGGGGCTTTGGGGATAGGGCTGCGCCTTTTCCTCTAGGGTGTGGGGGGCATGATCGGTGGCAATAAAGTCAATCACCCCATCCAATAGTCCTTGCCAGAGCTTTTTATTATCTACTGCTGTGCGCAGGGGTGGGTTCATTTGCGCAAGGGAACCGATTTTGGCGTAAGCCTCTGTGGTTAGTAGCAGGTGTTGGGGGGTGACTTCTACTGTGATCCAAGGACGCTTGTGCTCGCGCAGAAAGTCCACTTCAATCCCTGTGGAAAGATGGAGAATGTGCAGGCGGCGTTCGTATTTACGGGAGAGGGTCACTGCTAACTGGGTGGCGTTGAGGGCAGCAATCTCATCTTGAATTTGCGAGTGTATGGCCACATCGGTAATGCCCGCAAATTGTTCGCGGCGGGCACGGATGCGACCCTGATCTTCGGCATGGACAGCAATGAGGCGCTTGCCCTCACTAAAGATACGGTCTAAAATTGGCTCCTCATCCACCAAGAGGGGTCCGTGCATTGACCCCATGAAAATCTTGATGCCACAGACGGGGTGGACGGTGTTGAGAACGGCCAGGTTATCCTTGGTGGCGCCAATAAAAAAACCATAATTAACGACACATTTGGCAGCAGCACGAGCCAGTTTGTTCTCTAGGCTAGCCTGATCAATGGTCAGGGGACGGGTATTGGGCATCTCCAAAAAGCTGGTGACCCCCCCCTTGGCACAGGCACAACTGGCGGTGAATAAATCCTCTTTGTGCTCTAAGCCCGGTTCGCGAAAATGCACCTGCGGATCAATCACCCCCGGCAGTAGGGTTAAGCCTGTTGCATCAATCACGGTATCGCTGGGGTTCACAGTGACAGTCTCTGCCACTTCTGCAATGCGATCGCCCTCAAGGCGCACCTGTTGCTGTCGCAGTTCTCCCTCTGGGGTACAAATCACTGCATTTTGGATCGCGATCGCCACCCTGTGCTCCTTAAAAATTGGCCCTCTCGCTTTATCCTACTGACATCTAAGAGCCAAAGAGACAAGATATAAACTATAAATATCTATAATACCTGTGGTGATAAAAATTTGCCCCAGATCTATCTTCCCAACGGAAATAAAACCCTTATACTGTAGAGCGTGTCTGTAGGTGGGGCGCGATCGAATCGCTATGGAATCTGGTATTGACTTACAGGGGCAGTTTATTAGTGCGTTGCAATCCCTTGGCCTCTCCCATGATCTGGCCAAGCTACTATGGCTACCCCTGCCAATGTTAATGATGCTAATTGTGGCTACGGTGGGCGTCCTGGTGGCCGTTTGGCTAGAACGGAAAATTTCTGCTGCTGTGCAACAGCGGATTGGTCCTGAATACATTGGCCCATTGGGAATTTTGGCACCCTTGGCCGACGGCCTAAAACTGATCTTTAAGGAAGATGTTCTCCCCGCAAATAGCGATCGCTGGCTGTTTACCCTTGGTCCAGCAGTGGTCGTGATTCCCGTCTTTTTGTCTTACATCATTGTCCCCTTTGGCCAAAACCTACTGATCTCGAACTTGGCAATGGGGGTCTTCCTCTGGATTGCCCTGTCAAGTATTGCACCCATTGGCCTGCTGATGGCGGGCTATGCCTCCAACAACAAATACTCCCTGCTGGGGGGACTGCGGGCAGCGGCCCAATCCATTAGCTATGAAATTCCCCTTGCCTTGGCAGTGTTGGCAGTGGCCATGATGTCCAATGGCTTGGGCACGGTGGAAATTGTTGAGCAGCAGTCGCAATACGGCATCCTCAGTTGGAATGTCTGGCGGCAGCCCATCGGCTTTTTGGTCTTTTGGATTGCCGCTCTGGCAGAGTGTGAGCGCCTCCCCTTTGACCTGCCGGAAGCCGAGGAAGAACTCGTGGCTGGCTACCAAACGGAGTACGCTGGCATGAAATTTGCCCTCTTTTACCTGGGTGCCTACGTTAACCTTGTGCTTTCAGCACTCTTGGTCAGTGTTCTCTACTTCGGCGGTTGGAGCTTCCCCATTCCCCTAGAAACCATTGCCAATCTCCTCGGGGTGAGTGAAACCAATCCCTTTTTGCAGATTGCCTTTGCAGTGCTGGGCATCACAATGACCCTGATTAAGGCCTACTTCTTCGTCTTTTTGGCGATTCTGCTGCGCTGGACGGTGCCCCGTGTGCGTATTGACCAACTCCTAGACCTTGGCTGGAAATTCCTATTACCAGTGGGTCTAGTGAATTTGCTGCTGACCGCTGGCTTAAAGCTCGCTTTTCCCGTAGCCTTTGGCGGTTAAGAAACTCCCGATTTCTACGAGGTGACACCATGAAATTCCTCAATCAGATTACCAACTATGCCAAGGAGGCAGTGCAGTCTGCTAAGTATATTGGTCAAGGCCTCTCCGTGACCTTCGATCACATGCGGCGGCGGCCGATAACAGTGCAGTATCCCTACGAAAAGCTCATCCCTTCAGAACGGTTCCGGGGACGGATTCACTTTGAGTTTGACAAGTGCATTGCCTGTGAAGTGTGTGTGCGCGTTTGCCCCATTAACCTGCCTGTGGTGGATTGGGTCTTCAATAAAGAGCTCAAGAAGAAAGAACTGAAGCACTACAGCATTGATTTCGGCGTGTGCATCTTCTGTGCCAACTGTGTCGAATACTGTCCCACCAATTGCCTTTCGGTAACAGAAGAATACGAACTGGCCACCTACGATCGCCATGAGCTGAATTACGACAGTGTTGCAATGGGACGCATTCCCTACAAAGTCACCCAAGACCCAATGGTGACTCCAATCCGTGAGTTTGCCTACCTGCCAGCTGGGGTGATGTCTGGCCATGATTTGCCTGCGGGTGCCCAACGGGCGGGAGAGCGTCCCGAGGCGATCGCCAACACTGCTAAATCCTCTGAGAACTAGGAGTTGTTGTTGTGGACTTAGCCACCCTGACCCAAACGATTACCTTCTTTGCCCTTGCTGCTGCAGTCATCATTGCTGCTCTTGGCGTTGTGCTTCTAGACAATGTTGTCTATTCTGCCTTTTTGCTGGGGGGAGTGTTCCTGAGCATCGCTGGGCTGTATATCCTTATGAATGCTGATTTTGTCTCAGCGGCGCAAATTCTCATCTATGTTGGTGCCGTAAACGTTCTCATCCTGTTTGCCATCATGCTCGTCAATAAGCGCGAGACCTATACCCCAGTGCCAGGGCGTTGGCTACGGCAAGGGGGTGCCGCAGTGGTCTCCCTTGGGGTCTTTGCCTTGCTGACAAAAATGATTTTGCAAACCCCTTGGCAACTCAGCTCCGTGCCCCCCACGCCTGACAGCATCACCACCATTGGCCAGCACTTTTTCAGCGATTTCCTCTTGCCCTTTGAGTTGGCCTCGGTCTTACTGCTGATGGCTTTGATTGGGGCAGTGGTTCTTGCACGCCGCGAACTGGTCCTGGAACCGGAACCCATCCTAGGGGAAGAGGTGGTTCCCCCCTTGGAGTTACCGGAACGTCCCCGTGAACCTGTCGCTTTGTCTGAAAAATAGGGAAAGACGATGCAGTTAACCTATGTTTTGATCTTGGCAGCACTGCTGTTTTGTATTGGCATCTATGGTTTGGTTACCAGTCGCAATGCCGTGCGTGTCCTCATGTCCATTGAGTTGCTTCTGAATGCGGTTAACCTCAACCTGATTGGTTTTGCCAACTATCTGGATGGCCAGCAAATCAAGGGGCAAGTCTTTGCAGTATTTGTGATTACTGTGGCAGCCGCTGAAGCCGCCGTGGGTTTAGCGATTATTTTGGCCATCTATCGCAACCGCGACACTGTTGATATGGAGAAATTTAACCTCCTGAAGTGGTAGGCTAGGAGCTGGAACTTGCTTCCCTCAATTGCCGTCTATCTTCAAGAGCCAGTGTCAGCAAAAGGGCAAACCTATGACAGTGCGTCTTGGTAAATCGGTCACCTACCTCTCGTTCATGGCATTGGGGGCAGCCGCTGCAATGTTTGTCACCCACTTGATGCCAGCGTCAACGCCCTTGGTGACCCCCAGCTTGGCACAGTTACCGGCACCGCTGCCAGCGGGAAATGACACTAACTTTATTGCCCGTGCTGTTGAACAGGTGGGGCCTGCCGTGGTGCGGATTGATGCTTCCCGTACGGTGCAGACCCGTGTGCCAGCTATTTTTAATGACCCTTTCTTTCAGGAATTTTTTGGGCCAATGATGCCCCCCCGCAGCCGTGAAGAACGGGGTCTAGGGTCTGGTTTTATCATTAGTAGCGATGGCCTGATCCTGACAAATGCCCACGTGGTAGATGGTGCTAACCGGGTGCGAGTAACCCTCAAAGATGGCCGCACCTTTGAGGGTCAGGTGCTTGGTCAAGACCGTCTGACTGATGTGGCGGTGGTCAAGGTGAATGCGAGCAATTTACCGGTGGTGCGTCTGGGTAATTCTGATCATTTGCGCCCTGGGGAGTGGGCGATCGCCATCGGTAATCCGTTGGGTCTCGATAATACGGTGACCGCAGGCATTATCAGTGCAACCGGACGCTCGAGCGGCGATATTGGTGTGCCTGATAAACGAGTGGGCTTTATTCAAACCGATGCAGCTATTAACCCCGGTAACTCTGGCGGCCCCCTGTTGAACCAGCGGGGAGAGGTGATTGGCATGAATACTGCGATCATTGGCGGTGCCCAGGGCTTGGGATTTGCCATTCCCATCAACACAGCCCAGCGAATTGCCAATCAACTGATTGCCAATGGTCGCGTAGATCACCCCTTCTTGGGTATTCGCATGACCAATCTTACCCCTGAGGTGCAGCAACGCCTCAACACCAACCCCAATAGTCCTGTGCGCGTGGAGGAAAGTTCGGGTGTGTTGATTTTTGAAGTGCTACCCAACTCTCCCGCTGCCCGTGCGGGTCTGCAACCTGGAGATGTGATCCGTCGTATCAATGGCCAAACCATCACTAAAGCAGATCAAGTGCAGCAAATCGTGGAAAGCACAGGCATTGGTCGCACAATGGAACTGGAAGTGCGCCGTCGTGGCCAGACGGTGATCGTGGCTGTCCAGCCGGCTCCCCTCCCAGCCCAGGCCATTCGCTAACGTGCTGACGGCAGTTCTGATCATTCCAACGGGCATTGGGGCTGCCATTGGCGGGTATGCAGGGGATGCGATTCCCGTTGTTCGTGCCTTGGCCCAGGTGTGCGATCGCCTGATTACTCACCCCAACGTTCTGAATGGGGCGATGCTCTATTGGCCACTGCCCAATGTTTGGTATGTCGAGGGCTATGCCCTTGATGAGTTTGCCGTTGGCCATTGGGGATTGCTGCCACCCCGCCCGAATCGTGTTGGTCTGTTGCTAGATGCCGCGATGGAAGCGGATCTCCAACTTCGCCATCGTCAAGCAGCGGCGGCCTGTTCTGCTACCTTGGGTTTAACCATTACTGAACCGGTGATTACCGATGAACCGTTGGGGGTACAGTTACAAACCGCTGCCTCCGGCACAACATGGGGCACTGTGGCGAACCCCGCCAGTTTATTGCGGTCGGCAGAAAAACTGATTCAAGGGGCTCAGGCGGAGGCGATCGCGATCGTGACTCGCTTTCCTGATGATCCAGGTACAGAAGCATTGCACCACTACCGTAGTGGCCAAGGCGTCGATCCCCTGGCAGGGGCAGAAGCAGTCATTAGTCATTTGGTTGTCCAGCACTTTCAAATCCCAGCAGCCCATGCCCCAGCCCTGCAACCATTACCCCTAGAGGAGAGTGTACATCCCCGTGCCCTTGCCGAAGAAATTGGCTATACCTTTTTACCCTCCGTGCTGGTGGGGTTGAGTCGTGCTCCCCGCTATAGCTTCAGTGCCCCGCAAGCCCTGTGGCGACAGGACGTAGATGCAGTGATTGTACCCGCCACTGCACTTGGTGGACGGGGAATCCTGGCTTTTGCTCATCAAGGTATCCCCATCATAACGGTAGCTAACAATACCACAACCCTCAATGTTACAGGTGCCGATTTGGGGATAGAAACAATTCCTTGCCAATCCTATGCTGAGGCTATTGGCGTACTGAGTGCGATGAAGGCGGGAGTCTCTTGGCAAACAGTTGTCACAGCAACCTAAAGTTGCCATTGAGCCTGGCCCTGATGCCGCTCACGGTGTTATCCGCAGCAGAGATGCCGAGAGTGGCGAGGTTATTGGCTGAGCGCACTCACACAGAGGCGGTGCCAAGGCCAGAAGTCATAATAGAGTTAATCACGACGATTGTGCTGTACAAGTTCACGGAGCTGAGTCGGGAGGAGGTGTTGCGGATGCTGGGGTTTACCACTGAGGAATTGAAGCGGACACGGTTTTATCGGGAGGTGTATGCGGAGGCACGGGAGGAAGGATTACAAGAAGGACTGGAGCAGGGATTACAGCAGGGAGAAGCACTTGTGATTTTGCGCCTGCTGAGGCGGCGATTTGGGAGTGTGCCTAGTGAGCTGGAGGAGCGGATTCAGCAGCTCTCTGCTCCTCAGATTGAGGCTTTGGCGGAAGCGCTGCTTGACTTCAGGGAGCTGGAGGAAGTGGCAGCATGGCTAGAGCAGACCTCCTAACTCACCCATGCGCCGCGACTCTCTCTTTTATCAACTCTTTGCCCAACTACCCCAGACCCTCTTTGACCTCTTGGGCATAGACACCCCTGAGGGGTATCGTTTTGACTCAGTTGAGCTGAAGCAAACCGCCTTTCGCATCGATGGCGTCTTTGTGCCCCCTGACCCTGCAGGCACGGTTTATTTCTGTGAGGTGCAGTTTCAGCGGGATAACACTTTCTATGAACGCTTCTTTGCGGAGATTTTTCTCTATCTGCGCCTGTATCGCTCCACCTTTGCAGATTGGCAAGCGGTGGTGATTTATCCGAATCGGCAAACGGAGCAAGAGTCTTTTGCCCCCTATGACCTGTTGGTCCATAGTCCCCGCCTGCGGCGAGTGTATCTGAATGAGTTGGGGTCACCAGAGAGCTTGCCATTGAGCCTGGCCCTGATGCAGCTTACGGCGTTATCCGCAGCAGAGATGCCCACAGTGGCGAGGTTACTAGCTGAGCGCACTCACACAGAGGCGGTGCCAAGGCCAGAAGTCATAATAGAGTTAATTACGACGATTGTGCTGTACAAGTTCACGGAGCTGAGTCGGGAGGAGGTGTTGCGGATGCTGGGGTTTACCACTGAGGAACTGAAGCGGACACGATTTTATCGGGAGGTGTATGCGGAGGCACGGGAGGAAGGATTACAAGAAGGACTGGAGCAGGGATTACAACAGGGACTGCAACAAGGACTGGAGCAGGGATTACAGCAGGGATTACAGCAGGGATTACAGCAGGGAGAAGCACTTGTGATTTTGCGCCTGCTGAGGCGGCGATTTGGGAGTGTGCCTAGTGAGCTGGAGGAGCGGATTCAGCAGCTCTCTGCTCCTCAGATTGAGGCTTTGGCGGAGGCGCTGCTTGACTTCAGGGAGCTGGGGGAAGTAGCAGCATGGCTAGAGCAGACTTCCTAACTCACCCATGCGCCGCGACTCCCTCTTCTATCAACTCTTTGCTCAGCTACCCCAGACCCTCTTTGACCTCTTGGGCATAGACACCCCTGAGGGGTATCGTTTTGACTCAGTTGAGCTGAAGCAAACCGCCTTTCGCATCGATGGCGTCTTTGTGCCCCCTGACCCTGCAGGCACGGTTTATTTCTGTGAGGTGCAGTTTCAGCGGGATAACACCTTCTATGAACGCTTCTTTGCGGAGATTTTTCTCTATCTGCGCCTGTATCGCTCCACCTTTGCAGATTGGCAAGCGGTGGTGATTTATCCGAATCGGCAAACGGAGCAAGAGTCTTTTGCTCCCTATGACCTGTTGGTCCATAGTCCCCGCCTGCGGCGAGTGTATCTGAATGAGTTGGGGTCACCAGAGAGCTTGCCATTGAGCCTGGCCCTGATGCAGCTTACGGCATTATCCGCAGCAGAGATGCCGAGAGTGGCGAGGTTACTGGCTGAGCGCACTCAAACAGAGGCGGTGCCAAGGCCAGAAGTCATAATAGAGTTAATCACGACGATTGTGCTGTACAAGTTCACGGAGCTGAGTCGGGAGGAGGTGTTGCGGATGCTGGGGTTTACCACTGAGGAACTGAAGCGGACACGATTTTATCGGGAGGTGTATGCGGAGGCACGGGAGGAAGGGTTACAAGAGGGGCGACTGGCGGGAAGACAAGAAGGACTTCAGGAAGGCTTGCAGCAGGGATTACAGCAGGGAGAAGCACTTGTGATTTTGCGCCTGCTGAGGCGGCGATTTGGGAGTGTGCCTAGCGAGCTGGAGGAGCGGATTCGGCGGCTCTCTGTTTCACAGATTGAAGCTTTGGCGGAGGCGCTGCTTGACTTCAGGGAGCTGGGGGAAGTGGCAGCATGGCTAGAGCAGACTTCTTAACTAACCCATGCGCCGCGACTCTCTCTTTTATCAACTCTTTGCCCAGCTACCCCAGACCCTCTTTGACCTCTTGGGCATAGACACCCCTGAGGGGTATCGCTTTGACTCAGTTGAGCTGAAGCAAACCGCCTTCCGCATCGATGGCGTCTTTGTCCCCCCTGACCCTGCAGGCACGGTTTATTTCTGTGAGGTGCAGTTTCAGCGGGATAACACCTTCTATGAACGCTTCTTTGCGGAGATTTTTCTGTATCTACGCCTGTATCGCTCCACCTTTGCAGATTGGCAAGCGGTGGTGATTTATCCGAATCGGCAAACGGAGCAAGAGTCTTTTGCTCCCTATGATCTGTTGGTCCATAGTCCCCGCCTGCGGCGAGTGTATCTGAATGAGTTGGGGTCGCCAGAGAGGTTGCCATTGAGCCTGGCCCTAATGCAGCTTACGGCGTTATCCGCAGCAGAGATGCCGAGAGTGGCGAGGTTACTGGCTGAGCGCACTCACACAGAGGCGGTGCCAAGGCCAGAAGTCATAATAGAGTTAATCACGACGATTGTGCTGTATAAGTTCACGGAGCTGAGTCGGGAGGAGGTGTTGCGGATGCTGGGGTTTACCACTGAGGAACTGAAGCGGACACGGTTTTATCGGGAGGTGTATGCGGAGGCACGGGAGGAAGGATTACACGAAGGATTGCAACAGGGACTGCAACAAGGACTGGAGCAGGGATTACAGCAGGGAGAAGCACTTGTGATTTTGCGCCAGTTAAGGCGGCGATTTGGGAGTGTGCCTAGTGAGCTGGAGGAGCAAATCTGGCGGCTCTCTGTTTCACAGATTGAGGCTTTGGCGGAGGCGCTGCTTGACTTCAGGGAGCTGGAGGAAGTGGCAGCATGGCTAGAGCAGACTTCCTAACTCACCCATGCGCCGCGACTCTCTCTTTTATCAACTCTTTGCCCTCTTGGGCATAGACACCCCTGAGGGGTATCGTTTTGACTCAGTTGAGCTGAAGCAAACCGCCTTTCGCATCGATGGCGTCTTTGTGCCCCCTGACCCTGCAGGCACGGTTTATTTCTGTGAGGTGCAGTTTCAGCGGGATAACACCTTCTATGAACGCTTCTTTGCGGAGATTTTTCTCTATCTGCGCCTGTATCGCTCCACCTTTGCAGATTGGCAAGCGGTGGTGATTTATCCGAATCGGCAAACGGAGCAAGAGTCTTTTGCTCCCTATGACCTGTTGGTCCATAGTCCCCGCCTGCGGCGAGTGTATCTGAATGAGTTGGGGTCACCGGACAACTTGCCATTGAGCCTGGCCCTGATGCAGCTTACGGTGTTATCCGAAGCAGAGATGCCCACAGTGGCAAGGTTACTGGCTGAGCGCACTCACACAGAGGCGGTGCCAAGGCCAGAAGTCATAATAGAGTTAATCACGACGATTGTGCTGTACAAGTTCACGGAGCTGAGTCGGGAGGAGGTGTTGCGGATGCTGGGGTTTACCACTGAGGAACTGAAGCGGACACGATTTTATCGGGAGGTGTATGCGGAGGCACGGGAGGAAGGATTACACGAAGGATTGCAACAGGGATTGCAACAAGGATTACAGCAGGGATTACAGCAAGGAAGACAACAGGGATTGCAACAGGGACTGCAACAAGGACTGGAGCAGGGACTGCAACAAGGATTACAGCAGGGATTACAGCAGGGAGAAGCACTTGTGATTTTGCGGCAGTTAAGGCGGCGATTTGGGAGTGTGCCTAGTGAGCTGGAGGAGCGAATCTGGCGGCTCTCTGTTTCACAGATTGAGGCTTTGGCGGAAGCGTTGCTTGACTTCAGGGAGCTGGAGGAAGTGGCAGCATGGCTAGGGCGCTTTGCTTGAGTGGTGCTGCGGGTCAGGGGGGAAGGGGTCTTGGTCGGGTGACGGTGGTGGCATAGAGGTTAAAAGTTTAAGTGGTATTGCTATTGCTTAATTAAGCTTAATTAAGAAGTGTTGCTATTGCTGAACTAGTGGCAATCATCTGCAGGGGTTGGGAAATTTTTCGGGAATGTTGCTGCGAGATGAAATTTTTTATTAAGGGAAAACCATACTAAGTTTATGGAGCCTGTGGGGTGTGGATACCCTAAGGTGTGGCTTGCGGATGGCAGGTTGGCTTTCTGGTGCGTTGATTAGGTGCGGCTATGAAAGAGCATTATCGCTCCCTTGGACTTTCGAAGCGACAGTATCGCAAACTGATGCGGTCTATCCGTCATCTGTTTTTCCAGTTACAGCGGTGGGTGCGGCGGCGGCTGGCACCCCTAGGACTGCAACAACGGCGACAGGGACGGTTGCGCTGGGGGCGAGCAGGGTTTGTGCTGCCAACGGTGGTGATTGTCTTGGTGGTGGTGACGCTGACGGTGGCGGCTTTGATGATCCGCACGCTGAACCGCACTGCTGAGGTGAGTGGTCAACGTCAAGAAATTCAAGTGATGAATGCGACGGCACCGGCCATTGACCGGGCGCGGGCCAAGTTGGAGTATTTCTTTACGCAAGACCCTTTGCGGCCCAATGGCGTACCAGGGGAAGATGTGATTAACCAAATTATTGGGAACCAAGGGAGTGCGGCGCGCGATCCTGATCCTTACACCTTGGCGGATGAGCAACGCATTGACTTCGATGGGGACGGCAACCTAGATAATGCCTGGGCCTTTCAACCCACGCCAACTTCCATTGTGGCCTACTCGATTTTGATGAAACGGCCCAATGATACGCAGCTTAACCAGAGTGACGCCGACAAAGCAAGGCAGCTCATTACCCGCAGTCGGCCCATGGGGATTACGGAACTGGGGAATCAGTGTGGGGACGTGGGCAATCTTGCCGGCCAACAAACGGAGGTCGGCTGGGATGAGGTGACCAGTGCCATTCTGCGGAAGAACTTTCAGATCAATGCCTTTGTTTATGAAAACCGCAACGGCGGTCAAGCCCTCTCGACGGTTGAGTTTGTGCAAGAGCGGCAAATGGAGCGGGGCAATAAGTGGGGGGCGTGGTTCCGTAATGACTTGGAGATTTTCCCGGGGCCAGACTTTCGCTGGAATGGGGCGATGCACACAGAAGGCAGCATTTTCATGACCAGTGGCAATGGTTTTACTGCTTACCTTGTGAGCTCGCCAAAATCCTGCATTTACACGCGATCGGCCTCAGAAATCACGGCAACGGAGGTGGTGGACAGCAACACGGGCCAAACGCTCTTCCAAGGGCAGTTTGTAGCTGGGAGCCTGCGGGATAACAACACCAATGCGCCAAATGTACAGATTCACTCCTACAGCGAACCTCCGAGTGCTCCTTACACCACCGGTGATGCCGATCCACCGGCGCAAAACGTTAAACTGACCGACAAACGAGACTCGGTGAAAGATGGCATAGAGCCTGCTATGGTTGCTCTGAACCCAGTGGCTATCTTAACTGAGGATCGGAGCAAGGCTCGCGGCAGTGACCCGACGAATTTGAGCGTGCGGGATGAGAACTGGCCTCTACAGTTTTATGTGCAACAGGGGCGCTTTGCCAATAAGACCCAGCCCAAGCCCTACGTGGATGACACCTACCGCGCTGATGATCGCTACGGACCAAAGCCGGTTTATGACACCACGATTCCCTCCTCTGACCCAAGGAAGCAAATTCCTGTTGGTAAGAAAGTGGGCGACCCAATTGATGGCACCGTCCCAGGGGCTAGGGACCTGCTGACCCGCAACGTGGCTCCACCGGGCAGCCCAAACAAACGGGAAGACTTAGGACTGGATGGCTATTGGGAGCGGCGAGCCCGCCAAGAAGGCTTGCGGATTATCGTCGGGGAACGTTTGGAACTGGGTAAACCCCTGGATCCACCAGAAGGAAACCCAGCCGATTCTAGTCGCCGCAATGAATTCTATCAGCATCGCACCCTGCGGGACGACCTTGCGGCTGTGCAAGCAGCAGTTGTTTATCACTACAAAGCGCGGGGGACAACCATTGACCCCTCCATTCCCGATCCCTTTACCACTCCCTATCCGGGGCAAAATGAAGGGGGCTATGAGCCTGTGGCCTGCTTGGCCGCCACCTACCACCACGGGACGCCGCAAACCGCCCTGCGGAGCATCATGTTCAACCAGTACAACGGCGTTTCAGGCTTGGGCCAATTCTTTGATTTCTTTACGGGGCGGGGCACCAATGGCTGGGAGTTTGAACCGCCTGACTTTAACAGCCAAGACATGCGGAACGCCCTACAAAATCTTGCGAACGCATACGGCGATCCCCAGGGCGCTTTCCCACCAACACAGGGAACCACGGTTCACCCTGACCCAACCACAACCAAGGCGGGGAACTTCTCCAATCTGAGGCGTGCCATGGAAGCGTGGGAGAACGCAGGCTGGAACCTCAGAGCCCTTAGCCTTGCGGATCAGAGCACCATCCACACCGCTGGCTGCGCCCTAGGAATGCTCGCCTATAGCGTGCATAAGCTGCAAACACTCAGTCTGCCTGGGGCTCTTGGGACGACGCTGGACAACCAGATTAACATTCTCAGGACTACTGGTGGTACTAGTACTACTGGTCCTCAAGTGCAGATAGACGGACAACGAGTAGACCAAAGCCCACCACCATACCCACCAGGGACAACAAGTGGGGTTGTCACAGTCATTCGCAATGGTTTCCCTTCTAGTCGTCCCCTTTCCTATCGCGGGGGCTATCTGGATGCCAATGCCTACATCACTGCCCTGATCTCTGACACTAGCTGGGGTCAGCGACCGCTCCAAGAGACTAGTGCCGACGTTAATGCTCGCCTTGCGCGGCTAATTGCCCTCAGGGAGCAAGTTGTGCATGACCTGAATCCCGGTGGGTACCAATGTTCCATTACCGATAATTATCCCAATTTAAAGAAGGCTTTTTGCCTAGACGAGCAATCATCAAACCCTTCACAGCTTTCGAAGCGGGGCTTTGTGCTTGGTCAGGACTTCCTGATGCCTAGCCGCGGTGGGGACACTCCTTATCTAAGGGTTGAGGATGCCCCCAGCTATAACTTTGACCTGGATCCTAATCGAGATAGAGATAAGTATGTCTATGTAAGTGGCGCAGGACTAATGCAGTTGACACGCATTACAACAGATGAGCAAGGCAAAATACTCACCGTAAAACTGAAAAACGTGGGTGCTTCATATAATGCGCCACAGAACAGACAGATTCCAGCAGGTGCCTCCGCTTCCCTTTTGACTGAGACAGGTCAAATTAATGTTGCCGTTGGATTTCCAAATAATCCAATTGTGAATAGTACTACTGTAGATATCAACTACACAGGGCTAAGCCAACCCCTCCAGGTGGGAGATATTATCGAGATTCGCCGTCCTCCTACTGGGGTTGGAGTCCTTGGTCGGGTAGAAGGGGTCTTTGAGGTGGTGCCGAGCACAAGCACACTACCACTACCACCAAACACAGCCAGAGTACGTTACATTGGTGGCACAGAACGCAGTGGTTCTGGCAGTGCCAATATTGCTGTAGGCTCCGAAGTGGTTGTCCTTTGGCGGAAGAACAGTTCCCCTGGTCCTCTGGGGACATTCAATACCGTCATCAAATATCCTGCCCTGCAGCGTATCTTTAATGGTGTGACTCCAGACAGGATTGTGGCTACACCACGACCCAACACTAGCGCTTTCCTCACCCCCACTGAGACTGCCACTGGCAACACTAGCGGCTTTCCCAACCGCCTGAATCAAATCATTGACTTTAATGGCAACGCCGTCAATGTTGCCTTCCTCGATAACGCCCTCTTTAATGGCCGTGAAGAGATGGTGGTGCGGGAAATGGATATTGACCTAGACCTGTTGCGGCGCAAGACCATTGGCGGGGATACGTGGCTGCCGATGGGGGGCATTGTCTATGCCTTCCGTGAAGACGCCGTGCGGGAGGATGGCATTGCCCGTCCGGCGGTCAGTGGTCAAAACTGGATGAATACAGATCCCAACAGTCCCCACGATCCCCCCTTGGCTGCTAACGGGATTTCGACCAAGCCGGTGGACTTCTTTGCCGATCCCATGCGGCGCCCCAATGGCTTCCGCCTCTGGAATGGGGCACGCCTTGACCGCGAAGGGATTCCCGACGACAAAAATATTGCTGGTTTGTCCTTTATCAGTGATAACCCCGTTTATATTCAGGGGGACTTTAACCTGCACAGTAGCGATGGCACAACTAGCAACCTCATTGAGGAGTTTACAGACAAACTGGCAGATGACTGGAGCAACTTCTACGATCGCAGCAAGCTAGATCCTCGCTTTGCGCGTCCGAAGGAAGATAAGTGGCGACCCACAGAAATTCTGGCGGATGCGGTCACGATTCTCTCCAGTAACTTCTGCAATGGGTCTGCCAATGACTACTTTGCTGAAGCCTACAATAATACTGTTCGAGCTTTGAACAACTCCCCAGAAAATCTGGCCACTAATTTTCCCGACAATACAGGAGCGGATGCGCGGGTCGACAACAGTAATCGCATTTATCCTACCTGCGCGGGTATTGCCAAACTGCGCACCTCTTTCCTGAATGCCAACCGCCCCAGCGCTGATCTCCCCAACGATACAGTTTGGCTGCGGGAAAGCCCCTTTGACCCCAGCTCACCGATTTATGTGGATCGCAATGGCACCCCCTGGGCCATCAACTATACGACTGGTGAGCGGGTGGATCGCAATGGTACACGGTTGACCCAGTATCCCGGTGGCAACGGAGCAGACCCGAGCCCGAACAACCCCTACAATGCTTATTACAGTTTTGACGACGCTCGTGCCCGAAATACAGCGCAAGAGACCCGCGTCAATGCCGTGATCGTGAGTGGCACCGTGCCCTCGCGGCGTACCCAATCCTATGGGGGGATGCACAACTTCCCGCGGTTCCTGGAGGCCTGGGGAACCCTCCGGATTCAGGGTTCCTTTATTCAACTGAACTTCTCGACCCAAGCCACGGCCCCCTTCGACCAAGACCAGTGGGAAATTCCCAACGACCCTAGCTGCCAAAATGTCAATACGGCCTTTAACTGCTCGGCCAAGACTTGGGAGCGGATTCAGTACTACGGTGCTCCCCAACGCCGCTGGGGCTACGATGTGGCTCTGCAACTGGCACCCGCAGGACCCGTTGCACGGCGGTTTATTACCCCAGGGCGGCAGCGCACAGAGTACTACACTGAACTGCGGGCCGATGACCCCTATATCCTGCGGCTGCGCTGTGCCAGGCGACCTGCGGGCATGGGCGGGGGCAGGATTGATCCGAATCTTGACGATGCCCAGTGCGATGCCTAACCCAGGGAGGTGATTGACCGATGACTTGCCCGACGGCTCACCGTGGCCTCACCCTTGTGGAATGTGTCATTGCCATTCTGGTGGTGAACTTGGCCTTGGCCATGTTGGCCGCACCCTTGGCCCTGATTGCCGCTACCCGCTTGCGCAATGACCGCATTAATCAGGCCACAGAAATTGCGCGGGGAGAAGTTGACCGGCTGCGGGTGATGATGGAGCAGGGGATCAACATTCACAGTAGCTCCACCTCACTCCTGCCCCCTGCAAGCTCAGTGGGCGCAACCTTAGGGAATGCGGCAGCTCTCTCCACCCAACTGCCACCGACGGGAGCAACCCCCATTCTCGACTGCATTTTACCCCCAAACGCAACCACCGCCTGTGAACGGCAACTGAACAATACCCGCTTTGGGGTGCAGATCTATCGGGGCAGCTTGGTCACCAATAGCAGTGGGTTGGTTTTGGGCTATCCAGTGCAGGTGCGCGTCTATAGTGCCGAGTCCCTGCCGGTGCCAATCGATGCCGTCAGTATTGGCCAACCCATTGAGCCGGCAACCGCAATGATCACCAGCGGTGGACCAGAAAGTGAAAGGCGACCCCTGGCGGTCTTGACCACGGAGATTGTGCGTGCTGACGCCGCTGAAGCCCTGTCTTATCTCAGGCGTTGATGCCGAAAAATGCACCCCATGACCCAAGAACATGAGCACTGCAAAGGAGGAATCACAATGAAATGGCGAGGCTGGCGGTGGTGGCGAGGGAAGGGCTTTACCTTGACGGAGATCTTGGTCTCTTTGGTCATTGCCGGCATTCTTATGGCGAGCTTGGGCAGCATCTTGATTGACATGCTGCAGACCGAACGCCGCGAGGCCTCCTTGAATCAACTGCGGCAAGACCTCAAGGCAGCGATGGATGTCATTAGCAATGACTTGGCGCAGGCGGTCTTTGTCTATAACGGCAACTGCCTTGCCGGCAACGGGCAGCAGTGCGGCGATACCAGCCGTAGCGATCCCTTAACGAATTACCTGCCGGAGTTTCCCTCAACCATGACGCCCGTGCTGGCGATGTGGATTTTGGAGCCGTTTCCCTACGATCAAAACCAGTTGGGGTATGCCGTCTTTAAGATGCCGCGGGATTGCGAGAAAGTATGGTCGAACGATGAACCCAGAACAAAACAACACTGCCGCGAGCTGCAACATGGCCGCCGCACCTACACCCTAGTGGTCTACTACATCGATACGGCAGCCACTTCCTTCTGGGCACCCGAGTCCCCCTGGCAGGGGAGAGCACGGCTGGTGCGCTATCAACTGCGCAAGTATCAGGTGGCTAATGTGGCTGAGAACCGCGATTATGACTACTTGGGGATTAATCGAGGTTATGTGGAACCAGTGGGGGAGACTAACTTTGCCCGCTGGCCCATGAAAGTCGGTGGTTCAGCCACTGAAAATCTGCAGCAGACTCGAGCGGGTGGTCGTCCTCTAGCCGACATTAAGGATTACCTGCGCGTGACCGATTTGGTGGTCGTTACTGATTTTATTGACACGGATACCACTTTTGCCGCCGCCGACTGCCCACAGACACCTGCGGGGGCAACGCCCTTTGTGCGCACGCCCCGCGACAGCACCCCTGCGGGCTTTTTTGCCTGTGTGCAGGATCGCGGCTCTAGCTTTAATGGGGCTACCTATGTTTATTTGCGGGGGAATCCAGAGGGGCTGCCGGGCATTCGCCCCCAAGATCTGGAAAATCGCCCTGTGATCACCACAACGGTTTTAAGCCGTTCTGTGGAAGGAAAAACGCCCACCTACTAAGCCGGGAGGATGCGAGGCATGGAACGCCGCCAGCGGGGATATACGATGACAGAGGTGTTGGTGGTGATCGTTGTGATCGCCATTGTGGTGGGGATTGGCACAATGAGCCTGTTTCCACTGCTGCAACGGCAACGGGTACGGGCGGCAGCCAATAATGCCCGCAATGTGCTGCGCCTGGCGCAGGCCACTGCTAAAAAACAAAAGCTGCCTTGGATTGCTGCCTTTCGCAATACCGACTTGGGGCCGCAGTGGTCGATTAATCCTGTGGGGAGCGATCGGGAGCGGTGGCAATGGCAGCCCCTGGTGGACGATGATGAGCAACTGGTAATGGTGATGTGGGGGACGGATTTTTACTCCCCTCTGACCAATGAGGACAATCAACACTCCCCTCTGACCAATGAGGACAATCAACGCTTAGAATGCTGGCAACCGGCAGCACAGGCATCGCCAATGCAGCAATGTGAGCTGGCCTTTGACTACCAAGGGCGGGTGATTACACCGGTGACGCCGCGGCGCATTAGCTTTAGCATCTATGCCTATGAGAGTGCTTACCTGCAATGTGTGCGGGTGTCGACGATTCTCGGGGGTATGCGCATTGAGGAGGGCAAGAGCTGCGGTGAGTATCGAGAGTAAGATCCATAGAGGGGTGGGCACGACCCAATTGCCATAAAGCACTTGAACACTGGGGGTTAACCATGAAACCGAAGGGAACGTTCTACATTAACCTGCTGTTTTTTCTGCAACAACGCCGGCAACAGCAGCGCAGTGGCAACGGGGGGTTAACCCTGCCGGAGGTGTTGGTGGTGATCTTGATTTTGGGGGTGATTGCCCTGATGGCCTTGCCCTCTTTGATGAACCAGCGCCTTAAGGCGCAATTGGCCGGTGCTAAATCCGCCGTGGGGGCAGTTAACCGTGCCCAGGAGGCCTACCGCGTGCGCCATAAAACGTTTGCCACCAAGCTGGTCTATTTGGGGATCTACAACACTAGCAACGGCGGCTATCGGGTGGATGGCTATTATCCCCTGGTCCTCACCTACGACCAAGTGAGAGACAAAGAGAGCGGGCGTATTCTCCATGGCGGGGGCAATCCTTGGTATGCTGCGGTCCATGCCCAGGCCATTGATCCCGCCGGCAAAGGGGTGTCGGGTTGCGTCTGGGCCAAGGAGGAAAACTATGGGGTAACAACGGCCTCGGTGAGGGAGGGGACAACGAACGCTCCCCCCGGTGACTGCTGGGGTCCGATTGAAGGAGGGGGTACGCAACCACTGGAGTATCTGCCCATCCAAACAACGGAATAGTTCTGAATCCTTTGGAGGGGGCACCGCTGAGATTGCGCCAAGGCGAGTCTGGGCTGCGATTGGCGGGGGCCGGCTGGCTAAGGGGCTAAAGGTCTACTGCGGTGGTTTGGCTTGGGGGGGCTAATTCGCGGGCGATCGCCACCAATTCCTGCTCAAAGGCCAACTGGGCCCGATTGGTGCGTCCGCCAAGGTAGAGGCGCTGGTTTTCCTGAAGCCCCCAGACCTGAGAATGGGAAACATAGCTCATGATCACCCCGGCCATCAACAGGGCAAAGCCGGCATAAAACAGGGGAATCCCCGGATCGGCTTTAATTTGTAGCCCCGTACTGCCCACCAGCTCCACCAAGGTCAGGGTAACGCCGTTCACTTCCGTACTCATGCCGGTGCGCAGGCTGGTGAGAAACTCCCCCTTGGGGCCATAGAGGAGCACGGTGCCCTGGAGATCGCGGGCAATGAGGGAGACCCCCGCCGAGAGATCGGGGCGGGTGGGCAGCCAGGTGCCCCAGAGGCGACCCTTGCCGCCGGTGTCCAGTGGTGCCATGGGCAGTTGCAGTACCGGACTCCTGTTGAGGCGAAAGCGAATGGCGGCAATCCCCCAGTCCGCCTGATAGAGGCTGACCCCACCATACCTCAAGGGCCGGTTGACATGGATGGTGCCCCGCTTCACCTCCTGCCCTTTGGCATCCTGGATTGAGAGATCCGAGTAGAACTGGTCAATCTCACCGGCATCGGTGTAGTCAATCCAAAAGCGATTCACCTTCACTGACCAGTCCTGGGGAATGCGCGCCAAGGGACCCGCCTCCACAATGTGCTGCAGATGAACGGTTTCGCCACTGGGAATGAGTTCCTGAGCCATGAAGCCGGTGAGGGCACCTAAAATGCCCCCCAGGAGAATGAGAAGCATGCTGGCGTGCACCACAATGGGGCCAAGGCGACCCACCAGCCCCTTGCGGGCATAGAGCTGCGTATCGGTTTGCCAGACGCGGTAGCCCTTTGCCCTGAGGGCGGTGGCCAGTGCCGTGAGGGAGCCTTGGGGAATCGTCGTGCTCAGGGCCAGCTTGGTGAATTGACGCGGTTCTTGGTAATAGTGCCAGCGTTGGGCAGTGGTGAGGGCAGGGACCTGACGCGTGAGGGTACAGGCGGTGAGACTGGCGCCAAAGAGGACCAACAGCGTGAGATACCAAGGGGTGCGATAGACATGATCCAACCCCAGGGCCAGCAGGACCCGCCAACTGAGAAAGCCAAATAGGGCGGGGTTTTCGGGATAGTTGGCTTGATAGAAGCTGAGGGATTGCCCCTGTTCAATGACCGTGCCGGCCATGCTGGCGATGGCAATCACAAGCAACAGGAGAATGGCTAGGCGCAGATCGCCAAGGAGAGCAAGCACACGGCGAAACACAGGGGCATTGATCATGGAGCCTAGGGGGAGAGGATTGGGCGGTGGTGTCTTAGGGGGGCTTTAGACTGGCCAATTGACCCAGTCTTGGGGCTTGAGAAAGGTGCTATAGAGTTCCGCTTCGCGGCTGTTGGGTTCGGGGGTATAGCCATATTCCCAGCGCACCAGGGGGGGCAAAGACATCAAAATGGACTCGGTGCGGCCATTGGTTTGGAGGCCAAAGATGGTGCCGCGGTCATAGACAAGGTTGAATTCCACATAGCGCCCGCGGCGATAGAGCTGAAACTGCCGCTCGCGATCGCCATAGGTTAGGTGACGCCGCCGTTCCACAATGGGTAGGTAGGCCTCGAGGAAGGCTTGGCCACAGCTTTGAATGAAGGCAAAGAGGTCTTCCCAGGACCGACTGCCAATCGAACCTACCCTTTGGCTATAGCGAGCCGCTTCGCCATCGGGATTGGGACCGCGGTATAGCTCGCGATCGCTGCCATCTTGGTAGTCAAAGAAAATACCGCCGACGCCGCGGGTTTCGCCGCGGTGCTTTAGGTAAAAGTATTCATCACACCAGCGCTTAAACACGGGATAGTATTCGCGGTGGTGGCGATCGCAGGCCGCCTGATGCACCTGATGGAAATGTTTGGCATCCTCGGCAAAGGGGTAGTAGGGGGTTAGATCTGCCCCACCGCCAAACCACCACACCGGTCCGGCTTCAAAGTAGCGGTAGTTCAAATGCACCGTTGGCACATAGGGGTTGCGGGGATGGAGCACCATGGAGGTACCCGTGGCATAGAAGCCGTACCCTGCCGCCTCAGGACGCTGCGCCAAGATCGAAGGCGGCAACTGCTCCCCCCACACTTCCGAGAAATTCACGCCCCCCTGCTCCAGAAGCTGGCCATTTTTCATCACCCGCGATCGCCCGCCGCCCCCTTCCGGACGCTGCCAAGTGTCTTCTTGAAACTGGGCACCGCCATCGGCAGCCTCTAGGCCCTGACAAATCTGATCCTGTAGATCCTTGAGAAAGGTGGCCACCCGTTGGCGGGAGTCACTGGGCACAGCGGTGCTCGCAGAAGTTGCAACAGTCATAGTCAATAGCGGAATCCTAATAAACGGTCTTTTAGTGTCCACCGTCGCTTGCAAGCGGGTCTAGGTTTTATTGTACTGTTGTGCCAGCACCTGAGCGAACTTTGCCGCCAGGGCCGCCACCCACCGCTCATCCTGCTGCGTATAGCTGCGGGGGGCATTGGTGCCCAAAATCATGACGGTTTGCTCATCCACGGGTTGGCAGATCACCCCTTGGGTATTGGGGGGCAAATACTCAAATTCAATGCGTCCGGGGTAAAGGGCCAAATTCACTAAATAGATGGGGCGTTGGGTTTGCAGGGCTCGCTGCACAATGGCGCCAGGGGTGGTCATTGGTTGGGGCCCCAGAATACCGCGGCGCAGGAGGGGGCGATCGTGCCGCCAAATGACAATGGACTTTGTGGGCGTATTCTTCAACAACGTGTAGGAGAGCCAGGCAAGTTCTGTTTTCAGCGCCGGCGAGAGATCAGCCGCCAGCTCAAATCCTTCTTCCCCTTCAAGGATTACCGCTTCTGGAGGACGGGGCTGTACCCGCTGCCAAATCAGGGTTGTCAAGATCAAGACCGCTGCCAGGAGTACCCCCACCACATCGGCGCGGGCCTGGGCAGGGGTGAGCATGGGGGTGAAAAGACGATTGATAAACAGCAGTGTGCCCCCCAACACCCCCGTGGTGAGGGGCAAATAGCGCAGGAGTTGGTCATTCATCTAAAGTTCTAAAAACTTTGCAGTCGTCACGTAGCTATCTATATATTTACCAATGCCCCGATCACGGTGCTAGGAGTGGCTGCAGGATTGAAAAGAAAAGGATTCCTCAAAGCTGGCCAGCGATCGCTAGGGGTTGTTGCCCTGCTGAGTTGGAGTTTTTGGGGTTGTTTTCCCTTTGCCCTGGCCACGGTGCCCCTCCGCCTAGAAATCAGCCTCTCGCGGCGGCAATTGACCCTCTACCAAGGACACACTCCCCTGCGCCGGTATCCAGTGGCCGTGGGTCGCCCAGGATGGGAAACCCCTATCGGTCAATTTCAAGTTCGCCAGTTGACATCCTCCCCCCGCTAAAGCAGGGAGATTCCCAAAATCACTTTTGGGACTTTCTGCTTCTTCGCAGTTGCCCTCCAGACGTATGTCTATCAGGTCTTACACCCGCTCCACAGACTGTAACCGTGTGTCCCACGGCCAAAATATTCCGAGCGGCATTTATATCCCGATCATGGTGCGCCCCACACTTAGGACAGTCCCATTCTCGGACGCTCAATGGCAACCGCTCAACAATGTGACCACACTGTCCACAGCGTTTAGAACTGGGAAACCATCGGTCAATCTTCACCAGTGTCCGACCATACCACTGGGCCTTGTATTCCAATTGCCGTACCAGTTCACCCCATCCAGCATCACTGATGGATCGGGCAAGCTGACGGTTCTTGACCATATTCTTCACAGCCAACGACTCGATTATGATCGTTTGGTTTTCACGTATCAATCGAGTCGTCAACTGGTGCAAATGGTCTTTTCTGGAATCAGAGATTTTCTGGTGAATCTTGGCAACTTTCAACCGCGCCTTATCCCAATTGCGAGAGCCTTTTTGTTTGCGACTCAAAGACCGCTGCGCCTTACGGAGTCGTTTGTAGTAGCGGTTAAAGTGCTTGGGGTTGGCAATCTTTTCCCCTGTACTCAGGGTAATGAGGCTGCTCATCCCTACGTCCAAACCAACCGACGGGTCGACGGGCTGCAGTTTCAACTCTCTGGGGTCATCAAACCTCAGACTGATGTACCACTGTCCAGCAGGGTTAAGCCTGATGGTCACCGTGGATGGTTCAACACCATCTGGAAGCCGTCTCGACCAGCGAATATTCAGCGGTTCGTTGCACTTTGCCAAGAATACTTTTCCGTCTTTCCACCTAAAAGCAGACTTGGTGAATTCTGCGCTGCCACCATTGCGTTTCTTTTTGAAGTTGGGATATTTTGCCCGACCTGCAAAGAAGTTACTGAAAGCAGATTGCAGATGTCTCAATGCCTGCTGCAAGGGGACAGAGCTAACCTCATTCAAAAACTGAAGGTCATCTTGCTTCTTCCACTGAGTAAGCAAGGCAGAGGTTTGAACGTAGTCAAGTCTCTCTTTTCGTTCATACCAGGCTTCTGTTCTCACTGCCAGTGCTCGATTATAAACCAACCGAACACAGCCCAATGTTCTCCGAAGCAGGGATTCTTGCTCGGTCGTTGGGTAGAAGCGGTAACTGAAAGCCTTTTGCATGCCTCGCATTATAGCGATTATTCTGTGAGTAACACAACTATACTTGGCAGTCACAGACTGCCGCTCCTATCCCTCCCCTCCCTAAAGGAGGGGGTCTCTCGGAGGTAAAGATGATTCGCGATCCCGCTTGGAAAAATCCCTTTACGGGGGCAGTGATTGCCGGCGGCCATCCCCAAAACCCCTTGGGACGGCGTTGGATTGGCTTTTGGAGCGATGGCACCAATTGGGTTGGCTTGCATGGTACCCCCAATCCTGATTCCATTGGTCATGCGGTTTCCCACGGGTGCGTGCGCATGTACAACCGCGACATTGAAGAGCTTTTTGAGAAGGTGCAACTTGGAGTGCCCGTGATTGTGGTGCCCTAGAAAGGGGCGACAAGGGCAGCCCCAAAAAAGACGACGGCGATCGCATCCACGAGGCCATGGAGCAGGACCCCTGTCCAGAGGCGCTGTGTGCAGGCAAACGCCAAGCAGTAAAAGATAGAGGCGAGGGTTGCCATGAGCATATAAACCCCTCGGTAGGCGATGAGGGACAGTTGCACATCGGCATTGGGCTCGTTCCCGCCATGGAGGAGGCCAAAAAGGAGCGCACCCAGGAGAATTGCCCCCCAAGTGGTGACGACCGGCGGCTGGCGATCGCCCCCATAGTGGCGCAGCAGGTCCCGCAGGAAAACCATCAAACCACTGCGAAAGATCACCTCCTCAAAAATGCCCACCCGCATTGCAAAGAGCGTTACATAGACAAATACCCGCAGCGGCGAGGGGGTCCAGTTGAAGGCCGCCAAGGGCAAAAAGCCCAATAGACTCCCCAAGGACACCAGGGGTACCAAGGCCACCAGGAACATTGCCGCCAGTAAACGGGCATCCCGCCAGCGGGGTTCAAAGCTATAGCCAAAGTGCGATCGCCCCAAACCGCTGCCCAAAATAATCACCAGGATAAAGAGTTGCAAGGCAACAAGGGGGCCAAAACGAAAGTAGGGGGTCGAGAACCAGTAGAGGCTAAAAAGCGAAAGGGCAATCAAGGGAATGTCCTGCACTCCCAAGCCGGTGGGGGTGGCGCGGAGACGGTGGCGCCGCTGCCAATCGCCCCAAGCACATAGGAGCAGATAGACAGGGGTAATGATCAATCCTTCGGTGTAGGCCTGGGGGAAGGCTGGGGCAATTAGCCCACGATGGCTGAGGAACAAATAGAGGGCTGCGCCACTGATCCATGCCCACAGCACCGGCGTTGGCGTCTTTTTGTCTCGCAACAGGAAAATAACACGCACCATTGCCCAGACGCCCCCGAGAAAAATCAGCCCATTCAGGCCCGCCCGATCGCTCAAGATCAAGCTCGTGAGCCTCTGGTGCCAGGGAAAGTGGGTTGCTCCCGGCAGGGCTAAGCCAATGGCAATGTACAGTCCGAGACTCAGGAGTAACCGTCTCTGCCACCGTTGAGCAATCTTGTCAAAATCAGGTGTACCCCTTGCCCACCACAGCACTGGGAACCCACCAATGATGACAACGGCGGCGGCCTCCACCAGACTTTCTAGCCACGGCCAAGGGTTTGGGGATAAATAGTGCAAATAGAGGAATTGTGCCCAAAACCACAGTCCACAGGCAGCGATCGCCATCTGTTGCTCGCGGCTGCTGCAAAATTGGGGTGAGCGAAGAAAGGCTTGGGGGGCTGTGGCCAACCAGTGACTAACCGCGTTTTGCACCTGGCTGATTTGTTTGCAAATTGGCATTCTAGAACCATCGCGATCGCAACTGCGGGCAGAGCGTTATAATCAAGGCTTGTTCCTAGCCTATGGGCATAGATCGAGACCCCTACCCCGCAACCGCATTTTGCCATGACCAGCCCTATTCTTGATCGCGATCGCCTCAGCCAACAGCTCCAAGATTTGCAAGCGAAAGCCCTGCAGGCGATCGCCACCGCCAGTACCCTCGATGCCCTAGAGCAACTGCGTGTGGCCTATCTTGGCAAAAAGGGCGAACTCTCGCAAATTCTGGCCCTAATGGGGAAATTGCCCGCGGGCGATCGCCCCACCATCGGTACCCTCGCCAACACCCTCAAGGAAAAACTCCTCCAAGAACTAGAAGCACGCCGAGCAACCCTGCAAGCGGAAAAAATTGCCGCTCAACTGGCGGCTGAAAGCCTTGATGTCACAATGCCGGGGGTCTATCGTCCCCAAGGGCACATTCATCCTCTCCATAGCACCATTGACCGTATTCTGGATATTTTTGTCGGTCTGGGCTATACCGTTGCCAATGGCCCAGAAATGGAAACCGAGTACTACAACTTTGAGGCCCTGAATACACCCGCAGATCACCCGGCTCGCGATATGCAGGATACCTTTTACCTGCCCGATGGCAATCTCCTGCGCACCCACACCTCCTCGGTGCAGATTCGCTACATGGAACTCTATGAGCCCCCCATTCGTATTGTTGCCCCCGGCCGCTGTTACCGCCGCGATACCGAGGATGCCACCCACGCGGCTGTGTTCCATCAGATTGAGATTTTAGCGGTCGATGAGGGGCTGACCTTTACCGATCTCAAGGGCACCGTCACGACCTTTTTGGCTGAACTCTTTGGTGACGTTCCCATTCGCTTCCGTGCCAGCTATTTCCCCTTTACCGAACCCTCCGCTGAAGTGGATGTGCAGTGGCAGGGACGCTGGCTAGAGGTGATGGGCTGCGGCATGGTGGATCCGGCGGTTCTCAAAAATGTCGGCTACGACCCAGAGGTCTATACAGGCTTTGCCGCTGGGTTTGGCGTAGAGCGGTTTGCCATGGTGCTGCATCAAATTGATGATATTCGCCGCTTCTACACCAGTGATCTGCGCTTTCTGCGGCAGTTTTAGGAGGGGTCAGCTTGGCAACACCCCGTTTGCTGGTGGTTCTCAATGGCAAAGGCGGCGTGGGCAAAACCACAACAGCAATTAATCTGGCGGCCACCTATGGACAGCAGTACAAGGTGCTGTTGGTGGATAGCGACCCCCAGGGGTCAGCGACCTGGTGGTTTCAGCGCAGTGGTCAATCCATGGGCTTTGATTTGGCTCAGGAGGTCAACCCCAAACTTCTCAGTCACGTGCGCAAGCTCTCTGACTATGACCTGATTGTTGTCGATACACCCCCGGCCTTAACCTCCAGTGCCCTAGGGGCAGTCGTCCCGATCGCCGACTATCTGGTCCTGCCCACCCCCCCTGCCCCCATTGACCTTGCCGCCCTCATTGAAACCGTGAAGCAAGTGGTGGAACCCTCGAAAGTGCCCCACCGCGTCCTGCTCACCCGCGTTGATCCCCGCTGTGTCAATGAAGCCCTCGAAGCCCAAAATACGCTCCTGCAGTTGGGGGTAGCCGCCTGTCATTCCTTTATTCGCGCCTACAAAGCCCATGAACGGGCCGCCCTCGATGGGGTTCCCATTACCCAATGGAAAGGCAAACACGCTAAAGAGGCTCAAGCCGATTACCGCCGCGCTGCTGAAGAGTTACAGCGGGACTGGCATTGAGCCACGCCCCCACCTCAAGCCAGTGGGCATTCTCGCTCCTAGCCAAATCCTGTAAAATCAAAAAGACAAAATCGGCAATCAAAACTGAGGGCAGGGTGCCATGGGTCGCCTTTTCGGTCTAGCTTTGTTTTTTGGCGGCTTTTATTTCATCGGCCAAAACATCGTGTTTTCCTACTCGCTGTTCTTCCGGCTTCTGGGCAAATCTCAGCGCCTCTGGAACGGTTCTACTCGTCCTAATCGGCCTTTTGATGATTCTCTTTGGCAACTCGAGCACAAAAAAGTTTGGCTACGTCGCCCTGGCATTGGGGGCCTTCCTCGTCTTTCTCAATGGATATGTTTTCCTGCTGCCCGTCAGCCTTATTCAGTTTACCCTTGGCTTCGCTGCCATGGCCCTGGGCTGGCGCCTGTTTAGCGGTAATCGGCCAGCCGGTTTTTTGTAAGATTCAAGATACCCCCAAGAGTCTATTTTGGACTGACTTGTTTTTGAATTAGTTTGAATGAAGGTCAACAGCACGTGGATACAACCGTTCTCAGCCAATACCGTCAGCAAACCCAAGAACGTGCCGCGTTGGGCATTCCCCCCTTGCCCTTAACGGCAGCCGAAACCTCCGCAGTCTGTGATCTGCTGCAACAGCCACCGGCGGGGGAAGAAGAATACCTGCTGCACCTGATTCGCGATCGCGTGCCGCCCGGGGTCGATGAAGCCGCCTATATTAAAGCAGGCTTTTTGACAGCGATCGCCAAGGGAGAACTCAGCAGCCCCCTGATTACCCCTGTGACAGCGGTGGAGCTCCTAGGGACCATGCTGGGGGGCTACAATGTCCACTCCCTGATTGACCTGCTGCGCCATGGGAACCCTGAACTGGCCACTACAGCAGCCAAGGCCCTGAGCCATACCCTCCTGGTGTATGACGCCTTTCACGATGTCCAAGACCTCATGCACCAAGGGAATCCCTATGCCCGCCAAGTGATGGAATCCTGGGCCAATGGCGACTGGTTTACCTGCCGTGAACCGCTGCCAGAGGCTATTACCGTCACCGTTTTTAAAGTGGCGGGTGAAACCAACACCGATGATCTCTCCCCTGCGCCCCATGCCACCACGCGTCCCGATATTCCCCTGCACGCTACAGTCATGCTGGAAAGCCGCTTGCCGGGGGCACTGCAAATCATTGCTGAACTGAAGCAAAAGGGCTACCCCCTTGCCTATGTGGGGGATGTTGTCGGCACCGGTTCCTCCCGCAAGTCCGCCACCAACTCTGTGATTTGGCACATTGGCCGGGACATTCCCTACGTCCCCAATAAGCGCACAGGGGGTGTCTGCCTTGGTGGTAAAATTGCCCCCATTTTCTTCAACACGATGGAGGACTCAGGCGCGCTGCCCATCGAGTGCGACGTCAGCCAAATGACGATGGGGGATGTGATCACGATTTACCCCTACCGCGGCGAAATTACCAATGAAGCGGGGGACGTGATCAGCCGGTTTACCCTCAAGCCCGATACCCTCTTGGATGAAGTGCGAGCGGGTGGGCGTATTCTGCTGCTCATTGGTCGTACCCTCACCGACAAAGCGCGCTCAGCCCTTGGTCTCGAACCCAGTCCCCTCTTTACCCGTCCCAAGCCTCCCGTTGACAGCAGCAAGGGCTATACCCTGGCGCAAAAGATTGTCGGCAAAGCCTGTGGCCTCCCTGGGGTCCGCCCCGGCACCTACTGCGAACCGGTGATGACAACGGTTGGCTCGCAGGATACAACAGGTCCCATGACCCGCGATGAGCTCAAGGAATTGGCCTGCCTGGGCTTTGGTGCGGATTTAGTGTTGCAAAGTTTCTGTCATACGGCGGCCTATCCAAAGCCCGTTGACATTAAAACCCACAAAGAACTGCCGGACTTTATCACCTCGCGGGGCGGGGTCTCCCTGCGACCGGGAGATGGCATCATTCACTCGTGGCTCAACCGCATGCTGCTGCCTGATACCGTGGGGACGGGGGGCGATTCCCACACGCGGTTTCCCTTGGGCATTTCCTTCCCTGCTGGCTCTGGCTTAGTGGCCTTTGCGGCCGCCTTGGGGGTGATGCCTTTGGATATGCCGGAGTCGGTGCTGGTGCGCTTCAAAGGTTCCTTGCAACCGGGGGTGACGCTGCGGGACATTGTCAACGCCATTCCCTACGTGGCCATTCAGCAGGGTAAGCTGACGGTTGCTAAGGAAAACAAGAAAAACGTCTTTTCAGGACGCATTATTGAAATGGAGGGGCTGCCGGATTTGCAGTTGGAGCAGGCCTTTGAACTGACCGATGCCACAGCGGAGCGATCGGCGGCCGGCTGCACAATTAAACTTAGCGAAGAGACGGTGGCCACATACCTGCGCTCCAATGTGGTGTTGCTCAAAAACATGGTAGCTCGGGGCTATGGCGATGCGCGGACAATCCTGCGGCGCATCAAAAAAATGGAGGCATGGCTGGCCAATCCCAGTCTTCTCGCTGCGGATGCCGATGCTGAGTATGCTGATGTGATTGAGGTCGATCTCGATCAGATCAAGGAACCCCTGGTGGCTGCCCCCAACGATCCCGACAATATCAAAACTCTCTCGGAATGTGCCGGCGATCCGGTGCAGGAGGTCTTTATTGGCTCCTGTATGACCAATATTGGCCACTACCGTGCCGCTGCCAAGGTGCTGGAAGGGGAAGGAACGGTGCAGGTTCGTCTCTGGATTGCCCCGCCCACCCGTATGGATGAGCAGCAGTTGCGCGAAGAGGGCTACTACAGTATTTTTGCCGCTGCTGGGGCACGGATGGAGATGCCGGGCTGCTCTCTGTGTATGGGTAACCAAGCCCGCGTTGCGGATAACACCACGGTTTTCTCCACCTCCACACGGAACTTCAATAACCGCATGGGCAAGGGGGCACGGGTCTATCTGGGATCTGCAGAGCTGGCGGCTGTCTGTGCCCTGCTGGGGCGCATTCCTACCCGCGAAGAGTACCTAGAAATTGTGACGCGGAAAATCGATCCCTTTGCAGCGGATCTCTATCGCTACCTCTACTTTGATCAAATTCCTGACTACGAAAACCAAGGCCGTCTCATTTCCTGGGAGGAGGAAGCGAAACTACTAGCCAGTATTGGCGACTTGCCCCTGGCCTAAACCCAGCGGGAGAAAGCAACACCGGCTTCCACACAAAGAAACCCTAGGATAGGGGTGCTGAGCCAATAGAGCCACGCCAGCCAGGGATAGCCTTCGCGGCGGAGGCTGGATACCTCTAGGATAAACGTGGAAAAGGTGGTCAGGTCCTGGGCTACTGCATGGCGTAAATGACGATATTTATCTTGGCTGAGATTGGCTAGAGCTCCTGGGAGAGACTGCGGATGCTCTGCTACTGCGCGGCGACCATGCCAAAAATCCCAAAGGTCTGAATTGGTTAATTCCTAAAACCTTTGGTCTGTTCAATTCAAATCCCTGCTTCTATTGAGAAGTTCATACATTCTCCTAATGAGGTCAACTTTTTGCGCTTGAATGTCTATTGTCCTCCCCTTTTCTTGGGAACGCCTACTATCCTATCTACCTACCCTCTAGGAACACTTGACTTTGCCGCTTGAAGTCCTGTTTGCCCCTTTAGTTATCCCCAGGGCGATTTTTGCTGGTTGAGGAAACTGCTGCTGCATCCCATTGCCATAAAGCACTCTTAACCCTGTCTCAGTGACTGTTGCCAATTGCCATCACCTTTCAAGTGGACATTTAACTGTTAGGGGCTCTGGAAGTGATCAGTTGGGCATGGATTGAGAATAAATTCAGATAAAAGTAAATTCATTTCTATTGGGGTCAAATCCTATTTGAGTAAAAGTACTCAGGGATAATATCAACATTTGTTACAAATGTTACTGGGGATCATAAGAGTTGTAGAGAATCCCCATGAAACGCTGACATTTCCTCCCATTCCCGAGGGGATCGCAGTAGCTTGAGAATCAGTACAGAACAGTATGTGAATGTGTTGTGACGGTTTCGGGCTGTTATAAAACAGATGCCCTGATGACTACACCAAGGAATTGTTCTGTAAAGACTGCAAACCCTATCTATAGAGTGCCTATGAAAGTTGGGGTCGTTAAGGAACGCGAAGTGGGGGAACAGCGGGTTGCCCTGATTCCTGAAGTTGTTGCCAAGCTGGTGCAGCAGGGGTATCACCTCTGGGTGGAGTCCGGTGCAGGGGATATGGCTCACTTCAGCGATGATGACTACCGTGCCGCAGGGGCGGAAATTGGTTACTCGATTGAAGAGGTCTGGGGCAGTGTTGATGTGCTGCTCAAGGTTGCGCCGCTGCGCGATCGCGAGGTGGAGTGGATTCGCCCTGGCACCACCCTCATGAGTTTTCTCAATCCCCTAGGGAATCCGTGGCAAATGCAACACTTGGCAGAGCGGCACATTACTGCCTTTGCCCTCGAGTGTATTCCCCGCACCAGTCGTGCCCAGAGTATGGATGCCCTCTCTTCCCAAGCGGCAGTGGCGGGCTATGCGGCAGTGTTATTGGCCGCTTCCCATTTGCCGCGCTTTTTCCCCATGTTGACGACAGCCGCGGGTACAATTCCCCCCGCCAAGGTGTTTGTGATTGGGGCAGGAGTGGCTGGCTTGCAGGCGATCGCGACCGCTCGGCGTCTAGGCGCGGTTGTTGAAGCCTTTGATATTCGCCCAGCGGTCAAAGAAGAAGTGCAAAGCCTCGGTGCCAAATTTGTGGAAGTCAACCTTGAGGAGGAGACGGGGGCTGCTGGCAGCTATGCCAAAGAGGTTTCTGAGGCCGCAAAGCACAAAACCCAAGAGGCGATCGCTGCCCATGTCCACAGCGCCGATGTGATCATTACCACGGCCCAAGTTCCTGGTAAACCGGCTCCCCTGTTAATTACAGAACGTATGGTGGCCAGCATGAAACCGGGTTCAGTCATTGTGGATTTAGCCGCTGAACAGGGGGGCAACTGTGCCTGCACAGAACCAGGGCGCTCCATTTGTCATCAGCGGGTTACCATTATTGGCCCGATTAATCTGCCCTCCACGATGGCGGTGCATGCCAGTCAAATGTATGCCAAAAACATTTCAACGCTCCTGAAGTACGTTGCTCCCAAGGGGGAATTGGTGTTGAACTTTGGCGATGACATTGTGGATGCCGCCTGTGTCACCCATGAAGGGCAGGTCCGCAACCCACGGGTGCTGCAACTCCTGCATCCTGCCCAAACCTTGGCACCCATGCTTTAGTTCTTTGCTCAGGGGGTGAGTTCAATGACAGATTCTGTGCTTGTTGGTCTGATGATTTTTGTCTTGGCTAGTTTCATTGGCTTTGAGGTGATTAACAAAGTCCCCCCCACGCTACATACTCCCCTCATGTCTGGCTCCAATGCCATTTCTGGTATTGCTGTGATTGGTGCCCTGCTGATGGCGGGGAGTGGGCGCACAACCTTAACGGTCGTCTTGGGATTCATTGCGACGGTGCTAGCCACGATTAACGTGGTGGGCGGTTTTTTGGTCACGGATCGCATGTTGCAGATGTTTAAGCGGTAGGAACCATGGATTGGCTAACACGCATTGAAGAATTGAGCTATCTGGGTGCGGCAGCGCTCTTTATCCTCGGTTTGAAAAAACTGGGGTCTCCAGCCACGGCACGTCAAGGAAATTGCCTTGCTGCGTTGGGGATGTTGATTGCGATTGTGGTCACGCTCCTCGATCGCCAGATGATGAGCTACACGGGTGTCCTAGCGGCCATTGGCCTCGGCAGTGTCATTGGCGCGATCGCTGCCTACAAAGTGGAAATGACGGCCATGCCTCAGATGGTGGGGTTACTCAATGGCTTAGGAGGGGCGGCCTCTGCCCTGGTGGGTATCGGTGAATTTTGCCGCAGCGTGACCCTGGGTGAACCACTGACCCCCAGCACACTGATCACCATTATTTTGGGGGTGCTCATTGGCGGGGTCACCCTCACTGGTAGCCTTGTTGCCTTTGGCAAACTTCAGGGACTGATGTCAGGAACCCCGATCATTTTCCCAATGCAGCAGGCCATTAACCTCGGCTTACTGGTGGCTTTCTTGGTTGCCAGTGGGTGGGTGTGGTTGGATCCGAGTCAGCTGCTGCTGTTCTGGGGCTTGGTGGCGATCGCCAGCGTTTTAGGGGTGCTCTTTGTCCTGCCCATTGGGGGTGCCGATATGCCGGTCGTCATTTCCCTCTTGAACTCCCTCTCAGGGCTGGCTGCCAGTGCCGCTGGTTTTATTGTTGGCAACAGTATATTGATTATTGCGGGTGCCTTGGTGGGGGCTTCAGGGCTGATTTTAACCCAGATTATGTGCAAAGCCATGAATCGCTCCTTGGCCAATGTCCTCTTTAGTGGTTTTGGCAGTACGACAACCGGCAACGGAGCAGTGACAGCGCATGCCACGGCGAAGTCAGTGCGCACCATTGACCCTGAAGAAAGTGCAATGATGCTCGGCTATGCCAAGTCGGTGGTCATTGTCCCCGGCTACGGCATGGCGGTGGCTCAAGCGCAGCACAGCGTCAAAGAACTAGCGGATCAATTGGAGCGGCTGGGGGTCGATGTCAAATACGCGATTCACCCCGTTGCCGGTCGCATGCCGGGACACATGAATGTGCTGCTTGCTGAGGCGAACGTCCCCTACCCCCAACTCAAGGACATGGAGGACATCAATCCAGAATTTGAGAATGTGGATATAGCACTGGTGATTGGCGCCAATGATGTTGTCAATCCCGCTGCCCGCACCAACCCCGGCAGCCCCGTGTATGGGATGCCCATTCTCGATGTGGATCGGGCCCGGCACACGATTGTGATCAAGCGCAGCCTCAATCCAGGTTTTGCCGGTATTGACAATGAGTTGTTCTACAAAGAGAAAACGCTGATGCTCTTTGGCAATGCCAAGGAAGTGCTCAATCAACTCATTGCCGAGGTGAAACACCTCTAGGAGGGGTGACGGCCACACTGCGGTCAAACACTGGGGCAATTGCCTCAAGGTCAAACTGATCCAGGCGATCGAGGGCCCAATGACAGCGACGCTGAAGCATATGGAAGGGATAGGTGTGGGCTACCCCCAAGACTTTGACGCCGGCTTCGCGGGCGGATTGAATGCCCACCAAGGTGTCCTCGATCGCCAGACAATCAGCGGCTGTGAGATCACTCCCTAGGGCTTGCAAGGCTTCAACGGCACGTAGATAGGGGTCAGGATAAGGTTTGCTGCGTTCCACACTTTCGGCACTGATAATGCAGTCGACCATCGAGTGGAGGTGTCCCCGCTCAAGGGCTAAGTCCACATCGGATCGCACCGCACCGGTGACAATGGCGATTTTCAATCGGGCAGCATGGAGTTTTTGCAGCAGGGCGATCGCCCCCGCAAAGAAGGGAAACGGTTCGATACTGGCCAAGCGGGCTCGGTAGGCGGCGGCCTTTTGAGCCACCAGTTTATCCAAATAGGCCGGGGTCACTGCCCGTCCGCGGCGACTGAGGAGGTTATCCAAACAGGCCCGATCGCTCCGTCCCAGGCAAAAAAGGTCGTACTCCCCCCGCTGCGGCCGCAAATTTTCTTGCAGCAAGATCTCCTCAATGAGGGCAGCATGGATGGCCTCATCATCGAGGATCACGCCATTGAAGTCAAACAAAACTGCCTTCAGGGGCATACCTAGTGGGCTAACTCTGGAAATAACTGCTGAATCCGCGCTCGGAGTTCCTCCGCCTCGCTGAAGTGTGCCATCGCCGCTGGGGGGCGCATTAGGGATTCTCCGACTAAAATGGCTTGGGCGCCGGCTTGTGCCATCCGTTCGACATCGGCGCGCTGATGAATGCCCGATTCGCTGACCACAAGGATGTTGCGATCGCGCAGTTGCGCCCCATAGTTGGCCAAAAGTTTTTCAGTAGTGGCCAGATCAACACTAAAGTCCATCAGGTTGCGATTGTTGATCCCCACAAGCTGCACGTCCTCTAGTGCCAGCACCCGTTCCATCTCCTCGGCGGTGTGCACCTCCACAAGGGCGGTTAGACCCAACCCATGGGCAATCCGCAGAAAATAGCGCAAATCCTTGTCCGAGAGGATAGCCGCGATGAGTAGCACTGCGTCGGCGCCCCGCACCCTTGCCAGAAACATCTGGTAGGGATAGAGGATAAAGTCCTTGCACAACAGCGGCACCGCCACCTCTTGGCGAATTTGAGCGAGGTACTCAAAGCTGCCCTGGAAAAACTCACTGTCCGTTAGGACGGAAAGGCAGGTTGCACCCGCGGCAACGTAGGCTTGGGCGATCGCCACCGGGTCGAAATTGGGGCGAATAATGCCTTTACTGGGGGAGGCCTTCTTGACCTCAGCAATCAGCGCTGGTTGGGTGACAGGGTTTTGCACAGCCGCCAAAAAAGAACGCACCGGTGGCGCCTCCAGCACCTGACGCTGTAAATCAGCCAAGGGCAGGACTTCCCGCAGTTGCTCCACCTCCTGTTCCTTGTGCCAAACAATCTTCTCAAGAATGTTGCGAGGGGCATCATCGGCCACCGGTACTTGGTAGTGGAGGTTGCGAACAGTGACAGCGGGATTGGGGGGACGGCGGCGAATTTGCATAGTCAGCTTCGTAGGGAGTTGCAATCGTTGACCATAAGAATAAACCACAAGGACAACCCTTAACCACCCTCTCTAACCCTGCTATGGTGTCAAAGGAGCAGTAGGAAACCACTGTTGATGGCCATTGGCGTTTGGGTTTTAGGGGATCAACTGTCGCTACAGCAGGCCGCGCTGCAAAGTTGCGCCCATCCTGTCCCCGTCATCCTCATTGAGTCCCACCAGTGGGTCAAACAACGCCGCTACCATGCCCAAAAACTGGTGCTGGTGTGGTCGGCTATGCGGCACTTTGCCCAAGAGCTCGAAGCGGCCGGTTGGCCAGTAACCTACGCGATCGCCCCCGACTTTGTCACCCCGCTGCGGCAGTGGATTAGCGCCCACAACATCCACGAAGTGCGGCTCATGCAACCTAGCGATCGCCCCTTTCGTGACTTCATTGCCACCCTTGACCTGCCCTGTGCCATTAAATTGCTGCCAAACAATCACTTTCTCTGGTCAGAAGCGGACTTTCAGCAGTGGGCAGCCGGTTGCAAAACCCTTGTTCTGGAACACTTTTACCGTGCAGGGCGCCAGCGGTTTCAAATCCTGATGGAGGGCAAATCTCCTGCCGGCGGCAAATGGAACTACGATGCTGAGAACCGCCAAGTGCCCCCTGCTAACCTCAAACCCCCACCACCGCTGCGCTTTTGCCCCGATAGGATGACCCAAGAAGTCATTGAAACAGTGCGCCAAGGAAACTTTGACCAATGAAATGGGATACAAGCCCCGTCCTTGTAGGACGGCTTTTGTGATATTTGTGCTAGAATGAGGGAGTCGCCATAGGACATTGGGAGACTTTAAATGGACGTGGAGAAACCGTAAGACTACCTCGGTAGCAGGTTTCTGTGAAGCGTCAAGGAATCCTCGCTCCTTTGGGACGAGGAGGTATGTCAAACCTACGGTCACATCGAACCCTTTTACTGGGGGGTCACCCGCGCTCAAGCCCTGCAAGTCTTGGAAAACTTTATTGAATACCGCTTGCCCCAGTTTGGCCCCTACCAAGATGCCATGGTGGTGGAAGAACAGACCCTGTGGCACAGCCTCCTTTCCCCCTATTTGAATTTAGGCCTACTGCATCCCCAAGAAGTGATTGATGCGGCCTTAGGGGCCTACAGTGAAGGGCAACTCCCCCTCAATAGCGTTGAGGGGTTTATTCGCCAAATTCTTGGCTGGCGCGAGTATATGTATGGCCTTTATCACTACCTCGGTGCCGACTACTGTCAGCAAAACTTCTTGCAGCACCACCAACCTCTGCCGGCTTTCTTTTGGCAGAGCGATCGCGCTACAATGAGCTGCCTGCGCCACGTTCTCAAGCAAATTGAGTGCACTGGCTATGCCCATCACATTCAGCGGCTGATGATCCTGGCCAACTTTGCTCTCATCACTGGCTTAGCGCCTCAGGAGGTGGAAAACTGGTTCCACAGTGTCTTTATTGACGCCTATGATTGGTAATGCAAACCAATGTCTTGGGAATGGGCTTATTTGCCGATGGCGGACGCTTGGCCTCCAAACCCTATGCCGCCTCCGCTAACTACATTCAGCGCATGAGTAATTATTGCCAAGGATGTGCCTATGATCCAAAGCAACGCGTGGGCGATCGCGCTTGCCCCTTTAACTTTTTTTATTGGCATTTTCTAGCACGCCATCGCACAGTCCTGAGTCAGCAAGGACGCATGGCCATTGCCCTTAAAAATCTGGAGAAATTGAGTCCCTTGGAAATCGCCGCCATTCAACGGGAGGTAGAGCGGTGGTATTTTGAAAATTCATAGATCGGGAAAATGTCAACTGTATTTCAGATTACAATTACTGGTAAAACCCACCTTTTCCGAGTCATTCAGGCATCCGCTGATGCCCTCATTGAAATCTAAGGCATTTTTTAAATCCATCATGGCAAACCTTAACCAAAAGATAACCAAAAAATAATACTCTCCTAGGCTGAATTCGACATAATTAGACAGGTGCATCAAGCGTAAGTACACTTGCCGCTCTCAAGCAATTCAATTCGATGCTCATTCCGGGGGGACACGCAAATGAATGAGACCCTGAAGGCGACATCTAACCTTCAGCTTGCCGCAGCCACCACCTTAGCAGACCTGCCCTATTTTTCTTATCAGGTTTCGCCGGAGACCATTGCTAAAGACGTTGCCGATCAATTTCAACGTGACCCTGACCTACCAGGGGTGTTGGTGGTGGCAGGCGATCGCGTCATCGGCATGATCTCCAAGGTCAAGTTTTTTGAGCGCATGAGTCAGCAATTTGGCCGAGATCTATACTTGCCGCGCCCGATTAAGTTATTGCCGGAAATTGCCAACCCCAAAGTTCCTCCCCTTGTCTTGATGGCACGCACTCCCGTCGAAGAAGCCGTGGAGCAGGCCTTGAATCGCCCCCCTGCCTTTGTCTATGAACCCATTGTCGTGCGCAGGGGTAAGCAACTGGTGTTGGTGGATATGCGGGTCGTCCTCATTGCCCAGGCTCAAGTCCTGAGTAGGAAAAATCTTTTTATTCAGCAGCAGCACCTCCACACCCAGCACATCCTTGAGAGCCTAAAACTGGAAAAAGAGCGCAACCAGGACTACGCCAAGCGCCTGGAAAGCCAGCTCACCCGCGCCCAGCAGATGAATGAAGCCCTAGAGCAGCAGGAGCGCTCTGTCCGTGAGCAAGCAGAGCGGATTGCTCAACTGAACCAACGGTTCATCTCCATCAGCCAAGTGCTCTCAGAGCGTGGCCAAAAAGCCTTTCAGGAAACCTTCACGGGAGTTAACCAAATTAGCCGCCACACCGCGGAGGTATATCGTCTCAGCGAACGCCTGAAACAGGACGTGGAAATTATTGACCAAGCCACCCATCAAATTGCTGAGATTACCCGTCAGGTGAAGCACATTGCGGTGCAAGCGGGGTTGATTGCCAGTCGCAGTGGCCAGCGGACGCCGGGCTTCGATATTATTGTCGAGGCCATTAACAAACTGGCCAACCAAGTGGTTGTTGCCAACCAGCAGGTGGAGGAAATGGCCAATCATTTTCGCCATCACATCCGCGAAGTGGTGCAGTCCACCGCCTCTGGCGAAAAAATCGCGCGATCGCTCCTCAGTCAAGTAGAAACTACCCAGCAAGCTATCCAAGAACTACAAACCCTCCTGAATGCTGAAGATACAGCAGCTGCGGCAACCGAGGAGGAGGAGGTTCTGGCAACTGCTGTGGTGGCTTAAAGCAGTAGATTCAGGCTATTGCCACAGGGTATCCTGGAGCTAGAACACTACTGAATTTCTAGGATTGAGGATGCCCCAACCCACTGTTATTCTCCATGGCGGCGCTGGCAGTTCACTCCAAGACAAAGGTGGTCTCATTCCTGTCCGCCAATCCCTCCATGGCATTGTTACCCAAGTGGTTCAGGCCCTCAAAGAAGGGGCAACGGCGATTGAGGCAGTGGTTTTGGGGTGTCGGCTCCTAGAGGATGAACCGCGCTTTAATGCCGGCACAGGCTCGGTGCTGCAGTCCGATGGGCAGATTCGCATGAGCGCCTCTCTAATGGATGGGCAGCGGCAGTGCTTTAGTGGTGTCATCAACGTCTCGCGGGTAAAAAATCCCATTGATCTGGCCCACTGGCTACAACAGTGCCCCGATCGCGTTCTGTCGGATGTGGGGGCAGCAGAGTTGGCCCGTGAATTGCAGCTGCCTGTGTATCAACCCCTAACGGATCAGCGACTCTACGAGTGGCTCGAGGAACGCAAGGGCAATTTCTCAAAATCAATGGCGAGGGTGGTGGCCGAAGGGGCAAGACGGGGCACGGTTGGTGTGGTGGTTTTAGATCAGCAGGGACACTTGGCTGTGGGGACTTCCACTGGCGGCAAAGGTTTTGAGCGTATTGGGCGGGTGAGTGACTCTGCAACCCCAGCGGGAAACTATGCCAACAGCTTAGCAGCGGTCAGTTGTACAGGCATTGGTGAAGACATTCTCGATGAGGCGCTGGCCGCGCGGATTGTGGTGCGAGTAACCGATGGCCTGTCCCTAGAGGCGGCCTTTGAAAAATCCTTCCGGGAAGCTGCCCGTCGGCAACGGGATTTTGGCGCCATTGGCTTGGATCGTCAGGGGGCGATCGCCTGGGGTAAGACCTGTGATGTTCTCCTTGCGGCCTACTGGAATGGCACGGCCATTGGCGATACCTTGGAGTTACCACCGGGGCTACAGGTGGGCAGTCAAAAATAATTTATCCTTGATGTCAAGTTTTTTTATTGCTCGCCACATTCAATTAGGTGCATCCGCTGGAGCAAACGCCTATAATCTTAAGTGTTTTTACATTTGGCCGATGTCCCTTGAGGGAACCCTATGACCAATACGACCTCGCCTGCCATTCTTAATCCCATCGCCCGTCCTGAAGTTCCCCAAGAACTTGCTGAGAATATCATCCTCACATCCCTCAACGATGTCTATGACTGGGCACGGCTATCGAGCCTCTGGCCGCTTATGTATGGCACTGCCTGTTGCTTCATTGAGTTTGCTGCCATGATTGGCTCGCGCTTCGATTTCGATCGCTTTGGCTTGGTGCCCCGCAACAGTCCCCGGCAGGCAGATTTGATCATCACCTCCGGCACAATCACGATGAAGATGGCACCGGCTCTGGTCCGCCTTTACGAGCAAATGCCCAGCCCCAAGTACGTCATTGCCATGGGTGCCTGCACGATCACAGGGGGCATGTTTAGCTCTGATTCTTATTCCGCTGTGCGTGGTGTGGACAAGCTGATTCCCGTAGATGTCTATTTGCCTGGCTGCCCACCCCGTCCAGAGGCAATCATGGATGCCATCGTCAAGCTGCGCAAGAAAATTGCCAACGAACATATCAATGAGCGGGGTAACCTTGCCCAAACCCACCGCCTCTTTACCGCCAAGCACAAAATGAAACCCGTGCCGCCCATTCTCACTGGCCAATATCTCAATGCGCCTAGTCGGCAAGCGCCTCCCCCTGCCCTTGCGGCAGCCATGGGAATAGCCGTTCCTGCCCTTGGAGAAGCGGTGAGCGAAACCACCAGTGTTGCAGAATAATTCCAATTCAGTCCTTCTTGGTAAAGAGGTAGCAAGCAATGGCAGTTTCAACAGAGCTTTTAGTTCTTGGTGTCTATGGGGCCTTGGCAGGGCTGTATCTGCTGGTGGTGCCAGCGATTGTCTATGCCTATTTGAATGCGCGCTGGTATGTGGCTAGCTCCTTTGAGCGGGCATTTATGTACTTTCTAGTAACTTTCTTTTTTCCGGGATTACTGCTGCTTGCACCCTTTATTAACTTTCGTCCACAGCCGCGCTCCCTCAATTCCTAGGTGCTATGCGCCGCATTGATGTTCTAGGAATTGGTGTTGGTGTTTTCTTTGGTGGTGGCTTGGTCTACCTCCTGTTGCGGATGGTTGGGCTTGAGCCACTGCAGGCGGGGGTTTGGAGTCAGGCGATTTTTGTCTTGGGGATTCTTGGCTGGCTCTCCACTTACCTACTGCGGGTTTTTACGGGTCGGATGACCTATCACCAACAACTCAAAGACTATGAAGAGGCACTTCTGCGCGATCGCTTAGCACGGATGTCACCGGAGGAGCTAGCGGCCCTCGAAGCTGAAATTCTCGCGGAAACCAACGCTACGGCTGATCCGGAATTGGGGGATAATTAGCTCCAGTTTCCCCGATGGCTTGACAATGCACTTTCCCCGCTCCTGTGGTTTACTGCTCCATCCCACCTCCCTTCCCGGCGGTCACGGCATTGGTGAGTTGGGTACCGCTGCCCGTGAGTTCTTGGAATTTTTAGTGGCCAGTGATCAGCAGTACTGGCAGGTGCTGCCCCTAGGCCCCACCGGCTTTGGCAATTCCCCCTATATGTGCTATTCGGCTATGGCGGGTAACCCACTGCTGATTAGCTTGGAGGAAGTCGCAAAAGCGGGTTGGTTAACGGAGGCGGATCTAGGGCAGATTACCCTTGAGAATCGCGATCGCGTGGATTTCGACGCTGTGATTAGCCAGAAGCTGCCGCTCCTACGCCTGGCGGCGCAACGTTTCCAGAGTCAGGCTACCCCAGGAGACTGGCAGGCCTTCCGGGACTTCCAAGCCCTTGCCCACTACTGGCTGCCCAACTATGCCCTCTTTATGGCAATTAAGGACCACCACCAGGGACAGCCGTGGTATGAATGGCCCGCTCCTTTGCGCGATCGCGAGCCCACCGCCCTTGCCGCTATCCAAGTGGTTCTCAAAGACCGCATTTTTGAGTACGAATTTCAGCAATTTCTCTTTTACCAGCAGTGGCACGCCCTCAAGGAGGCCGCCAACCAACAGGGGATTCAAATTATCGGTGATATTCCCATTTACGTTGCCCACGACAGTGTAGATGTTTGGGCCTTTCCCCAATTTTTTGAGCTGAATCCAGAAACCGGTGCCGCTGCCCTGATGGCCGGTGTGCCCCCGGATTACTTCAGTGCTACAGGACAACTCTGGGGCAATCCCATTTACAACTGGAAAGCCCTTGCGGCCGATGGCTACTCTTGGTGGATTGAGCGCTTCCGTGCCCTCCTCGCCTATGTGGACATTATCCGTGTCGATCACTTTCGTGGCTTTCAGGCCTACTGGCAAGTGCCGGAAGGGGAGAAAACAGCTGTCAACGGCCAATGGCAACCAGGTCCTGGTGCTGCCTTCTTCGAAGCTTTGCAAGCGGCCTTGGGACGACTGCCTATTCTAGCGGAGGATTTGGGGGATATTACCCCCGATGTCATTGCCCTGCGGGATCAGTTTCAGTTTCCGGGGATGAAAATTCTCCAGTTTGCCTTTGGCGGTGGTTCGGATAATCCGTTTTTGCCCTTTAATCAAGAGCGCAACTGTGTGGTGTATACCGGCACCCACGACAACGACACAACTGTGGGCTGGTATCGTAACCTCAGTAACTGGGAACGGCAGCGTTTTATTGACTATTTGGGCTATACCCCCAGCGAGCCCCACTGGGCCTTGATTCGCATGGCCTTGGGAACCGTTGCCAACCAAGCCATTATTCCCGTTCAAGACCTGCTCGGCCTCGATAGCCATGCCCGCATGAATTTTCCCGGTACTGACCAAGGCAACTGGGCGTGGCGGCTGACTCCTGGGCAACTCACCCCTGAACTTGCCGCTCATTTGAGGCACCTGGTGCACCTCTTTGGCCGTCAAGCGCCCCCCAGACCTCAGCCTGGTGAAGCCGAGGCAGGAACCCTCGGAATGGAGAAGCAGCCCTAAGATCGCCGTCGGCCATCGGGCATAATCGTGCCCCGCAAATCCACTTCACTCAGATTGGCACCACTCATATCCGCAGCAGTCAGGTTGGCTCGCGTCAAATCGGCTCGCGACAGGTTAGAGCCTGAGAGGTTAGCATCCCCTAAGTCTGCCCCACTCAAGTTAACACCGCTGAGATCTACGGTTCCCAGGAAGGTGCCGCTAAAGGTTGCCCGGCTCAGGTTGGCTCCCACCAAGCGGGCGCGGCTCAGGTTTGCTTCGGAGAGGGTCGCCCGACTCAGGTTGGCTCCCACCAAGCGGGCGCGGCTGAGATTGGCTTCTACCAAGTCAGCACGGCTAAAGTTAGCTTCCGTTAACTCCACCTCGCGGAGATTGGCACCGCTGAGATTAGCCCCCCGCAACTTCACCCCATTAAAGACTAGGCCACTGAGATTGGCACTGCGTAGATCCGTTTGACTCAAATCCGCATGATCCAGCAATGCCCCCTGCAAATTTGCCCCTTCGAGATTCGCTCCCCGCAGATTGGTGCCCACCAGTTTGGCATGGCTGAGGTTGGCGCCCCGCAAATTTGCCCCACTGAGATCCGCACGGCTCAGGTTGGTATGACTCAGGTTCGCGCCACTAAGATTGGCACCACTGAGGTTGACATCCGATAGCTCTAGGGACGACAAATCCGCCTTTGCCAGTTCGGCGCCGACAAGGTTGGCCTGAGCAAGGTTGGCTGCGGTGAGCTTGACTTCCGTGAGATCAACGCGACTGAGATTGGCACCGGTAAGATTTGCCGCTGTTAAATTAGCACCACTCAGATTGGCACCGCTGAGGTTCGCGCCACTGAGATTGGCATTGCTAACATCGGCCTGAATTAAATCCACACGGGTCAGGTTTGCCTGCTTTAGCTCTGTTCCATGTAAATTGGCGCCCTGTAAATTTGCTCCTGAAAGGTTAACGCCGTCCAGGGGCAATCCCCGCAGATCCGCATTGGCTAAATCCACACGGGAAAGGTTTGCCCCCTGAAGGACTGTTCCCCGCAGTGTAGTTTCACTCAATTCAGCGCGGCTGAGATTAGCTCGTGTCAGGTTTGCCCAACTAAGATCGCTACGACTCAAGTTTGCGCCAGCGAGGTTGGCATCCACCAATTCTGCTTTGATGAGCATGGCATTGATGATTTCTGCGCCACACAGCACGGCGCCACTGAGATTTGCACCGCTCAGGTTGACCCACTCCATGTCGGCACGGGAGAGAATAATCCCCCGTAGATCAGCGTTGATAAACTCGCCATTTGTCAAACTGGCACGGTTAAAGTCCCGTTCACCGCTGGCGTAGCGCTTTAACAACTCTTGGGGATTCATCAAAAAAAACGGGTCTGAAACCCCGCCCTTGAGAGCGGCTTTACACTCTAAGCCTATCTTAATTCCTCAGGATCAAACTACCCTTGATTGCACGCCTGAACATTGTCTTTACAGTCCTTTTCTCGGCGATTCAGTGCTCCTTGTCCCCTCAATCATCGCCAAACCCGGTCTATCCGAGGCTTGTCTGAGCAAAAACTGTTTCAAGGAACAGTGACCTATGGCAGACTCATGATGGAAACCTCTGCGCCCGATGCTGTTATGGACATCATTCCCATTCTGGACCTCAAAGCCCAATATCAATCCCTCCAACCAGACATCGATCGCGCAGTTGCCCGGGTACTCGCATCAGGTCAGTTCATTCTAGGGCCAGAGGTACAGGCCTTTGAGGAAGAGGTGGCCGCCTATTTAGGGGTGCGCCATGCGGTAGCAGTTAATTCAGGAACAGATGCACTGGTGATTTCCCTGCGCAGTTTGGGGGTGGGGCCTGGGGATGAGGTGATTACAACCCCCTTTTCGTTTTTTGCCACAGCGGAGGCAATTAGTTTGGTGGGTGCCCGCCCCGTTTTTGTAGATGTGGAATTGGACTCCTTTAACCTTGATCCCAGTAAAGTTGCTGCAGCGATTACCCCTCGCACTAAGGTGATTTTGCCTGTGCATTTATTTGGCCGACCGGCAGCGATGGGAGGAATGATGGAACTTGCTCAGGCCCATGGGTTAGCGATCCTTGAGGATTGTGCCCAGTCCTTTGGGGCCCGCTATTGCCCGCCCTGTAAAAATTGTCCCTGTGAAAGGGCAACTCAAGAAGCCTTGGCCCATCGGTTCACGGGCGCGATCGGTACCATGGGTGCCTTTTCCTTTTTCCCCACCAAGAATTTGGGTGCCTATGGTGATGGCGGTCTAATTACCACCAATGATGAGGAGTTAGCAGAGCGATCGCGGATGCTGCGGGTTCACGGCTCCCGTCAACGCTACCACCACGAAATGATTGGCTATAATTCCCGTTTGGATAGCCTCCAGGCAGCAATTCTACGGGTGAAGCTGCCCCATATCGATCGCTGGAATCAACAGCGACGGCGAGTTGCCCAAACCTATAACCAAGCCTTGGCGGGTCTTGAGGCAGTGGTGACCCCAGCCGTGTCTGCGGGGCATGTGTTTCACCAATATACGATTCGGGTGCTCAATGGCCAGCGGGATGCGCTGGCGGCTTACCTAAAGGAGGCTGGCATTAGTTCCATGATTTACTACCCGATTCCCCAAGATCACTGTCCAATGTACAAGGGGCAATCTCCTCCCAATCCTGTGAGCGATCGCCTTGCCAGCGAGGTTCTTAGCCTACCCATTTGGCCTGAATTAAGCGATGCCACCATTGAGTATATTGCGGCAACCATTCGTCAGTTTTTTCACCGGTCCTGAGGACTTTCGCTGAGTATCCCTTCAGGCGTTGCCTGAGCATCTGCTCTAAGGCAGTCTTTGCCCCGCCTTAACAGAATCTTAAACTGAGACTCGCTAGGCTAGCTACAGCTCTTTGCCAAGATGGGGCGTTACAAACACAAGATGGGACGTGGTGTCCTCCATTAGCTTGCTGTATGGGCTGGGTTTACCCCCTCTGGAAAGGGCTATCCTGTTGCTTCCCCGAGGAGATCCCCCATGAAGGTTGCGGTGTTTAGTGCGAAATCCTACGATCGCCAGTTTTTGGATGCTGCCAATGCGGCTCAAGGGCATCCCCATCTCCTGACCTATTACGATGTGCTGTTGCGCCCTAAAACGGCTGCCCTAGTCGAGGGGCACGATGCAATCTGCGCCTTTGTCAATGACGATCTTGGGGCACAGACCCTAGAACGACTAGCAGAGTTGGGGGTGCGTCTGGTCACCCTGCGCTGTACGGGCTTTAACAATGTGGATTTGGCCACGGCGGCCCGCTTAGGCATAACGGTCACCCGCGTCAGTGTCTATTCCCCTTATTCCGTGGCTGAACATACGGTGGGACTGATGCTGATGCTCAACCGCAAACTCCACCGTGCCTACAACCGGGTGCGCGATGATAACTTTTCCCTAGAGGGACTAATGGGCTTTGACCTCCATGGTTGTACCGTTGGCATTATTGGCACAGGTAAAATTGGCCAAATTGTTGCCCAGATTCTGCATGGTTTTGGCTGCCACCTCTACGGTTACGATCCCTATCCCAGTCAAGCTTTTAGGGAGATCGGTACCTACACAACCTTAGAGACACTGCTGGCGGCATCCGAGATTATTACTCTCCATTGCCCCTTACTTCCCGAAAATGAACACCTGATCAATGCCACTACGATCGCCCAAATGAAGCGGGGCGTCATGTTAATCAATACCAGTCGCGGCAAACTGGTGGACACCAAAGCCGTGATTGAGGGCATTAAAAGCGGCCAAATTGGTTATCTGGGCATCGATGTCTATGAAGAGGAAGATTCCCTCTTTTTCCAAGACCTCTCGGACACCGTCATCCAAGACGACACCTTCCAACTCCTGCAATCCTTCCCCAATGTGGTGATTACTGCCCACCAAGCCTTCTTTACCCGCAATGCTCTCACGGATATTGCCCGTACCACGATTGAAAATTTGACCTGTTTTGAGCAAGGCCTGCCCCTAGCAAACGAAGTGAAACAGGCTTCACCCTGAGGCTCAACAAACTCAACGGGGGGACGAATAACTTTTCAGGCAAAGAGATCCGCTATAGTAGCGATCGCGTTTGTTTCAGAAAAGTTAGGTAAAGACCCATGGGGCGTGCAGAAAAAGTCATTTTGGCCTACTCGGGGGGGGTGGATACCTCCGTGTGTATTCCCTATCTCCAGCACGAGTGGGGAGTCAAGGAAGTGATTACCCTGGCAGTGGATTTAGGACAGGGGGATGAACTGGAACCCATTCGCCAAAAGGCCCTTGATGCAGGTGCCAGCGCCTCGTTAGTGGCTGATGCCAAAGCTGAGTTCATCCGCAACTATGCCTTTCCAGCCATTCAAGCCAACGCCCTCTACGAAAATCGCTATCCCCTCTCGACGGCCCTTGCTCGCCCCTTGATTGCCAAGCTCTTAGTGGAGGCGGCTACCCAATACGGTGCTGATGCTGTTGCCCACGGCTGTACTGGGAAAGGGAATGATCAAGTCCGCTTTGATGTGGCGATTGCTGCCCTCAATCCCAATCTCAAGGTCTTAGCACCCGCGCGTGAATGGGGCATGAGCCGTGAAGAAACCATTGCCTACGGCGAACGCTTTGGCATTCCTGCTCCTGTGAAGAAATCTTCCCCCTACAGCATTGACCGCAATCTTTTGGGACGCAGTATTGAGGCCGGCCCCCTTGAGGATCCGTGGATGGAACCCCTTGAGGAGGTCTATTGGATGACCCAAGCCATTGAACACACCCCCAACTCCCCGGAGTATGTGGATATTGGCTTTGAAGCAGGGGTTCCCGTCAGCCTCGATGGTCGCCCCCTGGATCCCGTGACATTGGTCAGTGAACTCAACGAGCGAGTGGGTCGCCACGGCTTTGGCCGCATTGATATGATTGAAAATCGCCTAGTCGGCATTAAATCCCGTGAAATTTACGAAGCCCCTGGTCTGCTGGTGCTCATTGACGCCCACCGCGATTTGGAAAGTTTGACTCTGACGGCTGATGTGATGCACTATAAGCGAGGTATTGAGGAGACCTACAGCCGCTTGGTTTATAACGGCCTCTGGTACAGCCCCCTCAAGGAAGCCCTTGATGCCTTTATTCAACAGACCCAGCAGCGGGTCACAGGTACCGTGCGCGTCAAGCTCTTTAAGGGAACTGCGCGGGTGGTGGGACGACAATCTCCCTACTCCCTTTATACGCCGGATTTGGCCACCTATGGCGCTGAGGATCAATTCGACCACAGGGCAGCCGAGGGCTTTATCTATGTGTGGGGGCTACCCACCCGTGTCTGGGCAGAAAAACTGCGCCAAGGCTAATCCGGTGCTTCGACAATACACCACTCATGGAGTTCGTAGTGAACGCACTGGTGTTGGACGAGGGGATCACGGGCAACAATTTCCTCAGCCGTCTTGCGGGAATCGGCATGAAACAACAGCATGCCACCCCCTCGCTCAGCCCAGTATCCCGTGCGGGCTTGATGTCCGGCGGCAATGAGGGAGCGCACATAGGCCCGATGGGCAGGAACATAGCAATCAAAGGTTGCTTTGTCCACAATGCCGCGCTCAATTTTGACAAACCATGGCATTGGTGATTGGCTCCTGTGGATTTGCATCAAGACCTAGAATAGCTATAAGCAGTGTGCCTGAGTAACTCTGCTATGCCCTGATTGTGAGCGGCTATGAGCAAAGCCATGACCCTTGAAACCTTGTTAAGTGAATTTGCCCGTGGAGTGCGGAATTTCCGTGGTGTTAATTTGGCAGGCAGTGTGTTTCCTTTAGTACAACTTAGCCATATTGATCTGGCGGGAGCCAATCTGCAGGGCATTAATTGGAGTGGAGCGGATTTGATTAAGGCTAACCTTGCCAATGCCAATCTGCGGGGAGCTAACTTGATTGGGGCAGATCTCAGTGGGGCTAACCTTACCGATGCGAACCTGCAGGACGCAATCCTAAGTGGTGCTGTTTTGGTGGGCGCCTACCTCTCCCGAGCCAATTTGCAGCGTGCAGTCCTAAGCGGTGCCATCCTCAAGGGGGCAGTTCTCCATGACAGTAATCTCAAGGATACGAATGTGGTGGGAGCGGATTTATCGGAGGCGGATTTGACGGGGGCGATCGCCCGCCGCCAAGACTTGGAGGAGGCCAAGCTCTCAGGCACCATCCTACCCAACGGTGAAGTGGTTTTTGATCAAGGGGAAGGGGAGGAGGTACCATTGCCAACCCCTACCGCAACTCCTCAGCCAATGGCGACTGCTAACGAAACCACGCTCATTGAGTGGACGAATGAGCAGGTGATTCAAATGCTGATCCTGCAACAGCACCCCTTGCCCAGTACCTATCAAAGTGCCGATTTAAAAGTGGTGGATTTAGGCAATCACTGTTATCAACTGCGCACTGTCACTGACACGGTCGTTGCAGTGGTGGAGGGAGCCAGTGTGGCCGATGAAAAAGTGACCCTTTTTACCGAGGCACCCTTTGCAGATTTAGTGGCCAGTGTACTCCAAGCCCATTCATTTTTGCCCACCCAATACGTCAGTGAACCGCTGCCCGCATGGCAGTACGAGCAGCTAGCGATTCCCCAGGGGGGCGAGGTGCGTTTGGGAACGGCGCGGCAACTCTGGAAGACTTGGTGGCTGCTGCTGAAGTCGGCTGCTGCTGAGCAAGAGCAGTCGCAATTGCAACTCTTGGTGGGTAAGGAGTGGCAGCCCATTCGCGAGATTGCCTTTTCACCCGCGGCAGCGGGGGGGCTGATCATTAAGACAGCGGGGGGCGATCGCCACTATCCTGGGGATGCCTCACTGATTTGGCTAGAAAAAATGCCCGCGGCATCCCTGGCAACGAGTACCCCAGCGCCAACTCTGACTGTCCCTCCGTGGAAGGGGCTACTGAAATTTGACAATAACCGTTTGACGATTCAAACCGTAGCTGGACCAGTCTGTGTTGAGGGGGAAAATCTGACGGTGATCATTGGTGGGCAAACGATTGATCTCAACCAGCTCTGATGGTCGTCGTTCAACCCTTTGATTTTAGCCGCTGGCCCATTGCTGTCAGTGATTTACCCGCCGATACGTACCTTGTGGGGGGGGCGGTGCGGGATGCTCTCCTCGGTCGGACCACGTTGTACCCTGACTTGGATTTTATTGTGCCGAGGGATGCCATTGGCCTGAGCAAAAAATTGGCGGATAAGTACAAGGCTGGATGGGTTCTTTTGGATCGCGATCGCGGGATTGCCCGCTTAGTCTTTCCCCAGACGACGGTGGATATTGCGCAGCGGCATGGTGAGACGCTCTTAAACGATTTGAGCGATCGCGATTTTCGGATCAATGCCATTGCCTACGACATTCACCACCACCACATTGTCGATCCCCTCGGTGGCCTCTTAGATGTACAACGCCGCCAAATCCACTATGTGGCGCCAGAAAATCTTGCCGCTGATCCATTGCGACTCCTACGCGCCTATCGCCAAGCCGCTCAACTCCAATTGACGATTACGCCCGAAACACGGCAGGTGATCCAAACCCTGGCCCCCCAACTGCGACGAGTGGCAGCGGAACGGGTACGGGTAGAACTCAGTTATCTCCTCAGTGCTGTTGAGGGTGCGGCTCAAGTGACCCTCGCCTTTCGCGATGGGGTATTGGCGGTGTGGTTGCCTTCGGTAACTGAGGAGCGGATGACCCACTACCATGCCCTTGAATCCACCCTGGCCAATTTCCCTTTCCCTGCCCTGTGGCCGGCGCTGACGAAATCCATTGCCGCAACGAATGCCCCCGGCGAACCCCAACGGCGAACCCTAGCGGCTTTGGCCAAGCTCACCTGCCTCGTGAATGCCAGCGATCGCCAAGCTGCGGAGGAATTGACTGCCCTCACCTACACCACTGATGAAATTCGCATTGTCCAAGTTCTGTGCCGACTCCTCAGCCACTGGTTAGTCCCCCTCCAACAGCCCCTGAACCGTGAGCAAGCCTTCTATCTATTCCGCGCCGCAGGCCGCTATTTTCCAGCCTTTGTTGCTCTTGCCCTTAGCCGTGGTATCCCCAAAGGGCATCTGGTCCCCCTGGTCAAAGGGTGGTTAGACCCTCAGGATGCCATTGCCCATCCTCCCCAGTTGGTGCGAGGTGCTGATCTGGTGGAAGTGTTTCACGTCTCGCCGGGGCCGCGTGTGGGTGAATTGTTGCAAGCGGTGGAAGCCGCCCAAGCGCGGGGAGAAATTAGCGATCGCCCCCAAGCCCTCGCCTATGTCGCCCAACTCCTCAAGGGGTCAACCAAACCAAAGCCGAGTTAGGAACTCGTTAGAAAAATCTCTTGCCAAAGGGTGTCATAGGCCTTTTGGGTCGCCCCATCGAGGGGAAGCAGAACTTCACTCTTGGCAAAGGCCGTCGGCGTTGCAAAGGGAATATACCGACTCAACAGGGTTTCCCTGAGATTCCTCACAAGGGGTGAAGGAGCAGGGCTAAACTGACTCAGTCGTTCAGCAACCTGGGGCTGCCACCAGTAGTTCAACCAAGCCAGGGCTGCGGCATTGGGTTCCCGAGGACAGACCCACAGGTCCACCCAAAGGGCTGTGCCACTGGCTGGAAACACGGCCCCGTAGGTCTGGGGATCTTGCTGCAGGAGCGGCAGTAGATCCGTTGACCAACCCACTGCCAATTGCGTGCTACCGAGCATCAGGGGCTGCAAGTAGGCGTCAGAACTCAAGAAACGACAGCCTTGGCGCAGGTGCTGCAAGCGTTCCCGTAATTCCGGGTGGGGGGCTGGGCTGTTGTAGGATAGCCCCAAGGATTTCAGGGTTAAGCCAATCACTTCGCGGGGGGTATTCAAGAGGCTGTAGTGCCCCTGCACTGCGGGGTGCCATAGGACATCCCAATCAGTGGGTTCCCAGCCCAAGTCAGCAAAGAAATCGCGGCGATAAATGAGGGCGGTTGCCCCCCAGCGATAGGGAAGCCCCCACAAGGTGTCCCCTTGGCTGATGGCTTGGAGAAGCGGCTGCCACGGTTCAGCCCAGTCAAATCGGTTTTGAATTCGGGTTTTGGGAATAGGGGCGATCTGGTGTTGGCTCATCGCCTGATTTAGCCAAGCGTCCCCGAGACTGAGGACGGCTGACCCTAGGTTGCCTGCTGCAAGGGTATCCGCTAAGGCTTGGGGGGTTTCCTGCAGGCGCAGATGAATCCCCACCCCTGCCTGTTGACGAAATCGCTGAATTAGTTGAGGCGGTAAGGATTTGCGCAGCAGATGAACGGTGAGCCCCCCATGGGCACTTGCTTGGCAACCGCTGAGGGCGATCGCCCCCAAGGCAAACAACCCCTGACAAAAGTGCCGCCGCTGCATCAGCGTTGCCACCGAAACTGCAATTGACTCGGCTGAGCGGGATCCCCCAGTTGCTCAATACCGCGATCGTTGGCCGCCAGGTGCCGCAGAATCAGGTAAATCCGCTCCAGTTGATCGGGAGCATTGATAGCGCCGGCGATCGCCCCCAAGTCGAGGGGCTCATCACTTTGTTCTAAGACTTTGACAATCTGGCGTTGCAGCGCCAAGTTTGCCGCTGCTGCTTTTTTCCCAGCTTCCACCCCCGGCTGATGGTAGGCATTGATATTCACCAAGAAGCCATAGAGACCCACCGCTCGCTCGTAGAGGGCAATCAGGGCACCCACGGTTTTGGGGGTCACCTCTGGAATGGTGACCGTCAGCGAGGGGCGATTCTTTTCATAGAGAGCTTGGCGGGTGCCGAGGAGCAGGCCACTGAGGTAATCCCCCGCCGTGATTCCCGGCTCCACCTCAATGCTGGGTTCTTGACCATCCCGCAACACTTCAATAAAGGTAACAAAAAAGTTAGGTAGGCCATCCCGTAACTGCTGTACATAGGCGTGTTGATCGGTGGTTCCCTTGTTGCCATAGACGGCAATCCCTTGGTGGACAATGTTGCCGTTGAGATCGGTTTCCTTGCCGAGGGACTCCATCACCAACTGCTGCAAGTAGCGGCTAAACAGCAGCAGACTGTCTTTGTACGGCAGGATAACCATATCTTTTTCCCCCCGACCCTTGCCTGCATGGTGCCAAGCTAGGGCGAGGAGGGCGGCGGGATTTTGGCGGATATTCGGCACACGCGTTGCCTGATCCATCAATTTTGCTCCCATGAGCAGGTCATCAATGTCAATCCCTTGCAGGGCTGCGGGCAATAGGCCCACCGTTGAGAGTTCGGAGGTGCGTCCCCCCACCCAGTCAAACATTGGGAAAATGGCAAGCCAACCGTTTGACTCCGCCACTTGGGCAAGGCCACTGCCGGGCAGGGTGACGGCCACGGCGTGATCGGCAAAGGCCAGACCGGCGCGTTGGAAGCGGGCTTGGGCTTCTAGCATGCCGTTGCGGGTTTCCGGTGTCCCCCCCGATTTGGAAATGACAAGCACGAGAGTGGTGCGCAGGCGATCGCCCAATTCCGCAAAGACCCGTTCAAAGCCTGCCGGATCCGTGTTGTCCAAAAAATGAATGTTCAGGGGAGGATGGACGGGCGCGAGGGCAGCGGCGACAAACTGCGGACCCAGGGCAGAGCCACCAATGCCAATTGAGAGAATTTCTGTAAAGTGACCCCCTTGGGGTGGGGCAATGGCCCCACTGTGGACTTGCTGGCTAAACTGCTTTACTTGGGCGATCGCATCGCGGATTTGCGAGCGCAACTCCGGACTAGGGGCTAAGTCTGGATCCCGCAGCCAGTAATGACCCACCATGCGCCCTTCATCGGGGTTGGCGATCGCCCCCGCCTCCAATTCCTTCATCTGCTCAAAGGCGCGCTCAAAGGCTGGCTCTAGGCGATGGACAACTTCTGGAGTCAGCCCCATGCGACTAACATCCACATAGAACTCCAGTTCGGGGTGATAGTACAACCAGTCTTGGTAATGCTGCCACAGAGCCAAAGCATCCATAGAAAATACTCTCGCGCTACAATCTCAGCCTACCGCAACAACCGTCCCTGATAATCTCAGCCGTGCGGGTCACTCTGAACATCACCCCCTATCTAGGGGCGCAGTTATCGGGTTGGCCGGTCTATCCTATGACTTGGCCACAGGCGCAGTATCGGGGCAGCACCGCCCATTGCCCGATCTAGCCCACGCTCAAGCCGATTCGCACCAAACATCTCCTCTGCAGTTTACCAGGGACACTCGCCAGTCTGGAGTAGCGAGGTTTGGCCAGAAAAAAGCGATTGCTTTTGCAGCGTTCATCGCCCCCACCAAGACTCTGCCCTACCCCCTCATCGAAGAGGACAACCGCCGAACAACCTACCCTCAGCGATGTCGCTGTGGAAAAGTTCACTGTGTCAGTGCATAACGCAATGCGGGGAGCGCGCGAGCTGATCGAGGCGTGCCAGAAAATCACAACCCCTGAAGAGTGCAAAGCCATTATCGAGCAGGCGCACAAAAAAACAAGCAGTGGCCATGGCAGCCTTCGAGAGACTCCGGCGTTGCTGTGGGTTCGAAACATGGGCACTCCGCAAAACCTTGACCCTGCCCAGCGCGAAATGGGGCGCATGGTTTTGGACTTCAAAGGAGCAAATCGGGGTATGACTCCCGCCCAGCTTTTAAGGAGCCACCGGCTGGATCAGGCGAGGGGACTTCTCCCCATCAAGGCGCTCTTTGGTAACCTGGGCCAGCTGCTTGCTCTGGCGGAGGAAGCGAAGAGTAATGAAAGCACGCTACCCTCAACTGCTTGATGGCTTGATCGCACCCCTGCGACAGGCGGCCAAAGGGAAAAGCCCCAAGCACAGCCAACTTACTGGGCATTGGCCTTGAGTTGCGGTGCCACCATCGGCAGAATCCCCAGGGGCTGCTCCGTCTGCTGAGCCAGGGTCGGTAGCACCTCCCGTGCCCGCGCAATCACCTGACCGGTCGTGGCATCGTAAATTTGCGTCAATAGCTTGGGATAGAGGCCAATGCCAATAATCGGCACCAACAGACAGGCAATGATAAACACTTCACGGGGTTCAGCATCCACAAGGGCCTCATGCTCAACCAGTTCCTTGTTTTCGGGGCCGTAGAAAATTTCCCGCAGCATCGAGAGCAGATAAATCGGTGTCAGGATGACCCCCACCGCTGCCAAAAAGACCACAATCACACGGAAGGGCAAAGAATAGGCATCACTGGTGGCAAAGCCAATAAAGACCATCAGCTCAGCCACAAAGCCACTCATCCCCGGCAAAGCAAGGGAGGCCAAGGAGCAGGCGGTAAACATGGCAAAAATTTTCTTCATTTTCTGGCCAACACCGCCCATTTCCTCCAGAATCAGTGTGTGGGTACGGTCATAGGTAGCCCCCACCAAGAAGAAGAGGCTCGCGCCAATCAACCCGTGGGAGACCATTTGCAGTACCGCCCCACTCATACCCAAGTTGGTAAAGGAGGCAATTCCAATCAGGACAAAGCCTATGTGGGAAATCGAAGAGTAGGCAATTTTGCGCTTGAGATTCCGCTGAGCATAGGAGGTCAACGCCGCATAGATGATATTCACAACCCCCAAAATCACCAAAACGGGGGCAAACTTGGCATGGGCTGCCGGCAGCATATCCACATTCATGCGAATTAGGGCATAGCCTCCCATCTTCAGGAGAATCCCCGCCAGGAGCATGTGCACTGGCGCTGTTGCTTCACCGTGGGCATCCGGCAGCCATGTATGTAGGGGGACAATCGGCAGCTTGACGCCATAGGCCACCAAAAACCCTGCATAGACCAGCAGTTGAAAACCAAGGGCATAGTCCTTGGCCGCCAAGGTTTGCATATCAAAGCTGACGGTGTCGCCATAGAAGGCCATCGCCAAGCCCGCCACCAAAATAAAAAGGGAACTACCGGCGGTGTAGAGAATAAACTTTGTTGCCGCGTATTGACGCTTGTGGCCGCCCCAAATTGCCAAGAGCAGGTACACGGGAATGAGTTCCAGTTCCCACGCCAGGAAAAACACCAGCATATCCTGGACGGCAAAAACAGCAATCTGGCCACCGTACATCGCCAGCATCAAAAAGTAAAACAGTCGCGGTTTCAGGGTGACTGGCCAAGCCGCCAAAATCGCCAGCGTCGTAATAAAGCCCGTGAGTAAAATCAGGGGCATTGAGAGCCCATCGGCCCCCACTGACCAGCGCAGGCCAATTTCGGGAATCCAGTCATAGCTTTCCCACAGTTGCATGCCGGGGGTGTTTAGGTCATAGAAATTGGTGAAGGCATAGACAATCAAGGCAAAGTCAATCAACCCCACCGCCAGGGCATACCAGCGGATGGGGCGGCCTTTGCCCGTAGGATCTGGAATGAAGGGAATCGCCAAGGCAGCCACAATGGGAAACAGGATAATTGTTGTCAGCCAAGGAAACGTACTCATGGCAGTTGTATTACTCCTCCAGCAGTTGGGAAAGCAGCATCAGCAGGGTTAGGTTTGCACTGAGAAGATGACAAATCCCAACACCGCCAGCAGCACAATGAGGGCGTAGAATTGGGCACGGCCATTTTGCAAGTATTTCAGCCCTTCACCGGTGACCATCGTGACAAAACCCGTGAGGTTAACCACGCCATCAACGACGTTGTAGTCCACTTCCAAAACCTGACGTGCCAAGCGCCGACAGCCTTTGATAAAGACCGCTTCATAGAGTTCATCAAAATACCACTTATGCAGTGAGAACTGGTACAGCGGTTGAATGGCTTTGGCGATCGCCTGCGGACTGGGGGTGCCCTTGAGGTACATCAGGTAGGCCACAGTGATGCCCATCAGACCAATCCCCACAGAGCTACCCCCAAGGATAAGGAACTCCGTCAAATCCACCGCGTGCTCCGCCACCTTCTCCTCACCAGGGGCATGGATAAAGACTTCAAAGAGATTGTTGAAGGGAGTGCCCACAAAACCAATCAAGGTTGAGGGAATCGCTAGAACCACCAAAGGCAGTGTCATCGTCCAAGGAGATTCATGGGGTACGGCAGCGTGGTGGCTATGGTGATCATGATGCTCCTGTCGCTCTGGGGGCACATTGCGGAACTTGCCCTCAAAGGTCATGAAGTACATGCGGAACATGTAAAAAGCGGTTAAGCCAGCCGTGAGCCACGTCAGCAGCCACATTGCTGGGTTGGCATGAAAGACGGCACCTAAAATTTCATCCTTCGACCAAAAGCCGGCAAAGGGAGGCACGCCAGAAATCGCCAAGCACCCCACTAGAAACGTTGCCCCCGTAATCGGCATATACTTGCGCAGACCGCCCATATAGCGCATATCCTGGGCCAAGTCTGGGTTATGGCCAACCACCCCTTCCATGCTGTGAATCACTGACCCCGATCCAAGGAAGAGCATCGCTTTGAAGTAGGCATGGGTCATCAGGTGAAAGAGGCCAGCACTGTAAGCACCTACCCCCATCCCCATAACCATGTACCCCAGTTGGGAAATGGTGGAATAGGCCAAGCTCTTTTTGATGTCGTTTTGGGTGATGGCAATCGTTGCCCCCATAAACGCCGTAAAGGCACCCGTCCAAGCAATGGTCGTCATGACTTGGGGCAATTGCTCAAACACAGGGAACATCCGCGCAATCAGGAAGACCCCCGCTGCCACCATGGTTGCTGCGTGAATCAAGGCGGAAATGGGTGTCGGACCCTCCATGGCATCCGGTAGCCACACGTGCAGGGGAAATTGGGCAGATTTGGCCACTGGTCCTAGAAAGACCAAGATAGCAAGAATGGCGGCAAGACTAGGGGAAAGTAGCCCCGTATTGACCAGTTCCGTCAGGCGATCGCCCATCCCGGCAAAGTCAAATGTGCCGGTTGCCCAAAACAGACCCACCATTCCCAACAGGAGCCCAAAGTCCCCAACTCGGTTGGTGACAAAGGCTTTTTGTGCAGCTTCTGCGGCGCTTTTGCGGTCATACCAGAAGCCAATTAGCAGGTAGGAACACATCCCCACTAGTTCCCAAAAGATGTAAACCTGCACCAAGTTGGGACTGACCACCAACCCCAGCATTGAGGAACCAAACAAGCTCAAGTAGGCAAAAAAGCGCACGTAGCCCGGATCATGGGCCATGTAGCCATCGCTGTAGAGCATGACTAAAAAGGCCACCGTTGTGACGATGACCAACATCAATGCTGCTAAGGGGTCAATCACGTATCCCATGGCAATGTGGAGATTGCCCGCCGCTGCCCATTCAATCATTTGTGTATAGGGGAGATGGCCTTGGACTTGGCTCCAGAAAAGAGTCAGGGAATGCCCCATGGCGATCGCCATCAACGCCATGATGAAAATGGCACTGGGTCGCCGCAGTTTCGAGGTGGTCTCTGAGAAGGCAATCAAGCCAAAGCCAACAATCAGCGCTCCCAAGAGGGGTAAAACGGGAATCAGCCAAGCGTATTGATACAGGGGTTCCATGCGTGCTACCTAACTTTCCATGAGAGCTGCCTGCCTAGAAAACCAAATAGGTATGAATCGCTAGTGCAAGCAAAACCCTCTACATTCTGCCATATCCCTTTTAGTAAGTGTCAAGACCCGTGACATTATCTACCCTTGAAACGAAGAGGTCTGGTCGCTCAGTTTGCCACCATCGCAGTTTCTCAATGGGAGTCATGTGGCCCAAAACGCGTTGGGGAATGCGGTGATTGTACGCCCAAAGGTATCGCGTGAGCGTCTCTTGCAAGTCGGCTGCCGAGACAAAGCGTTCAGCGCGCAGAATCTCCGCAATGCGGCCGTTGAAGCGTTCCACCATCCCGTTGGTTTGCGGATGGCGGGGTTGGATGAGCCGATGGGTGATGCGCTTTTCACGACAGAGCTGATCAAACGGATGGTGTCCCGTGGGTTGGCGTTCGCCTGCGGAGGAGAAACGGTCGGTAAACTCCTTGCCGTTATCAGTCAGCACCGTACGCACCACGAAAGGAGCGTTGGCAAGGACATTTGCAAGAAAGCGCGTTGCCGATTCTGCGCTCTTCTCCTCGTGGATTGCCAAATAGACCCAGCGCGTTGCCCGATCAATCGCGACAAAGAGGTAGCGGCGCTGCTCCTCATCCGGCATTTGTGGCAGGTATTTGACGTCGATGTGGATGAACCCAGGTGCGTACGCTTTGAACTGCCGCGTGGTGCTTTTGGGACTGCCTTCGAGGCTTTCGCGTTCCTTTTGCAGTATCCTGAGGTTCGAGACTCCGTGGCGACGCAGGCAGCGATCCAGCGCTGAGCGGCTCAGATTGGGGTTGAGGAACGTCCGGGCAAGAACGAGAAGGTCATCAAGAGGCAGCAAAAGGAGCTTACGCACCTCAACGATCACAAGCTCTTGCGCTTCCGTAAGCGTCGTTTGCAGGCGGTGCGGGCGGGTGCTTTTGTCTTCAACGGTTGCGCGCTTACGCCATTTCGCTACCGTGTGCCGGTGGATCCCGTAACGTCTGGCAAGCTCGCGATGACTGATCGAAGCCGGTGCTTGTTGGATTTCACGGCGAATTCGGGGTGTCGTTCGGGCGTTGGCATGAATACGTGGCATGGTGATACTCCATCGTTGAACGCTTTCCGACCTTGGAACAAGCACTCAAGGAGCCGGTACGCTTCGAAGAGTTTAGCACGACTTCTGGGAATATAATGATGCGGGACCTGACAAGTAAGCAACGAGGGGTACTAGCTACAGAAAATTAAAAAACGGATGTTCTCTAGCTTTGCCGCCAGACATAATGACAGCCCTTCCCTGAAGCAGGGGGGACACTAACAAAAATGAAATGTTCTGTTGATGAGCGCTGACAGTGGCTTCGACAGCGTTGTGCCTCTTGCCGCCTTGTGAAAAGAGCTGTAGTCATGGAACAAGCAAGAAAGGCTCGCCCGTCTAAGGATACATTGAGGCAGCGATGAGGGAGACCGCGATGGAATTGCGTTTTGTCATGGGACGCTTGCACCGGCTAGGGTCTGTCATTGGGGGGGCGATCGCCCTGATTTTTATCCCCCATACTACCCTTGGCCAAAATGCCCCTGATTCGCGCATGGTGCAGCGGGTCGAAAACGCCACATTTGTCCTCGGCGAGTTTACATTCAATAGCAGCAATCGCATTCCCCCAACAATTGTCCAGCGTGCCCAAGGGATTGCCATTATTCCCAATGTGGTTCAAGCTGGCTTTATCTTTGGTGGTCGGCGTGGTGCCGGCATTCTGCTTGTGCGCAATGAGAAGAACCAATGGAGTCAGCCTGCTTTTATTACAATGACCGGTGGGAGCTTTGGCCTGCAAATCGGCGCCCAAGCCACGGATGTCGTGCTGGCCTTCATGGATAAATCCGTCGTCATGCGCAGCTTGGCGCAGTCCTTTCGCTTAGGGGGCAATGTCTCCGTGGCCGCAGGCCCCGTGGGTGGAGAAGTTGTCAGTCCTACAGACCCTAGTCCCCAAGTCTTTTCCTACACCCGCAGTGCAGGTCTTTTTGCCGGCGTTGCCCTTGAGGGTGCCAAGATTAGTTTTGACCGTAGCGCCAGTACTCGCTTCTATGGCCGCTCCAACCTGACCCCGATGCAAATTTTCGAGAACTCGCCACCCCTCCCTTCCCCTCCCGTCCTCAATGGTCTCTACAATGCCCTTGCCCGTGCAGCTCGCTGATCCCTCATCAAGACAGTGATAAGATAGCAGTCAATAGTCCGCACTGTATAGAGAGAACACTATGGCACAGGGACAGGGTTTTGGCTTCGGCCTTGGCAAAATGAAAGAGCTGGCCGCCGCTATCCAAAAAGCGCAGCAAGTTCAAGAGGGCGCCAAGAAGCTTCAGGAAGACCTTGAAAGAATGGATATTGAGGGTCAAGCCGCGGGGGGTGCCGTGAAAGTGATTATGAGTGGCACCCAAGAACCCCGCCGCGTTGAGATCAGCCCCGATCTCCTGAGTGAAGGGGCTGAAGTGCTCTCCGACTTGGTGACAGCCGCCATGCGCGATGCGTACCAAAAATCTACTGCCACTATGCGGGAACGGATGGAAGAGTTGACAGGTAGCTTGAACGTTCCGGGTCTTGGTTAATGCACTTCTGCGCCCACCATGGCACCCAAGCTGCGGCTCCTGATTGTTGAAGATGACCCAATGATGCAACTCGGGCTAGGACAAGCCCTAGGAGAGCAGTTTGCTGTGGTGGGTTATGCCGAAGATGGCTATGGCGCCATTGATTTGACACGGCAATTACAGCCGCAAGTGATAGTTATGGACATTGGCCTACCCAGGCTAGATGGGATTGCAGCGACCCAACGGCTGAAGCGAGAATTTCCTGACATTCGTGTGGTGATGCTCACCTCTCACCAATCGGCCCTTGAAGCCGTTGCTGCCCTTTCTAGTGGTGCCGACGCCTACTGTATCAAGGGGGAAAGGATTGAGCGATTACTGATGGCGATCGCGGCGGCCCAAGAGGGAGCCACCTATCTTGATCCCCAGATTGCTCGCCACGTCATCCAGCACCTGCATTCTCCCCAACCGACAATGGACTATCACCTTTCACAGCGGGAACTGGATGTCCTGAAGCTAATGGTGGAAGGTTACAGTAATCCTGAAATTGCCGGCAAACTGTTTTTGAGTCCAAATACGGTCAAGACCCATGTGCGCGGTATTTTGAACAAGTTGGCGGTGGATGACCGGGTGCAGGCGGCAGTTGTTGCCCTCCGTAACGGTTTAGTCTAGGTCTGCCACAAGACTAAAGCAGACCTGTTTGGTAAAGGGGAACCGTCAGTGTGGAGAGCCTGTGTCCTATGGCATCCCCTACCAATGAGGCAACGGTTTTAGCCTCGGATCAAGAATCATCCCCTTTGTGGCAAATGAGTAGGCCTGCTTCTGTGGAGGAGTTGCCGCTCCTACAACCTAAGGTGCGGGTAGGGCGATCGCTCCACAATAAGATTGTGATTTCCTATCCGACCATTTCGCGGCGTCACTTTGAAATTGTTAAGACGGATACAGGTTATCGCATCCGTGATTTGGACAGTAAGCTAGGTCTGGTCTATGGCGATCGCCCCATCAAGGAAAAAGACCTCAAGGACAAGGATATCTTCTACATCGGTGCCAACGTCCAGACCCTCCACTAGGGGTGCAACTAGTGAATTTCCTTATCCCCCTAGGACAAACCCAACTCCAAGAAGATGTCACTGCCTTGGCCGGTCGCGATCGCCATCTGTTGGCTGCTTCAGCTACAGGAGAGCTATATCACATTGATCCAGAGGTGGGTGAGCAGCTCATCCTGCAAACGGCGATCGATTAAACCTTAACAATCCTCGCAGTGTCGAGCGATCGCCAATGGTGGGCAGCGGCCGGGCAGCAGGGACGGGTGCTCATTGGTTCCTTAGCTGGCACAGAAAATCCTCAGGTGCTCCACTACGGTTCCCACTGGATTGATCAACTCGCTTGGCATCCAACCTTGCCGTGGGTTGCCTTTAGTCTTGGTCACCACATCCAGGTTTGGGATGTGGCTCAAGCGGATGTCATTGCCACCCTTGATTTTGAAGCCTCCTCAGTTCTGCTTTGGCTTGGCAACCTACGGGTGACGCTTTGGCCGTTGCGGGTTATGGCGGTGTAGGGCTGTGGTCGACTAAGGATTGGGACGCCGATCCCCAAGAATTAGGATTGATGTCAGCGGTGGGCGGCGTAGCTTGGTCAGCCACAGGGGAGTATTGTGCAGCCGGCAACATGGACCACACCCTTTTTGTCTGGCGTTCGGGCGATCAGTATCTGTGGCAGATGCAGGGCTTTCCCAGTAAAGTTCGGAACCTGCATTGGTTAGAGACCACCAACCAAGCCCCCCAGCTCCTCAGTCAAGAGGGGATTATCCTCTGGCACCTCAGTGAAGATAAAAGTATCTGGCAACCCCAAGTGCTCAATCTGCACCGTCGCACTGTGGGTGCTCTCCCTATTCATCCCCACGGTCAGGGCTTTGTTTCTAGTGGCGATGAGGGATGGCTCTATTATTGGCAGCAGACTCAACCGCAGGAGTTACTTTAAGGCGCCCAAGAATACTTCACAACCATCGCCTGGCCGCCCAAGGGAGCAGGGCACCCAAGGGGAACTCTGGCTTGGGCAAGCCAGTGAGGGAGAACCTGTGTGATAGAATCTTGCTGCGGGTTTAAGCGAGAGTGCCGATGAAACTCATTGATCGCTATGGCCGCCTTTTTGGCAAGGTGAGTCTTTTAGACCTGGGGGCAGGGCTGATTCTCCTGTGTGTCTTAGCGGGGTTATTCCTCCTGCCGGGGCGATCGGGCACCTCCTTGGCACAAATGACCGCTGCACAACCCATTGAAGTAGATGTGCTTGTTCTGGGCCTGAGTACCCCCACTCCCCAAGACCTGATTCCCAAGGGCAGTACCGCCAACTTTATTATTCGTAACCAGCCCTACGGCCAAATCACTGTGAAAAATGTCCAGGTGCTGCCGCGCACGGTTACTGTTTCCCAGCCCGATGGGTCGGTTAAAGCCCTGCCAGATCCCCGCCCAGAGATGGCCTTTAGTAGCAACCTGCTCTTGACCCTCGAAGGCCGAGGCCAAATTACTAACAATGGCCCTGTACTAGGGAATACTGCCATCAAGGTAGGGACGCCCGTAGAACTAGAGGGCAAAGAATATAACTTCCGCGCTTCAGTGATTGCTGTTAGACCGTTGTAGGACAGTAGGCAATGCAGTCAATTTCAACCTTGACCCCCTTCGGTAGCCGTGATACCTCCACACAGGCACGGGCAGGCGCGGCCTCAGCATCCATGTACTGAGCATAGATTTCATTCATGGCTCCGAAGTCATTGAGGTCGGCGAGATACACGGTTGTTTTCACCACCTGTGACCAATCGCTGCCAGCGGCCTTGAGAACAGCCCTGAGGTTCTCCATTACTTGGCGGGTTTGCTCCTTGACATCTTCGCCACCGACAATCTCGCCCGTTTTTGGATCAAGGGCAATTTGACCCGCAAGAAAGACCCATTCCCCTTGCCGCACCGCTTGACTATAGGGACCAACGGGCATAGGCGCATCAGTGGTATAAATAATCACTTTTGTCATAAAACTTAAAAACTTAAAAGAATTACATCCAGGGCGCGATCGCCCCAAGTCCTCATTCTACAGGGGATTGAGCCACATCTACCCGTGTCGAATCAATGGATATGATAGCCCCTATATTATGCATTTATACCCCCACAATCATGTCAAGAATTCAAGCATCTTAAATAATGTTAATTATCGGCAAAGTCTGTGCTCCCCTTCTATAATGCTGAATTGAGCATTCGCCTCCTGAACGGTCTTTATTCTTCCATTGTGGGTCTTTAGATTCACGATTCTTCACAATCATTGATCTAAAGATCTTTCTAGATTCTCGAGGTGAGTGCCCTCGTTCCTTCCTTGCCTAAGAGAGAGGAGAGACTCGATGACCATCAGTCCACCGGAGCGAGAGCCAAAGGTCAGAGTCGTGGTTGATAATGACCCGGTGCCCACATCTTTTGAAAAATGGGCAAAACCCGGGCATTTTGACCGCACGTTGGCCAGAGGACCCCAAACCACCACATGGATTTGGAACCTCCATGCTCTTGCCCACGATTTTGATACACACACGAGCGACCTTGAAGATATCTCCCGCAAAATCTTCAGTGCACACTTCGGCCATCTGGCTGTGGTGTTCATCTGGCTGAGTGGGATGTACTTCCACGGTGCAAAATTCTCAAACTATGAGGCTTGGCTGGCCGATCCCACCGGTATCAAGCCCAGTGCTCAAGTGGTCTGGCCCATTGTGGGTCAGGGCATTCTCAATGGTGATGTCGGCGGTGGTTTCCACGGCATCCAAATCACCTCGGGGCTATTCCAACTGTGGCGTGCCTCTGGGATCACCAATGAGTTCCAGCTTTACTGCACCGCAATCGGTGGCTTGGTCATGGCTGGCTTAATGCTCTTTGCAGGCTGGTTCCACTATCACAAGCGCGCTCCTAAGCTGGAATGGTTCCAAAACGTGGAATCGATGCTCAACCACCACCTTGCCGGTTTACTTGGCTTGGGATCTTTGGCTTGGGCAGGTCACCAGATCCACGTCTCACTACCCATCAACAAACTTTTGGATGCAGGGGTCGCTGCTAAGGATATTCCCTTGCCCCACGAGTTTATCCTTAACCCCAGCTTGATGGCCGAGCTATATCCCAAAGTGGATTGGGGTTTCTTTAGTGGTGTTATTCCCTTTTTCACCTTTAATTGGGCTGCCTACTCGGATTTCCTCACCTTTAACGGTGGCTTGAATCCTGTTACCGGTGGCCTGTGGCTGTCGGATACGGCTCACCACCATCTGGCGATCGCCGTCCTCTTCATCATTGCTGGTCATATGTACCGCACCAATTGGGGGATCGGCCACAGCCTAAAAGAAATCCTTGAAGCCCACAAAGGCCCCTTCACAGGTGCTGGCCATAAAGGTCTCTATGAAGTGCTGACCACCTCTTGGCATGCCCAACTGGCGATCAACCTTGCCATGATGGGCTCCCTGAGCATTATTGTGGCACAGCACATGTATGCAATGCCCCCCTATCCCTACTTGGCCACCGACTATCCAACTCAACTGTCGCTGTTTACCCACCACATGTGGATTGGTGGCTTCCTGGTCGTGGGGGGTGCTGCCCATGGTGCCATCTTCATGGTGCGTGACTACGATCCGGCCATGAATCAGAACAACGTTTTGGATCGGGTTCTGCGCCATCGCGATGCCATCATTTCTCACCTGAACTGGGTGTGCATCTTCTTGGGCTTCCACAGCTTCGGTCTGTACGTCCACAACGACACGATGCGGGCCTTCGGTCGTCCCCAAGATATGTTCTCCGATACGGGGATTCAGCTTCAGCCCGTGTTTGCCCAATGGGTGCAAAATTTACATACCCTAGCCCCCGGTGGTACTGCTCCCAATGCAGCAGCGACGGCTAGTGTCGCCTTTGGGGGTGATGTGGTTGCTGTCGGTGGCAAAGTGGCCATGATGCCCATTGTCTTGGGAACTGCCGACTTCATGGTGCATCATATTCACGCTTTCACCATTCATGTGACAGTGCTGATTCTGCTGAAGGGCGTACTCTTTGCCCGCAGCTCTCGCCTGATTCCCGATAAAGCCAACTTAGGCTTCCGCTTCCCCTGCGATGGTCCCGGTCGTGGCGGCACCTGCCAAGTCTCCGGTTGGGATCACGTCTTCTTGGGTCTGTTCTGGATGTACAACTGCATCTCCGTTGTGATTTTCCACTTTAGCTGGAAGATGCAGTCGGATGTCTGGGGTACTGTTGCCCCCGATGGTACGGTATCTCACATCACGGGCGGTAACTTTGCCCAAAGTGCCATCACCATTAATGGCTGGCTACGGGATTTCCTGTGGGCACAAGCTTCTCAGGTGATTGGCTCCTATGGTTCAGCCCTATCCGCCTATGGTTTGTTGTTCTTGGGTGCTCACTTCATTTGGGCCTTCAGCCTCATGTTCCTCTTCAGTGGCCGCGGCTACTGGCAAGAGCTAATTGAGTCCATTGTTTGGGCCCACAACAAACTAAAAGTTGCACCGGCCATTCAGCCCCGTGCCTTGAGTATCATTCAAGGCCGTGCCGTCGGTGTAGCCCATTACCTCCTAGGGGGGATTGCCACTACCTGGGCATTCTTCCTAGCTCGGATTATTTCTGTAGGATAGGGGCGAGGAGGAGATAACCAACTATGGCAACTAAATTTCCGAAGTTTAGCCAAGACCTCGCACAGGATCCGACCACACGCCGGATTTGGTACGCCATCGCCATGGCCCATGACTTTGAAAGCCACGATGGCATGACCGAGGAGAATCTTTACCAAAAGATTTTTGCCTCCCACTTTGGGCATCTGGCCATCATCTTCCTGTGGGTGTCTGGTAGCCTATTCCACGTTGCATGGCAGGGGAACTTTGAGCAATGGGTTCAAGACCCTGTCAACACCCGTCCCATCGCCCATGCGATCTGGGATCCCCAATTTGGTAAAGCGGCCGTGGACGCCTTCACCCAAGCGGGGGCTTCTAACCCTGTGGACATTGCCTACTCTGGTGTCTATCACTGGTGGTACACCATCGGTATGCGCACCAACGGCGACCTGTATCAAGGTGCCATCTTCCTGCTGATTCTGGCGTCGCTGGCTCTCTTTGCTGGCTGGCTGCACTTGCAACCCAAATTCCGTCCTAGCCTCTCTTGGTTTAAAAATGCTGAATCGCGGTTGAACCACCACTTGGCAGGTCTATTTGGGGTTAGCTCCTTAGCTTGGGCAGGCCACCTGATTCACGTAGCCATTCCTGAGTCCCGTGGTCAGCATGTGGGCTGGGATAATTTCCTGAGCACCATGCCCCACCCTGCCGGTCTGGCACCTTTCTTTACGGGGAACTGGGGCGTCTATGCCCAAAACCCTGACACGGCTAGCCACGTCTTTGGCACGGCACAGGGTGCTGGCACTGCGATTCTCACCTTCCTGGGTGGATTCCATCCCCAAACAGAGTCCCTGTGGCTCACGGATATGGCTCACCACCACCTTGCTATTGCTGTGCTCTTTATCGTGGCAGGTCACATGTACCGCACCCAGTTTGGGATTGGCCACAGTATCAAAGAGATGATGGATGCCAAGGATTTCTTTGGCACCAAGGTGGAAGGTCCCTTCAACATGCCTCACCAAGGCATCTATGAAACCTACAACAACTCACTGCACTTCCAACTGGGCTGGCACTTGGCCTGCTTGGGCGTGATCACTTCCTTGGTGGCACAACACATGTACTCGCTGCCACCCTATGCCTTCATTGCCCAAGACCATACCACGATGGCTGCCCTTTACACCCATCACCAGTACATTGCTGGCTTCTTGATGGTGGGTGCCTTTGCCCATGGTGCTATCTTCTTGGTGCGTGACTACGATCCAGCCCAAAATAAAGGTAATGTGTTGGATCGGGTGCTGCAACACAAAGAGGCGATCATTTCCCACTTGAGCTGGGTGTCGCTCTTCTTGGGCTTCCACACCTTGGGTCTCTATGTCCACAACGATGTGGTGGTGGCCTTTGGTACTCCTGAGAAGCAAATCCTGATTGAGCCGGTGTTTGCCCAGTTCATTCAAGCAGCCCACGGAAAACTACTCTATGGGTTTGATACATTGCTGTCGAATCCCGATAGCATTGCCAGCACTGCTTGGCCGAACTATGGCAACGTCTGGCTACCCGGTTGGCTCGATGCCATCAACAGTGGCACGAACTCTCTGTTTTTGACAATTGGTCCTGGGGACTTCTTGGTGCACCACGCCATTGCCCTAGGTCTGCACACCACCACCCTGATTTTGGTCAAGGGTGCATTGGATGCCCGTGGCTCCAAACTGATGCCAGATAAGAAAGACTTCGGCTATGCTTTCCCCTGCGATGGCCCTGGCCGCGGCGGTACCTGCGATATTTCCGCATGGGATGCCTTCTATCTGGCTATGTTCTGGATGCTGAACACCATTGGCTGGGTGACTTTCTACTGGCACTGGAAACACCTCGGTGTCTGGGAAGGCAACGTGGCGCAGTTCAATGAAAGCTCCACCTACCTCATGGGTTGGCTACGGGATTACCTGTGGTTGAATTCATCCCAGCTCATTAATGGCTACAACCCCTTCGGCACCAATAACTTGTCAGTGTGGGCATGGATGTTCCTGTTTGGTCACCTTGTGTGGGCCACTGGCTTCATGTTCCTGATTAGCTGGCGGGGCTACTGGCAAGAGCTAATTGAAACCCTGGTGTGGGCACACGAGCGGACTCCCTTGGCCAACTTGGTGCGCTGGAAAGACAAACCTGTGGCGCTGTCGATTGTTCAGGCCCGTTTGGTCGGTTTGGCACACTTCAGCGTTGGCTATATCTTGACCTATGCTGCCTTCCTAATTGCTTCAACGGCAGCCAAGTTCGGTTGATCGACTTGCGTTAAGTTCTCTTGAGTCCCCCGCCCCCTGGTGGGGGATTTTTTTTCCGATGGCAAAACTGCCTGACTAATTAGGTATGCAAATCCCTTGAGAGACGATAATAAGTGGTTGATTCACAAACAACTCTCCTATCGTGACCTTTAGGCTGTGGCAACAGGCGTGATAAATTCGTTGATCGGATGCGCAACAAAACTGCTTGGGAGACGATTAAATAGGCTGTCACCTTCGCAAGATCAATACAGTTGACTGTAATTTTGTATCCCTTTGTATCTCTTTGTTTAGAAGGGGTTTAGAAGGTTGCTGTGTTGCCCTAAAGGTTATGAACTTGCAACCCCTCTCAATAATTCTAAGAACTGATAACCTATTTTTAACACGCTCACTTTATTGCTGAGCTATGATAGGGTTGAATTGTTCTGTCTGGAGAAAGTAGTAATGCAGGATAGATTCATATTCTCTATTTCTACATTTCCGTACAAAAACTATATTGAACAGTTATTAGCACAAGAAGATGTTGGCGAATTTCCCCAGGTTGTGGGCGAAAATTCAGCCAGTTTCACCTTGGGTCTCAATAATTTGGGTGCACTTTTAGTGCAGGTGGTGATTGCAGTTGCGTTGTTGTTCGTTGGCTGGATTGTTGCAACTGTTTTAGCAAGGGTCACACAATCAATTTTGAAACGGGTGCGCCTCGATGAATGGTTGACCCAGTTTTTGGGGGGGAATGAATCACTACAAGGCCTATCACCAACAGCAATTTTGTCAGGAGCTGTTTTTTGGATTATCTTTCTGCTGGGAGTGGTGGCCTTCTTGGATGCCCTGCGACTCACAACCGTTTCCCAGCCCCTCAATGCTTTTCTGAATCAAATTTTTAGTTTCCTGCCAAAACTAGGGGTAGCTATTCTGCTTTTGGATCTGGCTTGGGTCGTAGCAACGATATCAAAAATGCTCGTGACTCAGTCTGCCCGCTCTCTCAATTTGGATCGCTCACTACCGCTGGAATCTCGCGAAGAGGGCGCTCCCACAATGTCTGTGGCTGAGATGTTGGGAAATACCCTCTACTGGTTTGTGTTCCTCTTCTTCCTGCCCTTGATTTTAGGGGTGCTGAATCTAGAGGGCTCCCTGCAGCCGGTGCAAAATCTCTTGAACGATATTCTAGGGACATTGCCCTTTATCTTTAAGGCAGTGATCATTGCTGTTGTTGGCTGGTTTGTTGCGCGAATTATCCGCAGTTTGGTTATTAACTTGATGACAGCCATGGGAATTCAGCGCATTGGTCAGCGTTTGGGTCTAGGACAAGCCAGTCTGGGTGAATCCTTAGCAACGGTTATTGGTACAATCGTCTATGTCCTCATTTTGATCCCGACGGCGATCGCCAGCCTTGAGGCTCTGCAAATTCAAGCAATTACGGCACCGGCAACGGCGATGCTTAATGAGGTGCTGACGGCATTGCCAAGAATTTTTACAGCCGCAGTTATTCTCATCTTGGCCTATGTCATCGGTCGCTTTGTGGCGGAGGCGGTGCAGAATTTCCTGCAAACCATTGGGTTTGATCAACTGTTGGTCTGGTTGGGTATCGAACCATCCCCTGCAACGGCTACAGAACCTCAAGGCAGTTCCCTTGGGGAGCGTCCTCCTCATTGGCGCCAACCCTCTGAAGTGGTTGGCATTGTTACTTTAGTGGGGGTGATTCTCTTTGGGGCGATCGCTGCCGTGGAGGTGCTCGATATCCCTGCCCTGAGCGCCTTTGTGAGTGCCCTTGTGGTCATTCTCGGTCGGGTACTGGTGGGTATCCTCATCTTGGCAGTGGGTCTATACTTTGCCAATTTGACGTTTCGGATTCTTGCCGGTTCGGGAACCTCCCAAGCCCGTTTTCTCGCTCAAGCGGCTCGGATTGCCATCATGACCTTTGTGGGCGCCATGGCCCTCCAACACATGGGCGTTGCCACCAGTATTGTTAACCTTGCCTTTGGCCTTCTCTTTGGCTCAATTGCAGTGGCGATCGCCCTAGCCTTTGGATTGGGATGTCGCGGGATTGCCGCAGCTCAAGTGGAAGAGTGGATTGCCTTGCTCAAGGGTAGGAATTCAACTCCAGAGTGAGCCATTCTCCTCGCGGGCTTCCCTGAAGTTAGGTTGAGGTGCCCTAGTCGATAAAAAATCCCCCAGGGTAACTGGGGGAGCAGGGATAGAGCTCATGTTTGCCCTACAGTTGGGGCACAAATCGCTCTTTATCGGGAACTACGGTGTACTCAGCAACAATCTGACGGAACTCTTCACCATCAATCGTTTCTTTTTCCACCAATAGATCCACCAAACGGTCAATGACGACGCGGTTTTCGCGAATGATCTTAATGGCCAGTTCGTAGCTGTGCTGCACCAGTTCCCGCACTTGGGCATCAATGCGAGCGGCAATTTCCTCGGAGTATTCAGTTCGAGACACCAAATCCCGCCCTAAGAACACTTCGCCATTTTGGGTTTCTAAAGACAGTGGCCCAAGGTCGGACATCCCAAAGCGGGTCACCATTTGCCGTGCCATTGCCGTCACCTGTTGCAGATCATTGCCTGCGCCAGTGGTGACTTCAGCATCGCCAAAGACAACGTATTCAGCTGCCCGACCGCCAAGAGCACCGGCCATCCGCGCCATGAGTTGCGATCGCGAGATCAGCCCTGAATCCTCTGAGGGCATGAACCAAGTAAGACCACGGGCTTGACCACGGGGCACCAAGGTTACTTTTTGCACCGGATCGTGATCCTTGAGCAGTGTACCGACAATAGCATGGCCCACTTCATGGTAGGCAATAAGGCGTTTGCTCTTGCCATCAATCAGGGGTGTGCCCTCCATACCAGCAACCACCCGATCCACGGCATCGTCAATTTCCAGCATCGTGATCGCCGGCTTGCGACGACGGGCCGTGAGAATTGCTGCTTCATTGAGGAGGTTGGCCAAATCCGCCCCGGTAAAACCGGGAGTACGGCGAGCAATGGCTTCTAAGGACACTTCGGGCGCCAGTTTTTTGTTGCGGGCGTGCACCTTGAGAATTGCCAAACGTCCCTTAATATCAGGGGCATCGACAATGACTTGACGGTCAAAGCGACCGGGACGCAACAGTGCTGCATCAAGAACATCGGGACGGTTTGTTGCAGCAATAACAATGATGCCTGTGTTCCCCTCAAAGCCATCCATTTCTGTGAGGAGTTGGTTGAGGGTTTGCTCCCGCTCATCGTTGCCACCGCCAATCCCGGCACCCCGCTGGCGACCCACGGCATCAATTTCATCGATAAAGATCAAGCAGGGGGCATTTTCTTTCGCTTTGCGGAAGAGATCGCGGACGCGGGAAGCGCCGACGCCAACAAACATCTCGACAAATTCTGAACCCGAGATGGAAAAGAAGGGGACGCCTGCCTCACCCGCGATCGCCTTGGCGAGCATCGTTTTGCCAGTGCCCGGAGGGCCCACCAGCAGAACCCCCTTGGGAATGCGAGCACCGACTGCTGTAAATTTCTCCGGCTTCTTCAGGAAGGTGACCACCTCTTGCAGTTCTTCCTTGGCTTCATCGACACCAGCGACATCGTCAAACATCACGCCGGTTTTGGCCTCCATTTGGAAGCGGGCACGAGATTTGCCGAAGTTGATCGCTTGGCCCGGTCCCCCTGGTACATTGCTGGAGCGGCGGAAGAGGAAAAAGAGTCCCCCCAAAAGCAAGATGGGAAAGAGTAAATTACCCAAGAGACCCCACAGGGCACCATCATTGCGAGCCGGATGCACATCAATTTCTACGTGCTGCTCGCGCAGTTTACTAATGACTTCCGGCGCTGTCCCCGGCATATCTACCCGTACCCGCAGGGGGCGACCGTTAATCAATTCTGGATCAGAGACATCCACAATGGCGGTGCGACCATTATCGAAAATGTCGACTTTACTAATGCGGCCCGCATCCAAATAGCTGAGGAATCGCCCATAGCTCATGCGCGTACTGGCGGTATTCAGGGGAGGCTGGCTTTGATTGAGCATAAAGTTGCTCACCCCCTGCCACAGGAGAATCCCAATGAGCAGTAGGGGGATTGACCAAAGGAGAACAGTTTTCCAAGAGACTTTCATTGGCGGCGCTTTTTATCAGGTTCTTAACTAAATTTAACATATTCCTCCTGAAGGCGGGAGTTTAGTTCATCATCGTCTCGAGGAGGCGATCGCGCCGTTGCTGGAGCACTGCTTGCAGCAGAGGATAGTTCCGTAACTCAGGATCCTGTGCGATCAGTTCACTCGCCGCCGATCGTGCCGCTTCTAGGCAATCTTGATCCTCAACAAGGCTAGCCAGAGCAAAGTCTGGTAATCCCGATTGCCGTGTCCCCAACACCTCCCCTGGACCCCGCAGCCGCAGATCCATCTCCGCAATAAAAAATCCATCCTGAGACTGAGCCAGCACATTCAGCCGTTGCTTGGCAGCATCATTGCGAGCACTATTGAGCAGCAGAAGACAATAGGACTGTTGGGCACCCCGCCCCACCCGTCCCCGCAGTTGATGGAGTTGCGATAGGCCAAAGCGTTCAGCATGTTCAATGAGCATCACCGTAGCATTGGGGACATCTACTCCCACCTCCACCACCGTGGTAGCCACAAGAATATCCAATTCCCCCTGGGCAAAGGCTTGAATCGTTGCATCCTTCTCACTAGATGCCATGCGACCGTGGAGGAGTCCCACCCGAAAATTGGGAAAAATCTCCGTTTGTAATCGCTGGTGCTCGGCAATGGCCGATTTCAAATCCAGTTTTTCCGATTCCTCAACCAAAGGCAGGATAATGTAGGCCTGACGCCCTTGGGCAACTTCACGGCGGATTAAATCGTAGGCACAGCAGCGATCGCCCCGTCCCAGGATGGTTGTTTGAATCGGCCGCCGACCGGGGGGCAACTCATCAATTTGACTAACCTCTAAATCTCCATGGAGAGTCAAAGCAAGAGTGCGGGGAATCGGTGTTGCCGTCATGGTCAGCACATGGGGCAGGACTCCCTTGGCCTGTAGCTTCGCCCGTTGCGCTACCCCAAAGCGGTGCTGTTCATCAATCACCACTAGACCGAGCCGCTGAAACCTCACCCCCTCTTGGATCAGAGCATGGGTCCCCACCAGCACCGGCAATTCCCCCGTTGCCAATTGATCGAGAATCTGGCGTCGCTTGGCCGTGCGTACAGACCCCGTGAGCAGTTCCACCGGCACATGGAGGGGGGTGAGCCACTCAAAGAGCTTGCGATAGTGCTGTTCTGCCAGAACCTCCGTGGGCGCCATCAGTGCCCCTTGGTAGCCGGACTGCACTGCCGCCAATAGGGCAATCACGGCCACAACGGTTTTCCCTGACCCCACATCCCCTTGGAGAAGACGATTCATGGGAATCGGCCGCTCTAAATCCGCCAAAATTTCCGCCACCACCCGCTGCTGTGCCCCTGTGAGCTGAAAGGGCAACCGTTGGTAAAACTGTTCAATGAGTTCCCCTTGGGGCTTGAGGGGGACACTGACCTGCTGTTGCTGCTGTCGCCGCCGTTGGAGTAACCCCAATTGCAGATAAAAGAATTCATCAAAAATCAGCCGCCGCCGTGCCAGACTCAGTTGAGTTTGATCTGGCGGAAAGTGAATGTAACGCAGCGCCGTGTCTAGGGGAATGAGTTGGTGATGCTGGCATAGCGCCTGCGGCAGCGGATCAGGATAGCCCTGCACCAAGGGTAGAACGCGAGCGACCGCACGGCGAATCACATCGGGAGATACCCCCTCCGTCAGGGGATAGATGGGCACAATCCGGCCAATGGTGAGGGAGTCTATTTCTGCCCCAGGATGCTCCAGCACTTCCAACTCTGGCTCCTCAAGGGTGAGGCCGTACTTCGTCTGCTTCACGAGGCCAGAGGCGGCCACAAGGGTCTGGGGGGCATAGAGGCGCTTTTGCTGTTCTTGCCATCCCCGTTGGGCATAGCGGGCACCGGCATAGAAACGAGTCAGGCGAATTTGGCCGGTGCGATCTTGAAGAATAATTTCTAGGATGGTTAGCTTGGCATTGCGGGGACTGGTAAAACACTTGCAGCGGCGGACTTGACCCACAAGGGTGACGGTCTCCCCAGCTTGGAGTTGCCGAATCGGGACTTGGCGGGCATAGTCAATGTGATCGCGAGGAAAGTAATAAATGAGATCCGCAACCGTATAAAGTCCGAGTTTTGCCAATTGGGCCGCAGTGCGATCGCCGACGACGCAGCGGAGCTGTTCGCCAATCCCATGCAGGGTTTTGAGCCCTTGATCGAGGGGACGGGGTCTTGGGGCTGAACGGGTCAGTTGTTGGTGGACATCGTGGAGCAGTTGGCGGGTTGTGACCACGAGGTGTTGGCGTTGGCTAGGGGACAGATCGTCGTAGCGGGCGTAGGCGGCCGCTGTTTCCTGCCAGCGATCGCGCACCTGAGGAGGCAGTTGTTGCAGAGGTGCTTGGGTTAACGCTTGGTGTAAATACTCATTGAACCGATAGGTATTGCCCTGAAGGTTACAAAAACCCCGCTCCGTTTCAATGGCAAGGGCGCGTTGTAGGCGTGGCCAGTCAAGGGACACAGGCGGCCTCCTTACCTAAGGTTCACCATCCATTGCTTCGGGAACACTCGCGGTCCCATTTGCAGCGTCATTGGCTTTCCACGTTTGCCACCATGCTCGACTGGCCTTGAGAACCAAATATTGCCGCTGCTTTTTATGGAGTTGCTTTTGCAACGTGGCCAGCCGCGCTTCCAGTTGGCGAATTTGACTGCGTTGATTGGCGAGGGGGGGGTGCTGAAACTCCAGTTCCTCAAGTTTCAAGTAAATGGCTGCCATGGGGTGGTGGCTGGCGGATTCCCTTGGGGACTCACTCGCATCTTGCTCCTGTTGGCCTTCCTCTTGCAGTTTCTGCTCATCTAACATCATGGTCAACAGGTGGGGAATCCGCCCTAGGGGACGATTTTCCGCCTGACTGGCAATCTCTAAAATTACCGCAATTGGGGCAGGCGGTAAGATAGCCGCCCGTTGCAGCAGATGGTTAATCTTGAGGGAACTTTGATAAAGGACTTGGCTCAATTGCTGCGGTAGGGAGAGGGATTCCTGTGCCTTCGTTGACTCTGCGTCTTCTTCCCCATTCCCCGCCTCTTGGGCTGGAGTTCGCTCGTCTTGGCGGCGCGGCTGTAGGCCGAGGATAGTATTTTCCAGGGCGATCGCCAGTTCAACAATCTGACGCTGCAGTTCCTGCTGCTCTGGAGCCTCAAGGGTCAAAAATTGCTCTGGAAAGACTTGGGTACACACCTGATAACTAACGGTGATCAACTGCTGACGGGCAATGGGGGCAAGCATCTCCAAGTAAACATCATAAAGCTGACGCATTTCCGCCAATGCGGTCAATAGCATCCCCTGCAACCCTAAAATTTCCTGCTCAACGGCTTCCAAGTTACCCGACATACAGGCCTAAACTGGCAAAACGGCAAAACAGTGCTGCTGCGTTTAACGAAGACTGTTTCTACAATCTATTACAAAATCTTGGCGAGGATAGCTTGTTGACCGACTCATGGCAAGATCATGGGGTTGCAAAGGTTGAGACACAAACGTGGATATTATTCTCTGGCTACAAGCAGTCATCCTCGGTTTGGTGCAAGGCATGACAGAGTTTTTACCCATTAGCAGTACCGCTCACCTGATTCTCTTTAGTGACCTGTTGGGCTGGAAAAGCATCTGGCATAAAACGGCCCTAGATGCAATGCAGTTTGGTAGTGTAATTGCGGTTTTGGGATACTTTTGGCAGGATATTCACCAAATTGTCCAAGGGTCTTGGCAGGCATGGCAGCGGCGGGATTGGCAGCGGGAAGAGTGGAAGCTATTGCTTGGTATTACGGTAGGTACGATTCCCGCATTAGCCGCAGGACTCCTTCTAAAATTGGCCAAAGTAGAGTTGGATCGGCCTCAGATCATTGCCACGATGGCGATCGCCATGGCGATTCTTTTGGGACTGGCAGAACAATGGGGTTCCCGTAAACGCACCTATCAAGACATTGGCATTTTAGATGGCTTTCTAGTGGGGTGTGGCCAGATGATTGCCCTGCTGCCGGGAGCTTCACGTTCAGGCTCCACCCTAGCCGCAGCTCTAGCTTTGGGACTAGAGCGGCCAACAGCGGCGCGCTTTTCCTTTCTGTTGGGCATTCCTACCCTGACGATCGCCACCCTTGTCCAAGCTAAAGATGTCTTTGATGAGGGGACGCTGTTGATTCCCCTTGTGATAGCGACACTCTCAAGTATGGTTTTTTCCTATCTGGCGATCGCTTGGCTATTGCAATTTCTCCAACGCCATTCCACTTGGGTCTTTATCTGGTACCGCATTGGCTTGGGCAGTGCATTGTGGGGGGCGATCGCCCTCGGTAGTCTGCAAAGCTAAGGGACAAGTTTAGCAAATTAGCAAAATTTAACCTTATCTGTGGTCAAGATCACAGGGAAATGAGGGATATCTGAGCATACTAGGTGTGGGATAGTGAAAGTAGGGAAGCTGCCCAGGGGGCGATCCCTATCCAAGTCAGTCCAGCCAGTCAGATGCACCTGCCTCTGCTGATTTTGTTTTGGCCACAGTAGGGAAACCCAAGGGTCTATTCTATGTCCAGCACGACAGCCAATACTGACCTAAAGCATTCCACCCTTTCGCTGTTGCAGGCATACCGAGACAACCCTGCCCCCGAATTGCGGAATCGCCTTGTTGAGTTGAACATAGGATTGGTACGCAAGGAAGCCCATCGCTGGGTACAGTGCACCCAAGAAAGCTTTGACGACCTCATGCAAGTGGGCACTCTGGGTCTGATTCGCGCCATTGAACGCTTTGACCCAACTAAGGGAGTGGCCTTTAGTTCCTTCGCGATTCCCTATATTCGGGGTGAGATTCAACACTACCTGCGGGACAAGAGTCCCCAAATTCGCCTCCCCCGACGTTGGCAAACATTGCAAAGCCAAGGAAAGCGAGTCATTCAGGAATTACGCCAACAACTGGAGCGCCCCCCCACCGATAGCGAAATTGCCCAAGCCCTCGATGTCCCCCTTGAGGAATGGCAAGCGGCAAAATTTGCCAGCTACCACACCACCCCTGTCAGCCTTGATGCTCCCACCTTTGAGGGGGAGGAAGAGTCCGTTGCCCTCGGTGACATCCTGCCCGATCAACGGTACCAAAGTTTTCAACTGGCCGAGGAAGACCGTATTCGTTTGCAGCAGTGTCTGCGCAAATTGGAAGCTCGCACCTGTCAAATTCTGGAATTTGTCTTTTTGCGTGATTTGAGTCAAAAAGAAACCGCTGAACTTTTGGGCCTCAGTGCCGTCACGGTCTCTCGGCAGATTAAAAAAGGCCTCCAAGCCCTACAGCAGATGATGCGTCACGACGACGCTGAATCCTGAAAATGCATAAAATATATCCATGGCTGATTTTGCTGCCCCCCTAGCGGCTTTAGCGGCACATCGTTGGTTCAAACTCATTAACGGTGCCAGTTTCCAAGATGTTGCCCAAATTTATAACCTGACGTTGGCCTATGCCCTTGCAGGGGCTGATTGTATCGATGTGGCCGCCGACCCTGCGGTGATTTACGCAGCCAACGAGGCCCTGACCGTTGCCGCCAGCCTTGGTGCCACTCGCCCCCTACTGATGGTGAGCATTAACGATGGGGCGGACCCCCATTTTCGGAAGGCCAGATTTGATCCAAGTCGCTGTCCGCCAGGGTGCGATCGCCCCTGTGAACGCATTTGTCCTGCGGAGGCGATTCGTTTTCATGAACAGGTGCAAGGGGTGGTGCGCGATCGCTGTTATGGCTGTGGCCGCTGTTTACCCCTGTGTCCCTGGGGGTTGATTAGCACCGATGAGCAACCCGCAGTATTTGAAGACATCACGCCCCTGATTAGGGCTGGCACAATCCAAGCCCTCGAAATCCACACCCAACCCCAACGTTACCGTGCCTTTGAGGAGCTTTGGCAGCGAGTGCACCCTTGGGTACCCTATTTGCAAGTGCTGGCCATCAGTTGTCCCCAAGGGGAGAGGATAATTGACTATTTGCGTTGGATCAATAGGCAGATTCAACCTTTGGCCTGTGCTCTCATTTGGCAGGCAGATGGCCGTCCCATGAGTGGCGATATTGGCGATGGCACAACGCGAGCCACCATTCAATTTGGTCAGGCGATTTTGGGGGCAAACTTACCCGGATTTGTGCAGTTGGCGGGCGGCACAAATGGTCATACGGTTGCTAAACTCAGGGCAATGGGACTATTAGCCCCAGGGGGAATTGCTGGTGTTGCCTATGGTAGTTATGCCCGCAAACGCCTTGCCCCTTTCCACGCGATCGCCGACCAACCCTGGCAAACTGTTCCTGCTGTCCTTGCAGCGGCTGTCGCTGAAGCAGCCAGCCTTGTTTCTCCGTTGAAATCTGTCCCGTCACTCTCTGTGCCCTATGGTTGAATTGACTGCTGGACAACGCCAAGTCACTGACGATCTCGATCAGTTATTAGCCATCCTACCGCCGCCCCTTGGACAGTCCCTCACCGATCATCCGCAGCGGGAAGAACTCCTAGAAATTGTGCTAGATTTGGGACGATTGCCGGAAGCGCGGTTTATCCACAGCACCCAATACCTTGCCGAGACCCCCGTCAGCCGTGAGATGTTGCAATATGCCGTGGATCGGGTGGGCGAGTTTAGTGGTGACAATCGCGCTGGGATTGAGCGTACGCTGCACCGTATTAGTGCCCTGCGCAATCGCCAAGGAACAATTATTGGCTTGACCTGCCGGGTGGGGCGAGCGGTCTTTGGCACCATTGGCATGATTCGCGACTTAGTTGAAAGTGGCCAGTCCATTTTGCTCTTGGGGCGTCCGGGGGTCGGTAAAACAACGGCTCTACGGGAAATTGCCCGCGTCCTGGCAGATGAGTTGCACAAGCGGGTGGTGATTATTGACACCTCCAATGAAATTGCTGGCGACGGTGATATTCCCCATCCGGCCATTGGCAAAGCACGGCGAATGCAGGTGGCACGGCCAGAACTGCAGCATCAGGTGATGATTGAGGCGGTGGAAAACCACATGCCCCAAGTGATTGTCATTGATGAGATTGGCACAGAACTAGAGGCCTTAGCGGCACGCACCATTGCTGAGCGAGGCGTACAACTGATTGGGACTGCCCACGGCAACCAAATTGAGAACCTGATGAAAAACCCCACCCTCGCGGATTTGGTGGGGGGCATTCAATCGGTCACCCTTGGCGATGAGGAAGCACGGCGGCGGGGCACCCAAAAGAGTGTTCTTGAACGCAAAGCACCACCCACCTTTCAAATGGCCGTGGAAATGCTAGAGCGCGATCGCTGGGTTGTGCATCTCGATGTGGCCGCCAGTGTGGATCTCCTGTTGCGGGGTCGCCAGCCAGTTCCCGAAATTCGTAGCATTGCTGCCGATGGCTCAGTGGTGATTAGTCGCCCTGAACCTGCCCCCCAGCGATTGGAAGTCAAATCTGTGCCTGAGCGTCCCTCCTGGCGTGAGAGTGGCCAGATGTTACCCGTCGTTGATGCCAACAAAGAACCCCTGCGGGCGAATTTTGCCCAATTACTCGAAGCGACATTGGATGCCCCCACGGTCGGTCCAAATGGTGAAGAGCTCCCCCTCCACGTCTTTCCCTACGCCGTCAGCCGCCATCATTTGGAGCAAGCAGTTCGCACCCTGAACCTGCCCATTATTGTCACTAAGGACATTGATCAAGCGGATGTGATTTTGACGCTCCGCTCCCATCTTAAGGGGGAAAGCAAACTGCGTCACCTTGCCCATATTCACCATCTCCCCATCCATGCCATCAAAGCCAACAGTATGGCGCAAATTGTTCGGGGACTACGGCATCTGCTGGGCATTGAAGATCCCAGCCCCGCAGAATCGGCTGATCTGTCCCTCTTTAGTCCAACGGGGAGTGATGATGAATTAGAAGCCCTTGAAGAGGCGCGCTTAGCGGTGGAAGAAATTGTTATTCCCAAGGGGCAAGCGGTGGAGCTACTGCCGCGATCGGCCAAGATTCGGCGGATGCAACACGAGTTGATTGAGCACTACCAGTTGACCTCCTGTAGCTTTGGTGAGGAGCCAAACCGGCGGCTGCGGATTTACCCCAATCTCTCTCGTTGATTAGGTGGGGGAAGTAACTCACTCCTGCAAAAAGACCCCTAGGGGGTCAGCATTTTTCAAGGATGGGCAATCGGCTCCGCCGCATGTCAAGCAAGGGAATTCTCTTCTTAGGGTGTGGGAGCGATCGCCCCCTAGGGTATGATTGTAGGGTTAAACTCTGTGAATCGCAGGCAACACCTGAGTGCAATAGGGCTTGCTGAGCGACTCCTGCAGAGCGATGGAAAACGATTGGAATTACACATTTTAGGATGACCACCCCTTTACTCCTACGTGCTGCCCGTGGTGAAAGCGTTGAGCGTCCCCCCATTTGGCTGATGCGGCAAGCTGGGCGCTACATGAAGGTCTATCGTGACCTGCGCGATCGCTACCCCTCGTTTCGCCAGCGATCGGAAATTCCTGAACTGGCTATTGAAATTTCGCTGCAACCGTTTCGCGCCTTTGCTCCCGACGGTGTGATTCTCTTTTCGGACATTCTCACCCCCTTGCCTGGGATCGGCATTCCCTTTGACATTGTTGAAAGTAAAGGACCGATCATTGATCCGCCCATCCGCACCCTAGAGCAGGTGCAACACCTCCATCCCCTGGAGCCAGAGGCGGCTTGTCCCTTTATTCGTCCAATTCTGGCGACACTGCGCCAAGAAGTGGGCGATCGCGCCGCAGTACTGGGGTTTGCCGGTGCCCCCTGGACCCTTGCCGCCTATGCCATTGAGGGCAAAAGCTCTAAGGACTACATCCAAATTAAAACCATGGCCTACCGCGAGCCAGACCTGCTCCACAAATTCCTAAACCATTTGGCCACGGCCATTGCTGACTACCTCTGCTATCAAATTGACTGTGGCGCCCAAGTGGTGCAACTTTTTGACTCCTGGGCAGGTCAACTCAGCCGTCAGGACTACGACACCTTTGCGTTTCCCTACCAAAAGCAGGTGATCCAGCAGGTCAAAGCGGTCTATCCTGATGTGCCCATCATCCTCTACATCAATGGCAGTGCTGCAATTGTGGATCGCATGGCAGCAACGGGAGTAGACATTGTCAGCCTCGACTGGACCGTTGATCTTGGCACCATTCGTCAGCAGTTTCCCCCAAGTGTTGGCCTGCAGGGAAATTTAGACCCTGTGATCCTCTTTGCGCCGCAGCCAGTCCTCAAAGAGCGGTCTTTGGCCATCATTGAGGCGGGCCGCAAGGGAAAATATATCTTTAACCTGGGCCATGGCGTTCTTCAAGGTACCCCTGAGGAAAATGTGGCCTTTCTCTTTGACTGGGTGAAGTCCCTCGCCTAATGCGAATTCTCATCACCGGTGCCAATGGCTGCATTGGTCAATACATTTCTGAGGCCCTGATCCAACAGACGGATCATGAGTTGTTTTTACTGGTGCGGGATCCGTCACGCTTATATATTGATCCTCGCCAGCGATCGGGGGTGAATGTGGTTCAGGCAGATTTGATGGATCTAGCGCCGTTGGAACCGCTACTACCCACCTTTGATGTGGCCATCCTGACGGCAACCGCCTGGGGGGGGAGTAATGTCTTTGCCATTAACTACGAGCAAACCTGCCAGCTCCTCAGACAACTGGATCCGCAACGCTGCCAGCGGGTATTTTATTTTTCAACAGCCAGTATTCTCAATCATCAGATGCAACCCCTGCCGGAGGCTGGTACCCTAGGCACGGACTATATTCGCTCAAAGTATGCCTGCCTTCAGGCCATTGAGGAATTGCCTGTGGCCGATCGCCTGATTGAACTTTTTCCAACGATGGTTTTTGGCGGTGGCCCCGATGGCAAGCGTCCCTCCTTTATCACCGCAGGCATGGGGGAAGTCCTCAAGTGGTTGTGGCTGGCTCGCTTTTTCCGCGCCGATGCCAGTTTTCACTTTATCCATGCCCGTGATATTGCCCAAGTGGTTCTTTACCTATTGCAGCATCCGGAGTATCCGGTACCGCGCCGCGTCGCTCTGGGTAACCCGCCAATCACTGTCAATGAGATGCTGGCGCAGTTGTGTGCCGCTGCCAAGCTCCGCGTCTATGGCCAAATCCCCTTGACCTTGCCAGTGATCAACTTCCTTGTGCGCGTGTTTCGCGTGCAGATGTCCCCTTGGGATTATTTCTGCTTGAACTACCGCAACTTTACCTATGAGACGCTTCTCAATCCTCAGGCCTTGGGGCTAACTCCCTACTGTGGGACGGTGGCGGATTTGCTACGCTGTAGTATGGGCACAGCAGACCTCTAAACCGCTAGTTAGAGACTCTTTGATGGCAGGCATTTGGTTACTGAAGTCGGAACCTAGCGTTTTTTCCTGGGAGGATTTGAAGGCAGCTCCACAACAAACCACCTGTTGGGAAGGGGTGCGCAACTACCAAGCCCGCAATTTTATGCGCGATCACATGCAGGTGGGCGATCGCGTGCTTTTCTACCACAGTAATGCCAACCCACCGGCAATCATGGGCATTGCTGAAGTTGTCAGGCCCGCCTATCCCGATCACTTTGCTTGGAACCCCGACAGTCCCTACTTTGACCCCAAAAGCACCCCTGACAATCCCCGCTGGTTGATGGTGGATATCCAGTATCGCCGTGACTTTTTGCCCCCACTTCCGCTGTCGGAACTGCGGCAAACCCGCGGCCTTGAAGGGATGCTGCTGCTGCAAAAGGGCTGCCGTCTTTCGGTCCAACCGGTTACTGAATCGGAGTGGCAAATTATTCTCAGCTTGCGATCGCCCTAGGGTTGACGAGACAGAGGGCGCAGATAGGGTAAATTTTTGGCGTGGCGATCGCTGGAATACTGGAAACCAAAATCCGCATACTCGGCAGTATTCACCAGTCGCCGAAAGGCAGATAAGCCAATCCGCCGTTTGCCATCGAGGCTGCTCACCTTGGAGTGGGGATTGTTGAGGTCTCCCCCTAGGCGTTGAAAAGCCTCTTCGGGAGTCAGCCACTCTCTGTTGGGATCACCGCTGGGAATTTTCTCCTCAAGGTGTTGCAGCTTTCTCACCAAGCTCTCCCAGAGATTGCGGCGAGGCTGTTGCTGCTGAGAACGGGAGCTCAGCGATCGCCACAATAGCTGCAGTCGCACCCCCAAATACTGGAAAAAACGTTTGATCAACCGCGCGAGCTGATTCAATAGCAGCGGTAACCCCGTTGGCGGTGGTGGGGAGGATCGCTCAACGACAACCGTACTCCAGCCGCAGGCACTACACACTTGGCGACCAGAGGACAAGGGTTTCCCTAAACGGGCGCCACAGCGTGGGCAAGTTTCCAGCATGATTCCAGTATGAATGACGTTTTACCGCGGATAGATCAAATTTTAGCCGTTGACCGCGGCCGGCGATAAAAGGGTCGAGGCACCACCACCGCTGGCACCCAGCGATCGCGCACCTGCACCGCCAGTTCACGACCTATGTGGGCAAACTCTGGAAAGACATAGCCAAGGGCGATCGCCTTCCCCAACGTGGGAGATAGGGTGCCACTGGTAACCTCCCCCACGGCCTGGGCTCCTGCGTAGATTGGGTAGCCGTGGCGAGCAATGCCTTTGCCCAGTAGTTCTAACCCCACCAATTGCCGCTCAATGCCCTGCTGCTTTTGAGCTAAAAGGGCAGCACGACCCACAAAATCGGGCTTTTGCCAATCAATTAACCCATCGAGACCCGCCTCTAGGGGGGTAGTTTGCTCATCCATATCCTGGCCGTAGAGGAGCATGGCGGCCTCCAACCGCAGCGTATCGCGCGCCCCCAACCCACAGGGAGTCACACCTGCCGCCAACAGGGTTTGCCACAACTGTTGCCCCAGTTCGGCGGGGACAAGAATTTCCCAACCATCTTCACCTGTGTAGCCGGTGCGCGCTATCCAAGCAGGCTGTCCCAGTAGGTTCACTGGAGCATGGCGATAGGTCTTGATCTCCCCTAGGGGGCGATCGCACAAGGGAGACAGCGTTGCCGTCGCCGCCGGCCCTTGGAGAGCAATCAACACCTGGCTCGCCGACTCATCAATCACCTCAATACTGGCGGGTAAATACTTTTGAAACCATGCCCAGTCCTTGGCAGTGGTAGCCGCATTCACAATACAGCGGACTTGGCCATCACCCATGTAGAGAATGACATCATCGACAATGCCCCCGGCCTCGTTCAGGAGAACGGTGTATTTTGCTTGGCCGGGCTGTAGCTGGCTCAGATTCGTGGGCACTAAGGTTTGCAGCGCCCCTAGTACTCCCTCTCCCCGCAGCACCAACTTGCCCATGTGGGAAATATCAAACATCCCCACCTGCTGCCGTACGGCTTGGTGTTCCTGCAAAATACTGCTGTACTGGAGGGGCATCTCCCAATCGCCAAAGGGGGTAAACCGTGCTCCCTGATGTAGAGGATAGAGGGGGGTACGTTGCAATGCTTCAGCCATAGAGATCATCCAGTTGTTGTTGTAGTTGGGCGGGGGTTAGTGCCGGTTCACGGCAGCACAGGCCTTCACAAACCAAGGCCACAGGCTCTAGGTCATCGCGAACTTTGAGCACGGCGGTGGGTAAATAGCGATCCCAGAGGGGGGCTAGCTGATCGGAGCGAACTTGGACACAGAGAGGGCGTAGATACCACTGCAACGCCGCCAAGAGGCTTGGACAGCTTTGGGGGGCCTCCTGCATGAGTCGGCTAAAAAAGCGCAGTCCCTTTTCTGCCTGTTCGAGGTAGGTAGGATTTTCTGTGAGCAAAAAGAGTTGAACCAAGTTGGCGATCGCCACCCCGTTGGCAGAAGGTGTGGCATTATCTAATCCTTCTCGCTGACGGACAATTAAATCAGGTCGCTCTGGTGCATTGTAGTAGCCGCCATCTTTTGCCCCCAATTCCTGATCAAATAGGGTTTGATACTGAGTGGCCAACGCCAACCACGGCTGGGCTGTCTCCCCCACGGCTAAACTCGCTTGATGCAGGGCAAGGAGGGCTTGGATCCAGTAGGCATAATCCTCGGCCTGAGCCACCTCCGCCACAGTGCCTCCATAGTTGAGGCGGTAGAGTTTGCCCTGCCGATATTGCTGCTCGTGGAGCCATTGGGCCGCTTTGGCCGCTCGCTGCCAGTAGGTGCGCTCCCGCCAGACTTGGGCTGCCGTTGCCAAGCCAGTAATCATCAGGCTATTCCAAGCCAAAATCATTTTTGTATCGGTGACGGGGGGAATCCGTCCTGGCCAGGCCCGTCCTTTGGCAGTGGCATTATCGGTGGCCACGGGAAAGGGCTGATCCATGGGCGTATCGGCACCGTAGCGGCGGGCAAAGAGTTTGCGCAGAATCGGCGCCAGCACCTGAGGATCCTCTGGGAGGCGCACCTGCTTGAGCACAATTTTGCCCTCAAAGTTGCCCCCGGCAGAGATGTCAAAATAGCTCTGGAGTTGGGTGAATTCGGTGGGGCTGAGGGTGGCCTCCAGCTCAGCATAGGACCAGCAGTAAAAGGCGCCCTCCTCTGGCTCTGAATCCGTAGGGCTGAGAAAGCTATCGGCATCCTGCGCTGCATAGAAGTAGCCCTCAGGGGCGGTCATTTCGCGATCGAGCCATTGAATGGTTTGGGCAATTGCCGCGGGAATCTGGGGAGAGCGATCGCCCTGCTGCCACAGCCGCGCTAAATAGGTCACAATCTGGCCATTGTCGTAGAGCATTTTTTCAAAGTGGGGCACTGTCCACTGAGGATCCACGGTGTAGCGATGCCAGCCGCCGCCAACGTGGTCATAGATGCCCCCCTGCAGAAGGTGCTGTCCCCGCAGCCGACACAGGTGCAACAGTTCTGGGGGATTGGGACTAAAAGCCAGCCCCTGTAGGAGCATTTGGGCATAGGGCATCATGGGGAAGCAGGTGCCTTGGGGGCGATCGCGCAAAATTGGCGTTACTTCGCGAATTCCTGCCCTTAGGAGTTCTTCCGTCAGGGGGATGGCCTCTCCCATCTCGGTGGAGGGTGCCAGATATTGCCATAGGGTGGCCTGGTGGGCAGCCAGCTTCTCTTTTTCTTGGTCGTAGAAGCGACGCACCGCCTGCAACACCTGCAAAAATCCTGGGCGGCCATAGCGCGGCTGCACCGGAAAGTAGGTTCCCCCATAAAAGGGACGCCGATCCTCAGGGGTGAGAAAGATATTCAGCGGCCAGCCCCCTTGCCCCGTCATCAGTTGCAACGCCTGCATATAGATGCTGTCAATATCGGGCCGCTCCTCGCGATCCACCTTAATCGGCAGGAAATAGGTATTGAGATAGGCGGCAATCTCCAGATCCGAGAAGGCTTCCCCCTCCATCACAGTGCACCAGTGGCAGCTGGAATAGCCAATGGACAGAAAAATCACCCGATCCTCAGCGGCTGCTTTGGCCAGGGCTTCATCACACCACGGCCACCAGTCAATGGGGTTTTCGGCATGCTTGCGCAAATAGAGGCTTTGGCACTGGCTAAGGCGATTCGGCATGGGGGCGTACCATTTCGACACTAATTTGACCCGTAAAGTTGGGCACTGGCGGGGCAAGTTTCGTCACACGCACAGCAGCCCGCTGCACTTGGGGCGGTGCCAGGCAAAGGTTCATAATGGCTGCCGCTAGGGTCTCGATTAACTGAAACCGTTGCTGCTGCATTAACTGCTCAATGGCTTGCAAAAGGGGGCGATAGTCAAGGGTGTCCTCCAGACGATCGCTGGCGGCAGCAGTTGTCATATCAAACCACAGTCTAATATCAATCTCAAACCACTGGCCCAGAATTTGTTCCTCTGGGAGAGCGCCGGTATAGCCGTAGTAACGCATTCCCGAGAGGTGTAGACAGTCAGTTGTGGACTTGCTCAAGGACATGCATCCATAACAAGGCAGGAAAAAGTCTTCTGGGCGGATGGATGTTGTGCCCCTTGCCCTTTTTCACTGTATCGCCAAAATGCTGCTGATGGCCAGTTTCCCCTCAGGGACCTTGTCCTCACTGCAGCTTGGATTTGCAATGCTACGGGGGCGATCGCCCCCCTCCTGGATGCTCTTCTGGGGAAAAGGGAATGCGGATGGCGAGACTCGAACTCGCAAGGCAAAGCCACACGCCCCTCAAACGTGCGCGTATACCAATTCCGCCACATCCGCGTAGCTTTGTCATTATAGCGCAGATGGCTAAATTTCTGAAAGGGGTCTCTGGCCTCTCGAGAGCAGAACATTGAGGAGCGTCTCTCCTCCTCTCTAAACTCTCTAAAATCCCGTGCTCGCTGATCTAGGCAGCACTGCCATAAATACAGCAGCAGTCTCCCCTTCAACAGGATTCGCGACTATGGGGAGTTAGGGCTAACCCGTGGTGGCTATCGTCTCTTTGCTCCCCTGAGTTTTATCAAACGTTCCTACCCTTGGTCTGACGCTGAGGGATATCAAAGCCTTTCTTGAGTTATACCATCTGCGGTGAGAGTTCCGGTGACCCCATCAAGCACACGTTAGAGGAGAAATGGGCCACCCGTTACACATTCTTCAACAGGAATGACAAGGCCTCCTATCTGGCGGGCGATCGCCCCCACAACCCCGACCGGCCACGATCTGTTCCATTCCCTAGCCAGTGATGCGCTCCTAGCTACTCGTTCATATTCTTGTAGGTGGCCACTGCCGAAGGGGAAATCTGGTTGAGATAACGGAAAATCCAATACTTAAACACTGTATCCAGCATCACTGGAAAGGTGGCGATGAACATATTGATAAAGTCCTCATTGCGAGGAAAGCCAAAGTGCTCGAGGGTATTATTCACCAGCACCTCCCAGCCGTGGGGAGAGTGGAAGCCGACAAAGACATCCGTAAATAGAATAATCATAAAGGCCTTGGCGCTGTCACTGAGGCCATAGACCACCTCATCCAAAAAGGTCTTAACAATCGCCAGTTGCCGTTGACCCGTAAACACCAGTGCCAAAAAGACCGTAAAACCCAAGGCATCGGAGAGGATGTTTTTTAGAGGTTCAATCAGTTCCTTTTGGTATTCTGTGGAGAGCTCGATCGCCTTTTCGCGGATGCGGTTTTGAATCTCCTCGGGGGCAATCGGCACATTACTCACAAGGCTTTCAAAGCGAATTTTGTTCTCAAAGCGGGCCAGTTCATCAAGGATGTTATCCTCCAGTTGGGAGTTAATGATCCGTTCAATTTGCCCCACCGCCTTAAAGTGGTTAACCAGGGGGCTGACGATGAGCGCCTTGGAAATTTGCTGGGTCAACAGGGGCAAAATCACCAGCAACAGCATAAAACGAACCGCCAGGCGGGTCCGCAGCTTTGAGGTGCGAAAATCACGAACGACTTCAGCTTCAGTGGCCTCATCGGAATTGAGTTCACGGCGAAAGCGATCGGCGGTGCGCAAAATCGAGCGGGGAATAAAGCTGCTGCTATCCAGTTTGGAATCACTAGTGAGATCATCACTGATATATTCCGAGAGATAAAGAGAATCCTCCGCGATTTTGTCCAGGGCGGCCGCCTGCTGGCGTTGTTGGGGGTCTTGGCGACTGAGGCTGGGGCGGGCTAGGGCATCGAGTTCCTTTTCCCGCTGCCGTTTATAGCGATTGAGGGTGGCATCAATGACCCGCAGCTTTTCATAAACGCTGGGTTCCGCCGTCGTGCTACTGACGGTAGCCGTGACCGTATAGGTTTCCGTTGCACCATTGATACCCTCGTTGACAGGAGTGGGGGGGCTTTGGAAAGGAGCAAGGGGCAAAATTTGACGGCTGGCCCGAAACTCCATCATCCGCATACGAATGGTTTTCAGCAGTTGTTTTAGCTCTGTCTCAAAATAGCTAGAGACTTCTCCCACGGGCAGATTGAGGGGACTAATGGGTTGACCGTCAAAGTGTTCCAGTTCAATCGCGCGAATTTTCAGAGCGGCTTCATAGGCTTCCTGTAGGGCGCGCTTAGGAGTTGTGAGATACCACTGTTGTGCACCCCTGATCCAGTTTCTAAGGCCAATAAAGGGATTGCTGGACATTGCTGTTGTTCTCAATGGCTACCGCAAAAGCAGTCAATCGATAGGCGATAGGATAGATAGAATCGTAGCAAATTGACTTTGGGCGCTTGGTTGGCAGTGTTGCAGTGGATCAGTGGCGGTAGTCGCAGCGGCAAAACCTATGCACTGGTGAGGGAATTTGCCCAATGGGTTCAACAGAACACCTCAGTGATTCCCCGCGAGCGATCGCTCCTCTTTTTGACGGATACAGTGGAAGGCCGCCAAGCCATCCAAAGGGAAATTCAGTCGCAGTTGGGCAGTGGCTATCGGCCCTATATCGCCACGCCAGTGGGCTTCATGCAGCAGGAGGTGGAACTTTTTTGGCCGCTGCTGGTCGAGGCCAATGCTGTTCATCCTCACCCCCCCTTACATCTCAAACCAGAAACAGAGTTGATGTGGGCACAGCGGCTGTGGCAGCCTTGGCTGGAGAACAACACCTTTGCTGCCCTGGGTGAGAATTGTGAACCCCTCCGCTGCGCCGATCGCGCCACTCGCCACCTTCTGGATATTTTTCAACTCTGTGCTTTTGCCCGCCTCCGCCTGGATGATCTACCCCAACTCATTGGGGATCATCAGCTTGAGATGCCTTCAGAAACTGTGGGGGCGATCGTCACCGCCCTAAAACAGTGGCAAAGGTGGTGTACTGACCACAGCCTTCTCACCTATGGCATTACCACCGATTTATTTGGCCGCGTTCTCCTTGACCATCCCCGTTACCAAGCTTCCTTGGGGCAGCGGTTTCAGTGTCTCCTGGCCGACAACACCCATAACTATCCCGCGGTGATGGCAGACTTGATCACCCGCTTGAACCAACAGGGGATCAAGATTGTCCTTAGCCACCAACCCATTAGCGCCGTCCGTCTGGGGCTTGGCGCCGATCCCGATGCCTTTCTCCCTCTGCAAAACCAAGCTACGGTGACGGAGTTAAGCCACTGTCCAGAAACGATTTTCGGTAAAACTAATCTACGGGTCGCCATTCAAGAACGCCTGGGCACGCCCCAATTGACGCTGCCTCAAACCATTACCGCGATTCAAACCACTTCGCGGATGCAATTGTTACAGGAAGTTGTGGAAACGATTGCCACTGCCGTGGAGCAGGGGGTAGTGCAGCCAGCAGAGATTGCCATTCTTGCCCCCGGTGTAGATAGTATTGCCCGCTATGTCCTCAGTAGTGAACTCGAAAAACGGGGGGTTCCCCTTGTGATCCTGAATGAGCAACGCCCCTTGATTCAATCCCCCCATGTGCGTGCCCTTTTGACGCTGTTGCTGTTCGTTTATCCACGAACAGGAATCATCCCAGAGGCAACGGCGGTTGCGGAGATGCTAACGGTTTTGCTGCCGCGAGAGATTGACGCCGTGCGGGCAGGCCTGCTCTCTTGCTATTGTTTTCAGCCGGGGCTGGAGCAAGCTGAGCTGCTACCGTACACCCACTATAGCCACTGGGATCGCTTTGGCTATCGTGCCACGGCAGCCTATGAGACGTTGCGACAGTGGCTGAGTACACTAGATGCCAGCCAGATGCCGGTGTATCTCCTGGAGGCGGCAATTCAACGCTATCTCTGGCCGCAACACCTAACAGCCAGTGAGTTGGCCCCCCTGCGATCGCTCCTTGAGGGCACGGCTGCCTACTGGCAAATTTATGATCACCTCCCAGGGCAGCGAGCCACACCAACAGCTGAGCGGCTGCGGGAATGGATTTACCTGCTGCGGCGGGGAACGGTGACCGCAGATCCAGCGCCTCCCCTGCGGCAGCCCCAAGGGGTCTTACTGGCGACAACGTTTCAATATCGCAGCGCTCAACTCGCCCATCCCTGGCATTTTTGGTTAGATGCTGGTAGTCCACGTTGGCAGGATGGCGGCTTGCAATGTCTCTGGCAGGCACCCATGTTTTTGCGGCAGGGGTCGGCGAGTCCCAGGGCACGGGTCTGGCAATTGGAGTCAGAACGTTTGGAGCATTTACTGGTGGATTTATGTGCGCGGGTGAGCGATCGCCTATTCCTTTGCCACAGTGACTTGGCAGCCAATGGCAGGGAGCAGGAAGGCCCCCTGAGTCCTTGGGTGGATCTGGCGGTGGGCGATCGCCCGTAGGCGGTTCCTAATGGCACTATGATAAATAACGCAATTTCCTCGACTTCCTAGGGAGAAACACTGCTTGTCACCGCACTTTTCACTGACGACCCCCCTGTACTACGTCAATGCCCTTCCCCACATTGGCAGTGCCTACACGACTATTGCTGCCGATGTTCTTGCTCGCTTTTATCGTTTGCAGGGCTATCAGGTGCGGTTCATTACCGGTACCGATGAGCATGGCCAAAAAATTGAGCGCACAGCACAACAACGGGGTCTCAGTCCCCAAGCCCACTGCGATGAAATTGCCGCTGGTTTCCAAGCCCTCTGGCAACAACTGAATATCCACTACGATCGCTTTAGCCGCACCACCAGTCCTCGCCACCACGCCATTGTCAACGAGTTTTTCCAGCGGGTTTGGGACAACGGCGACATTTATCTAGGTCAGCAGCAGGGTTGGTACTGTGTCGAGTGTGAAGAATTCAAGGAAGAACGGGAACTGCTTGAGGGTCGGCGCTGCCCAATCCATGTGAATCGGACGGTGGAATGGCGAGACGAGCGCAACTACTTTTTCCGCCTCTCGAAATATCAGCAGGCGCTCCTAGACCACTACGCTGAACATCCTGACTTTGTTCAGCCCCCCAGCCGTCGCAATGAGGTGCTGAGTTTTATTGAGCGAGGGCTTCAGGACTTTTCCATTTCGCGGGTGAATCTGGCTTGGGGGTTTCCCGTGCCCACGGATCCGGAGCAGACCCTCTACGTCTGGTTTGATGCCCTCTTGGGCTATGTCACTGCTCTCTTGGAACCAGAAGATGAGCCGACCTTGGCCAATGCCCTCAAAACCTGGTGGCCCATTAACCTGCACATTATTGGTAAGGATATTCTCCGCTTCCATGGAATCTCTTGGCCAGCAATGTTGATGTCGGCGGGCTTGCCCCTACCAGAACAAATTTTTGTCCATGGCTTTCTAACCAAGGATGGTCAAAAAATGGGCAAAAGTCTGGGGAATACCCTTGATCCCTTTGCCTTGGTGGCGCAATACGGTGCCGATGCAGTGCGCTACTACTTCATGAAAGAAGTGGAGTTTGGCCGCGATGGCGACTTTAGTGAGACCCGCTTTGTGACTATTCTCAATGCGGATCTGGCCAATGATCTGGGGAATTTGCTCAATCGCACCCTAAAAATGGCTTGGAAATACACCGATGGGAAGGTACCCAATGTCCAAGGGGCAGCGATTCCGCGAGAGCATCCACTGCGGCAACTGGCAGAGCACCTCAGCCAAACCTATGGCCAAGGGTATCGGCAACTAGCCTTCCATGAGGTCTGTCAACAGGCCCTGACCCTGGCCAGGGCAGGGAATAAGTTCCTTGATGAAGAGGCACCGTGGAAACGCTATAGGGCAGGAGAAACCGCAGCGGTGGCGGAGATTCTGTACTGTGTATTGGAGTCAGTGCGCCTTGTGGCCTATGTGCTTGCCCCGATTATCCCCCAACTGAGTGAGGCCATCTATGGGCAGTTGGGCTATAGTATTAGATTTAACGGATCAATTGCCCCAGACCTTTTGGGCGATCGCCAAGCCCAGTGGGGTGTTTTACCTGCGTCACAACCTCTGGCCAATCCAGAGCCGATTTTCCAAAAACTGTTGCTGCCTGCAACTGTCGCCGATTCCCCTTGACGCGCGATACCCTAGAGGTATGACTTCATATTTCGATAACACACTTTTTTTGAGATGATTTCTGCATGGTTACACCTTCGTCTTCAGTTATTTACACGCCAGAACAGGTGTTACAAAACCGTGGGCGCGTTGCCATCTTTATTGATGGCTCCAACCTATTCTATGCAGCGCTGCAACTGGGCATTGAAATTGACTATTCAAAACTCCTCTGCCACTTGACCCAAGGCTCCCGTCTCTTTCGCTCCTTCTTCTACACGGGGGTTGACCCCACCAATGAAAAACAGCAGGGGTTTCTGCTGTGGATGCGCCGCAACGGCTATCGTGTCGTCTCCAAGGAACTCGTCCAACTGCCGGACGGCTCTAAAAAGGCGAACCTTGACGTCGAAATTGCCGTGGATATGATGGCCCTGGTGGGTTGCTATGATACTGCCATCTTGGTCAGCGGTGATGGGGACTTGGCCTATGCCGTGGATGCGGTGAGTTACCGAGGGGCAAGGGTCGAGGTGGTGAGCCTGCGATCGATGACCAGCGATAGCCTAATTAACGTTGCCGATCGCTACATCGATCTAGAGAGCATTCGCGAAGAAATCCAAAAAGCACCCCGACCAACCTACACCTACCGTCCTATGACTGGTAGCTTGACGCCACCTCCCATTGTTACTCCCCATTGGGAGCAAGCCGAAAGGAAGGAGGAAGCTGCCGGCAATGAGTCACCCGATAGCCTAGATAGTGCCGTCACGAGTTTATGAGATACTGAGCGTGTGTCTGGACTGTATTATAGGACCGTGCCATGAGGACACCTGACTACCGTCGCCACGATATTTCCGACCGGGTTTGGGAGCGGTTGGAACCGCATCTACCTGGACGCCGAGGGAGCTGGGGGGGTGTGGCGAAAGACAACCGGCAGTTCATCAATGCGGTGTTCTGGATACTGCGCACCGGCGCCCCTTGGCGGGATTTACCCCCGGAGTACGGAGATTGGAAGAACGTGCATCGAAGGTTCTGCCGCTGGCGAGACAAAGGCGTGTGGGAAAAGGTCCTTGAGCAGTTGATCGACGAGCCCGATTACGAATGGTTGATCATCGATGCTACTCATGTCAAAGTCCACCCTCATGCCACAGGGGCCAAAGGCGGCAACCAAGACATGGGCCGTACAAAAGGGGGCTCAATACCAAGATACATCTGGCCGTGGATGCGCATGGTATGCCGCTGCGAATGGTTATCACAGCAGGTACCACTGCGGATTGTCGCCAAGCTGCAACCTTGATCGAAGGAATCGATGCAAAGTACCTGTTGGCGGACAAAGGCTACGACAGTGATGCCCTCATCGCCCAAGCCAAAGAGCATGGGATGCAGCCTGTCATCCCTTCGCGCAGACATCGCAGACAGCGACGTGAATGCGACAAGCAGTTGTATCGGCTTCGTCATCTGGTTGAGAATGCTTTTTTGCATCTCAAGCGTTGGCGAGGTATTGCCACGCGATACGCCAAAAATACGGCTTCTTTCCTTGCTGCTGTGCACATCCGTTGTATCGCCATTTGGGCATCAATCTCGTGACGACAGTATCTAGAGAACCTAGACAACAATGCCTCTGCCTAGACCCCTCTTCCTCCTTTGCCTTGTACTCGCCTTGGCAGGCTGTGGCTGGGTGGATCAATGGGTGGGGGAGGAGTCATCTCCAGAACCAGAAATCACGGGTGATGTCAAGCTGCAACATCTGACCCTGCGGCAAACCAACGCTAAAGGCCAACTCCTCTGGTTGTTGCAGGCGGCCGGGGCGCGCTATCGCGATGACGATCGCCAGCAATTGGAGATTCAAAATCTAACCGGGGAATTAAAGGCAGAGGGTAAAACCACCTACAAGGTGCAGGCCAAGGCAGTCAATGTGCGGCAGCGGGAGGGCCAACTTTGGGTTGAAGGTCGCACCACCGTCACTGATCTGCAGCAAAAGGGGACGATTATTGCCGATCAATTGGTTTGGCAGGGCGATCGCGGGGTACTCATTGCCCAGAAAAACCTGCAGGCCCGCTATCCCCAAGTGACCGTGACGGCTAAGCGCCTCGAAGCCGATAGCCAACGTCAAGAACTGCGGGCCCTCGATACCGTTCAGGTGAGCGCGGCCGCCAAGGAGGCCAAGGATTTGCGGCTCAAGACAGAAAGTTTAGTGTGGCAGCAGCAGACCAATCGACTGTTGGCAGGGGTGATCGGTCAAGGGGGGGTCACAGTCGTCGCTGTGGCGGGCGATCGCCAAGGGCAGCGGCTGCAAGCCCAAAGGGCCATCTGGTCAATTAGCGATCAACGAGTCACGCTGGAGGGGGATGTCCGAGTGCAGCTTCCTAACCCTGCTCTACGCATTGCAGGAGAAACGGTGCACTGGTTAATTCCCCAACAGCAATTGGTGAGCGATCGCCCCCTGCGGGTCAGCTATCCCAGCCAAGGCATTGAAGGGCAGGCCAATCGTGGTGTCTTCCTGATTGCTGAAAAGCGCGCCATCTTTGACAATGTCCAAATCAATAGCCAACCGCAACAGTCACAACTGCGTGCCCAACGCCTCAATTGGTGGATTCCCCAACAGCGGCTAGAAGCTCGCGGTCAGGTGGACATCCAGCGCCCTAATGCCCAACTACGCACAGCTCAACTGATTTGGCGGATTCCCCAGCAGGAAGTTGAAGCCCAAGGGGGAGTCTTTTACCGCCAGAGCAATCCCCACATTCAAGTTCAGGGCCAGCGGGCAAAAGGGTGGCTTGATCGCCAAGAGGTGATAGTGAGTGGCAATGTTCAGAGCAAAGTGCCGTTGCTAGTGCGCCTTCCCTAGACTGAATCCTAGAAATAACCAGTCCCTATGAGTACCGCACCACTGCAAATTCTTGACTTGGGGGGTGACATTCTCCTTTTCCAGCGTTTAATTCCGGTTCATCACTGTCAGCAGGTGATTGCTACAGCTGAGAAGGTGGGGTTTGAGGATGCGCAAATTCTCATGGGGACAGTCGATCGCTCAGTGCGCGGCGGCAGTTTGCTCCGCTTTGATCCCCAAGACCCCCAACAGGCAATGGTGCGGCAGATGCTTCTCCAGGCCACGCAAACAATTCAAATCGTCCTCTACCAGCACTATGGAATTCGCTTTCCTGAAATTGAAAACTTCTCGGTCCTGCGCTATCGGGTGGGGGAGGGCTATCGCCGCCACGTGGACAACCTATTGCTGGGCAGTCGGCAAATGGAACTAGCCCAGGGAATCCCGACCCGGGATGTGAGTCTTGTCGGCTATCTCAATGAGGACTTCCAAGGGGGAGAAACCTATTTTGATCGCCAAGGGGTAAAGATCACCCCCCGAACCGGGGATATTGTTGTCTTTCCCGCCTACTACACCCATCCCCATGCCGCCTTGCCCGTGGTTCAGGGGACGAAATATGCCTTTGCCACTTGGTTATTCTATTGATGCATGATGATGACCCCTTGAGGCACCGACAATGACTGAACCCCTCTGCTTCAAAACCTCGCCCCTGATTTCTGGAACACTCACTGCCCTCTATGGTGCACTCACGCTTCCCCTACCCTTTTTGGCGACCCAGACGGCGGCTCCCGTTTCACCCCGGCTGCTTTGGGGGGCGATCGCCCTCGGGGGTGTGTTCCTCTGGGGGGCGCTGAGTCAACGGGTAGAACTCGATGCTGTGGGAATCCGCCTCACCTATCCCCGTTGGGTTCCCCCCTTCCTGCGGCGGCAGTGGCAACTCACTTGGTCAGACATCCAAGGGCTTCAACCCCGTAGTACCAGCCAAGGGGGCTTGGTCTATTATCTGGTGACTGCCACAGGTCAGGGCTATCTTTTGCCCATGCGCGTGGCGGGGTTTGCCCAAATGATGCGTGCCATTGAAGCCCATACGGGATTGCCCACAGACATCATTAAGCCCCTGGCTCAACCTTGGATGTATGGTATTTTGGCTCTCTTGACGCTGCTCCTGGGAGCTGTTGATCTGTGGATTTTGACCACTGTGGGATAATGGGGACGTATTGATGTGCTGAGCAATGACCATGGGTGCAAATCGGTTTGTGGGATATCTGCGGCGAGGCGTGGTGTGTCTGCTCCTGAGTGTCCTGTGCTGGTCAAGTCTTGCCACACTGCCGGCGATCGCTGGTATTCAAGTGCGGCTCTTTGACCTGAATTACCACAAATGTCCGCCAGAAATTGGTGAAGGTTCAGTCACACCCGGGGGTACCACCCTCAAGGCCAACTGCTACCTGATTACTGGTAAAGCAGAGAATAAATCCGGCAAAACGGTAGTAGATGCCGATGTCTTTGGCCGCATCTACGATGCCAATGGTAATCCAGTGTTGCAAAACCGCACTCGGGTCGGTGCAATTGATGTCATTCCACCCGGCATTAGCGAGTTTGAAATTCGCATTAGTGTACCCTACAACCAACCAGAGCCTTTGCACTTAGAACAATTTAAGGCCTCTGGCTTTACAGCAAAAGTACGCGGTTAAGCCACCCCGTCTCTCCTCAGAGTTGCACTGAGGGACAGAAATTGTGATACCCTAAAACGCTTGATACTCCCTTTTGGGGGGAACACTATTCCCTGTTATTTCTAAACGTTGAGTCACTGCTGGCAAAGGCTCTCTGTTGCTATTGGCTGCACGTGAGTGTGCTGTCATCGTTGATAGACGGGTTCATCCTATAAAGGTTTGGGTTCAGGTGCGCATTCCCCTCGATTATTACCAAGTGTTGGGTGTGCCTATTCAGGCAACGCCGGAGCAAATTGAGCAGGCCTTTCGGGACCGGCTGTTGCAGCTCCCTACCCATCAGCACTCCCCCACCACAGTTGCCACCCGTCGCGAACTCATTGAGCAGGCCTATGCAGTTTTGCGAGAACCGGAGCAGCGCGATGCCTACGATCGCCACTGCCGTACCGTTGATCCCGATGATTTGATTGCCCAGTTGGATCCCGATGCCACCACTCCCCACATTGAAATTAGTGATGAGCAATTGTCGGGGGCACTCCTACTGCTGTATGAACTAGGAAATTATGCCCAAGTTGTCAACCTGGGAGACGCCTTTCTTAAAAAGGATGTTTTTGAGCGCAATCGCCCCTACACTTCCCCTGCCGCCGTTGCCGACATTACCCTCACTGTGGCTTTGGCCTATCTGGAATTGGGACGGGAGGAATGGCAGCGGCAGTCCTATGAATCAGCCGCCTCTCAGCTAGAAGCCGGTCTCCAGGTACTTCAGCGGGTAAATTTGTTTCCCGAGCTCCAGGAGCAGTTTCAGACGGAACTGAATCGGCTGCGTCCCTACCGCATTCTGGAATTACTGGCACTGCCTTTGTCCGATAGTGCGAATCGGCAGCGGGGTATTTTATTGCTGCGGCAAATGCTGAGTGAGCGCGGGGGCATTGAGGGGCGCGGTGACGATCGCTCAGGACTAACAGTTGAGGATTTTCTGAAATTTATTTTGCAACTGCGCAGCCATCTTACCGTGGCAGAACAACAGGAACTCTTTGAACGGGAATCGCGGCGTCCCTCAGCGGTGGCCACCTACCTTGCGGTACATGCCTTGGTAGCACGGGGAGTGCATGAACTGCAGCCGAGCTATATTTGTCGGGCCAAGGATTTATTGCAGCAGCTGCTCCCCCATCAAGACGTCTATCTTGAACTTGCCAGTTGCTTGCTGCTTTTGGGACAGCCCACCGAGGCCTTGGCAGCTCTTGACCACAGCCAAGATCAACCGACTCTGGACTTTATCCGCCGTCATGCCGGTGAGGCTGGCGATCGACTGCCGGGGCTTTATTACTACACCACACAATGGCTCACGGAGGAAATTTATCCTGCATTTCGGGACTTGGGGGAAACACCCGTGGCCTTGGAGGCTTACTTTGCTGATGCCAATGTCCAAACCTATCTAGAGGCTCTCAGTGAGGACTCCATTGCCCCTGAACCCCCTGCGACCACTGCCTCTGCGCTCCCTGAAGTGATCAGACCAACGGTGGCCGTGCCCCCTCCCCTCTCCTTCACAGCGGAAACGTTACCGTTGCAGGATCAGAGTCGGCTGGGTCAGGGCCTTTCGGCATCGGCTTTTACCCCTTCTGCAACTGCAACGGGGACATCGATGCCCCAACCATCGCCTCGCAAACGGCGCAGCCCTCGAAACCGTTGCGCCCAAAAACGTCAGACTTGGTTTTGGATGGGTGCAGGAGTGGTTCTTGTGGGTTTAGGGGCGTTGGCAAAAGTCTATTGGCCCGCCAAAACCGCTGAAGCCCCCCCGCCGCCGGTGACACCGGCACCAACTCCTGTGGCAACGCCGACCCCAACGCCACAACCGACGACCTTAGCCATCACTTTAACACCAGAGATGGCGCGCGATCGCCTCCACACTTGGCAGCAAATTAAAGCCCAAGCCCTTGGGCGACCATTTGAGGTGGACAAACTAACAACGATTTTGGCGGAGCCAGAACTCAGCCGCTGGCGATCGCGGGCACAGGGCTTAAAGTCCGAGGGCAGCTATTGGGTTTATACCCTAAAGAACTTAGAAGTGAAGGAAGTCCGCCTCCAAAGGAGCGATCGTGTGGAGGTGTTGGCAGAAGTCAACGAGGATGCCCGTTTCTATGAACAGGGAACCCTGCGCACTGATATTTCCTATAGCGATCCCTACCGGGTCATTTATACCTTTATCCGTCGCGGCAATCAATGGTTGATTCAAGGCATGCAGGTGGTTAGTTAAGGGGCATTTCCACCTGGCGACCAAGCTTGAGATTTAAGAGGGACAAAGACAGGATAAACAGGAATAAAATCAGCCCCATCGTACAGGCGTAGTTCACCTCTAAGCGCTGAAAGGCATTCTCGTAGATGTAATAAACAATGGTTTTGGAGCTATTGAGGGGACCCCCCTGGGTCATGACATAGACTTCTTCAAAGACCTTGGTGGCAGAAATTGCTGAGATAATACTCACCAACAGAATATAGGGGCGCATCAGTGGCAGCGTAATATCCCAATGCTGTTGCCAGCCGTCACTGCCATCGATCGCCGCCGCTTCGTACAGTTCACCGCTAATCCCCTGAAGTCCCGCTAGATAGATCACCATGTAGTAGCCCAAGCCTTTCCAGACGGTAACAGCCATGACACTAAAGAGAGCGAGGCGCGGACTCGTCAGCCAAGGAATGGGGGTATCCCGCAGATGCAGACCCTGTACCAGTTGATTTAAGAGGCCATTGGGGGCATAGAGCCAGCGCCAGGCAATCCCCGCCACCACCATTGAGATAATTACGGGGCTGTAGTAGGCCGCACGAAACCAGTGGATGCCCCGCAGGGGTTGATTGACGAGAATTGCCAGCAGTAGGGGAGCGATCGCCAGAATTGGCACCACCACCACTAGATAGAGAAAAGTATTGCCCAAGGTTTTCCAGAAGACGCCATCGCGCCACAACTGCGCAAAATTGGCCCCTCCTACCCACACGGGGGGGCTCAGGAGATCGGTTTCATAGCGGGTGAAACTGAGGAAAAAAGCCTGTAGGGCTGGCCAAAAGACCGTCAGTGTGAGCAACCCCAAGGCAGGGGCAAGAAAGAGATAGGGGGTGAGCGATCGCCCTTTCATTGGCGGCGGGGATGTTGTTGACGATAGGCACGCATTTGCGCTACAAACTCGCCAAAGAGATAATCGGCATCATGGGGGCCAGGGCTGGCCTCCGGGTGGTACTGCACCGAGAAAATTGGCAATGTTTGGTGCTTCAAACCCGCAACGGTTTTGTCATTGAGGTTAAAGTGAGTAATCTCTACGGGAGTTTGGGCAAGGGATTCTGCGGTGATAGCAAAGCCGTGGTTTTGGCTGGTAATTTCCACTTCCTGTGTCAGGCCAGCGGGCTGGTTCAACCCCCGGTGACCAAACTTCAGCTTGAAGGTTTCTGCTCCCAAGGAGAGTCCCAACAACTGATGCCCTAAACAAATGCCAAACATGGGCCGCTGCGCCCCTAGTAATTTGCGCGTGGTTTCAATGCCTTCCTGAACTGCCGCCGGGTCGCCCGGGCCATTGGAAAGGAAAATGCCATCGGGGTCATAGCTGAGAATCGTTTCCGCTGGCGTATCCGCCGGCACAACAATCACACGGCAGCCATAGCTGGCCAAGCGACGGAGAATGTTGCGCTTCACGCCAAAATCAATGGCCACAACCGTCAAGGGTGGCTCTTCGGTAGCGGTTTGCGGACGAAATTCCCAGGCGGCGGGCGTTGGCTCTGTCCATTCATAGGGGGTGCGGGTGGTCACCACTTTCGCTAGGTTTTGTCCCTGCATACTGGGGGCGGCAAGGACTTTTTGCAGCAGTTCAACGGGGTCAAGGATTTCTGTGGAAATGCCGCCATTCATGGCACCGACGGTGCGAATTTTGCGGGTGAGGGCGCGGGTGTCAATCCCATAAATCGCAGGAATTCGATGGGCTTTGAGGTAATCAGGTAACGATTGTTGCGATCGCCAGTTACTGGGAATATCACAGATATTGCGAGCAACAGCACCGCGCACTTGGGGGCGATCGGATTCATCGTCTTCGGGGGTGGTTCCCGTATTGCCCAACTCAGGGTAGGTGAATGTCACAATTTGACCATAATAACTAGGGTCGGTAAGCACCTCTTGATAACCCGTCATGCCGGTATTAAAGACCACCTCCCCAATGGCTGTCCCCGGTGCCCCAAAGGAAAAACCGCGAAAGACTGAACCATCGGCGAGAACCAGCAAGGCGGGTGTCGGCATTTCAATCGCTCCAAGTGTTTTGGCAATACTCCCACTAGTCTATTGTGTATGATAGAGCCACAAGTAGATTGCGTTGGTTACGTGGCAATCACTTCACAGTTTTAGTAGCATGCTCTCTCTCCTCACTCTAGGGAGTAGGGACCTCTGGTGCCTAGAGATTAAGCTTTGGAGCTTCCCCAATAGATAGCTATAGGGCAGTAAAAATTACAAGCAATGGACCTAAGGCCCTAAGGACCCGAAGCAAGGAGCCGATGAACGCACAACGAGAGACCCGGCAAAAAGTGGTAACTCTGAAAAATCTCCTTGTCATCAGATGCCGTTGGCACAAATTCCAGTGCTCATACCCCAAGCTTGCATCCACTGGTATTTTCAGGCAGACTGGCCCTCACTGAAGGCATCCTCTGCCCTGATATCGTGTGGACTTTGTTGCTTTTTGGCACAATAAGCGATTGACGATTCTAGGGGGCGACATGGGCCACTACGCCGCAAAGATTGATCAGCGGTAGCATGCACAGAAGCCAACTACATCCAAGCGACTTAAGGAGGATAGAAAGCTGCGAGGGCTGGGAAGTATTGCGAGTCAGTACCTGGAAATGGCGTACGACAACCCGGACAGCTCTGCCATACTATCAAACTTGCCAAAATATTTTCTTCTTGAAAAAGAAAAGCTTATTGTGACCGCAGCCGTAGGTTTTGTTACCTGCGGCAACTCACCTGCTCTGTCAAATAGTCTGCCGCTGTGGCCACTAGGGGAATAATCCGTGCATAGGGCATCCGCGTCGGCCCTAGAATGCCAATACTGCCTACGGGAGAGTCCCCATAGCAGTAGCAGGAATAGACCAAGGTACAGCATTGCATCGGTGCTAGGGTATTTTCACTGCCAATGCGGATTTGCACTTGGGAGGGGGCTTGGCTATCGGTAGTGATCAAGGGAGCTAGTTGATCCTGTTGGTCTTCGAGAAGATGCAGCAGCATTTGTACCTGCTCCACTTGGGAAAATTCTGGCTGCTGGAGGAGATCCGCAAGGCCACTGATGACAAAGGCGGTGCCCTGGTGGCTGTAGCGATCCCTCAACTGCCGCAGTAGGGCCTGAAGCTGCTGGCTGTAGGTTTGAAACTCCAAATCCAGTTTTTGCCAGTCAATGGCACTGAGTTCCACCAGCGATCGCCCCTGCAACTGATGATTGAGAAAGTTGGTCAGTACCTGTAGGGTACGCTCCCGTAGCTCAGGGTCTTCTTCCCCCTGCTCCAATTGAATGAGCGCTGATTGGGTTTCGTAGGTATCGAGAACCAGAATGACCATCACCTGCTGCGAATCCAAAGCGACCAGTTGAATCACCCGAATTTGTCGCTCCAAAGCATTAGGCAGCGTAATGAGCGTAATGTAGCCACTGAGATCCGAAAGTAACTGCGCTGCTTGCCGCAAGATCACCTCAAGACGTTGTTGTCTCCAAATAAATCGCTCACTCAAGAGACTCTCAGCTTTGCGAGCTATATCGGGAATAGGCTGGATCAGTTCATCCACATAAACGCGATAGCCAGAATCGGAGGGCACTCGCCCTGCGGAGGTGTGGGGCTGGTAAAGCAGGCCGCTTTTCTCGAGGAGCAGCATCGTATTGCGCACGGTGGCTGGGCTGACGTTGAGGTTGTATTCGGTGGCGATCGCCTTTGAGGCGACGGGTTCCGCCGTAGCAATGTAATGGTTAATCGTAGCGCCCAGAATTTGCTTTTGGCGATCGCTGAGTTCAATCGTCATAAGTCCTTATACCTGCGATTTCTTATGGCTGTTTTTTATTTATCTATACCTATAACCTAATCTATAAGCCACCCTGCCCATTTCAGCTCTTCAGCCCAACGGGGCACTGGAAATGGTTAAGGGGCACTGCCAATAGCAGATTCCCAAATAAATTGTAAATGGACAGACCAAGGCTGTGGGGGGCGGCTGGTGACCTGTATGGCCTGTAAAAACTCCCGTAGATAAAAGCGTTGCTCTGCGGCTGAGAGTTGGTACCAAAATTGAGGCTGACTGAGGGTAACCGCGAGTTGCAAGAGGTTGCTAGGGGGCAGTTGTGCCTGCTGTGCCTCAATTCGTGCCCGCTCCCCAGCCAGTTTATAGCGGCGCAGTTGAGCTGTTTCCGCATCCAAGAGACCTTGGCCTTCTAGTGCAGTCAGTTGTTGCAGTTGCTTGTCAATAGCTGCAATTTCGGCGGTGAGGGTTGACGACGGTAGGCAAAGTTGAGCGATCGCCGGCGGCAGGCGTTCGCCAATTTGATCAATGACAGCAGCTAGGGCAGCGTTGTAGGGAATGCTGCGACACTTTGGGGAAAGGGGACAGTGGAGGGGACGCAAATAGGCATATTGGCTGGGTTGGCGATAGGGCTGCACCTGAGTCCGACCAAAGCGTTGCTGACATTGGCGACAAATCACCAATCCCGCCAGAGGATGGGGAGCACTGGCACTACGACGGGGCAGAGAGCGTTGGCGCCGCAACAGCCGATCCACCTGAGCCGCTTCATCGGGCGTAATCAGGGGGGCATGGGTTTGGGGAATTACCGTTTTTCCTTGGTAGTAAAGATGGCCGCGATAGACGGGGTGGGTCAGCCAGCGCCGACCTGTGGCTACGCTAATCCGCTTGTGGTGAGTGTGGGCAATAAAGCGCACCGCTGCACTGAGGGAGCCATAGAGGAGAAAATGCTCAACAAAATCCTTGACGACAACGGCTGCCGCTCGATCAATCACATAGTGCTCTTTGCCTCGGCGATAGCCATAGGGGGCACGACCCGGCGGCGGACGGTGCTTGAGACGATGACGAGCGTGGTTGTGGCAGAGGGTTTGCCGGTGGAGTTGCTGCTTCACCTGATCCCAGAGGGACAAGAGTTGATCACCAGCGGGGGGGCGATCGCTAACGTAGCCTTCAGCGAGGGCAATCACAGTCATCCCTGCTGTCTCTAGTTGCCGCAGGCGATCGCTCACTTCCATCACCGTTTGGCCAAGGGCACTTAATTGCTGCAAGAGCCAATACCCAGGCACTAGCCGCTGCAACCAGTACCGCAACTGTGGGCGGGAGGCCTCCACATCCAGTACCCAGTGGTCAATCTCCTGTCCCCACACTTGGGGATCGGGTAGGGGCTGCCAGAGGGGGTCAATGTACTCGTAGGCAATAATCACCACACATTGCCTAGCCACGATATAGTCACGATGTTAATGACTAGGTCACTGCCGGTACCAGCGTTGGACTAGGATTGGGCATGGTTTCCGGCGGCAAGCCATAGATGGAATTATAAAGAGCATTGTAGGCGAGTGCCGATTTTGTCCAGCTAAAGTCCTCGCGCATACCCCGCTGCTGGAGGGCATGCCACTCCCGTTTGTAGCGATACCCTTCCCATGCCCGCACTAGACAGGTGTAAAAGTCAAGGGGCTCATAGCGGTCAAAGCAGTAGCCCGTTCCGGTTTGCTGCTCAGGGTTGTGGTGGGAGACGGTATCCACAAGGCCACCGGTGCGGCGGACAATCGGCACACAACCATAGCGCAGCGCAATCATCTGGGAAATGCCACAGGGTTCAAAGCGACTCGGCATAATGAAGGCGTCGGCACCGCCATAGATGCGGCGCGACAGGACATCACTGTAGAGCAACTGCACACTACAGCGCCCCGGAAACCGTGAGGCAATTTGCCACATCTGGGTTTCGTAGTAGCGATCGCCCGTCCCTAAGAGGACAAACTGACTATCGGTATAGGCAAGAAAGCGATCTAAAATTTGAATCAATAGATCCAGCCCCTTTTGCTCCACCAGGCGGCTGACCATCCCCACCAAGAAAGCGCCGGAGTTCACCTCGAGTCCTAATTCTTCCTGGAGAGCAATTTTGTTGGCCCTACGCCGCTCTAGGGTATCTGCGGTGTAGTTTTGGGCAAGGGCGCGATCGCTACTGGGATCAAAAAGCTCAGTATCAATACCATTGAGAATGCCAGAGAGTTTGCCACTAATAAACGATAGCAATCCCTCCAATTTTTCGCCATATTCAGGGGTTTTAATCTGTTCGGCGTAGGTGGGCGAAACGGTATTGACGCGATCGGCATACTGCAACGCTGCCGCCATTGTATTATGGCCCTGCATGTACCACGGACACCAAGTAATTTGCTCTAGGCGCCACCGCCAAGGTCCTTGATAGGCCAAGTTATGGATCGTAAACACGGTGGTAATGTCGGGATCCTGATGCATCCAGACGGGGATCATGCCCGTGTGCCAATCGTGGCAATGGATAATTTGGGGTTTCCAGTAGTTCCAAGCAAATTCTGCTGCCCCATTGGCAAAAAAGGTGAACCGCCAGTCCTCATCCTCACCGTAGTAGATGCGGCGGGGATTAAAGCAGGGATGGCCAAAAAGGTAAAGGGGAACATCCGACCCCGGCAACACGGTTTCATAGACATGGAATGTCTGAAACATGGCATGGCCAATCCAGATGGGGTCCTTGGGAATCTCCACCTTATCGGGCAAGAAGCCATAATAGGGCATAAAAATGCGCACATCATGTCCCATGCGGCGTAACACCTTGGGCAGAGAGCCAACCACATCTCCCATGCCTCCCACTTTCGCCAGTGGTGCCGCCTCAGCAGCAACAAATAGAATTCGCATGATCCTCCTGAACCTGTTTTTTGGCCAATTCTAGGGCAATGCAATTGCCGTTAACCTACCACAAGTGCGGGACAATTTGGCGTACGATCGCCCTTAAGGATTTCTCCTGATGTGTCTTTGGAATTGACAACCCCTATGACCAATTCTCCCCTCGTGCAACGGGTCAAAGAAGTTCATGAGCAGGCGCGTCTGCTGGCCACGCTCGATGCGGCTGCCCGCAATGGGGCCCTGGAACAGGTGGCCTGTGCCCTTGAGGAGGCGCGGGAGGAGATTCTGGCGGCCAATGCTGCCGATTGTGAGCAAGCCAAGGCCAATCAGCTCAATGCCTCGCTCTATGCTCGCCTGGAATTGAGTCCCAGTAAACTAGCGGCGGCGATCGCTGGCGTACGTCAAGTGGCTGCTCTCCCGGATCCCCTTGGCCAGCGTCAACTCCATCGAGAATTGGATACGGGGCTCATTCTCAGTCGCGTCACCTGTCCCCTTGGGGTGCTAGGGGTGATTTTTGAGGCGCGCCCTGATGCAGTCGTGCAGATAGCTTCCTTGGCGATTAAATCAGGGAATGGCGCCATTCTCAAGGGAGGACAGGAGGCCAGTCGCTCTTGCCAAACGATTATGCAGACGATTCATAGGGGCCTAGAGAAGTCGGCAGTGCCCGCGGGGGCGATCGCCCTCCTGACGCAGCGATCGGAAATCAGCGAACTGCTGCAATTGGATCAGTGGGTTGATCTCATCATTCCGCGAGGTTCCAATGAATTTGTGCGTTATATCCAGAACAATACGCGGATTCCCGTGCTGGGCCACGCCGATGGTCTTTGTCATCTCTATGTGGATCGGGCAGCGGATCTTGAAAAGGCGATCGCCATTACCCTCGACGCCAAAACCCAGTATCCTGCCGCCTGTAACGCTATTGAGACCCTCCTTGTTCACCGCGATATTGCCGAGGCATTTTTACCCAAAGTGGCTGCTGCCTTGCAACAGGCAGGCGTTGAGCTACGGGGGGACGCGATCGCCTGCGACCTCGTACCCATGAGCCTTGCCAGTGAAGCCGACTGGGCCACAGAATATTGCGATTTGATCCTCGCCATCAAAGTCGTGCCCGATCTCGATGCCGCCCTGGATCACATTGCCACCTACGGCTCCGGTCACACGGAAGCCATTGTCACTGAGGATGCCGCCGCCGCCGCTCGTTTTCTCCAAGAAGTGGATGCGGCGGGTGTCTTTCACAATTGTTCCACCCGCTTTGCCGATGGCTTCCGCTACGGCTTTGGTGCCGAAGTCGGTATCAGTACCCACAAATTACCGCCCCGAGGACCCGTGGGGCTAGAGGGATTAGTGACCTACAAATATCAACTGGTGGGAAACGGCCACATTGTGGCCACCTATAGCGGTGCCAATGCCAGGCCCTTTACCCATCGCGATTTGGACTGCTAACGAATTTAAGGGATTGTTAAGCCACAGACAAAGCCAATTTTTCTGTTTCAGAATGGAGATATAGGGCAACAGGGATTTCCCTACCGTGCAGATGACACCCTCTGTAAAGGTTGTCTATCAAGGTCTATCAAGTGACCGGTGGCAATGTATTGCCTACTTTACTCAGTATCTGAGCAGCCTCTCTTTGTCAACGGATGATTAGGACTTGGGAATTGCGTGCAGTTAGGTAATTGAGAGATTCACGATAGCAAGGGGAGCCAAAACCCCTCAAAACTTTAACCGCTCAAGCACTGCTGTTGCATCCCCATAGAACAGCAAAGGGCACCATCAATGCAACTTAAATCTTTAGGAGCATAACAATGACTCAATCTATTCCTAGACCAACCAGTGAAATAACAAATCGGGAAACAGCATTTGTTTTAGAACTCAATGCCTTGAGCTGCAAAGACCTGCCACTGGTGGGGGGCAAGAACTCTTCCTTGGGGGAAATGCTCCAACAACTCACTCCCAAAGGTATTAATGTCCCCGATGGTTTTGCAACAACCGCCTATGCCTATCGTTACTTTATTCAAGCGGGAAATCTTGAGACGCAACTGCGGCGGCTCCTCGAAGGCCTTGATGTTGAGGATGTAACAGAACTCCACCGCGTGGGTCAGACGATTCGCTCGCTAATTTTACATACTCCGTTTCCCCCGGAATTGACGGATGCGATTGCTGCCGCCTACCAAAAAATGTGCGATCGCTATGGTCCGAATACGGACGTGGCGGTTCGCTCCAGTGCTACCGCTGAAGATCTGCCCGATGCGAGCTTTGCCGGTCAGCAGGAAACCTACCTCAATGTCCATGGCCTCAAGGGCGTTCTCGATGCCTGTCATCGCTGCTTTGCGTCGCTGTTTACGGATCGGGCAATCTCCTACCGCCAGATCAAGGGCTTTGATCACTTCAATGTGGCGTTGTCCGTGGGAGTGCAAAAAATGGTGCGCTCTGACTTGGCCTGCTCTGGGGTGATGTTCTCCATTGACACAGAAACAGGCTTTAAGGACACGGCTCTCATTACTGCCGCCTATGGCCTTGGTGAAAACGTTGTCCAGGGTGCCGTCAACCCCGATGAATACTTAGTTTTCAAGCCAACCTTGAAGGCGGGCTATAGACCCATTTTGAAAAAAGCCCTCGGCACCAAAGAAATTCGCATGGTCTATGACCTCGGTGGAACAAAGCTGACCCGCAATGAACCGGTACCTGAGAGGCTGCGGAAACAATTTGCCCTAACCGATGAGGAAATCCTCACCCTAGGTCGCTGGGCTTGCCTCATTGAGGAGCACTACTCTGACCTGCGGGGTGCTTATACACCCATGGACATTGAGTGGGCAAAAGATGGCATGACAGGTGAACTCTTTATCGTCCAAGCCCGCCCCGAAACAGTCCAGTCCCAAAAAGCCACGAACATCCTGCGTACCTATCATCTTGAAGAAAAAGGGACGCTCCTCGCCACAGGTCGAGCAGTCGGTGAAATGATTGGCCAAGGCCGTGCCCGCGTCATCCTCAATGTCAGGAATATCGATCAGTTCCAAGCTGGGGAAGTATTAGTGACCCACCGCACAGATCCTGACTGGGAACCGATCATGAAAAAAGCCAGTGCCATTGTCACCGATCAGGGGGGACGCACTTGCCATGCAGCAATCATTGCCCGCGAGCTGGGGATTCCTGCCATTGTTGGTTGTGGTGATGCCACAGAAACAATCCCCAATGGTGCAGAGGTGACGGTCTCCTGTGCAGAAGGGGAAGAGGGGCATGTCTATCAGGGATTGCTGCCCTTCCATGTGGCGGAAGTCCCTCTCGAAAAGCTGCCGCGTACCCGCACCCAAATCCTGATGAACGTGGGCAACCCTGAGGAGGCCTTTAGTTTGGCGGCGATTCCCAATGATGGTGTTGGCCTGGCACGCATGGAGTTTATTATTGCCAACCACATTCAGGCCCATCCCTTGGCGCTGCTGCACTACGATGAACTGAAGGATGAGGCAGCAAAGCGGCAAATTGCTGAGTTGACCCAGAACTACAGCGATAAGGGGGAATACTTCGTTGATAAGTTAGCCCAGGGCATTGGGGCGATCGCCGCTGCTTTTTATCCCAAGCCCGTAGTGGTGCGCATGTCCGACTTCAAGAGCAATGAGTACGCCAATCTCATTGGTGGTCGTCAGTTTGAACCCCATGAAGAAAACCCGATGATTGGCTGGCGGGGGGCCTCTCGTTACTATGACCCCAACTATGCCGAAGGCTTTGCCCTGGAATGCCGCGCCATGAAGAAAGTCCGCGATGAGATGGGTCTGACGAACGTGATCCTGATGATTCCCTTCTGTCGCACCCCAGATGAAGGGCGGCGAGTGCTGGCGCAGATGGCTAAACATGGGCTGAAGCAGGGGGAAAATGGTCTGCAAGTCTATGTGATGTGCGAACTCCCCAGTAACGTGGTGTTGGCGGATGCCTTTGCCGAGGTCTTTGATGGCTTCTCCATTGGCTCGAATGACCTCACTCAACTCACCCTTGGCTTGGATCGCGATTCGGCCTTGGTGGCCCACTTGTTTGATGAACGCAATGAGGCGGTCAAACGCATGGTGGCGCAAGCCATTCAAACCGCAAAGGCCAAGGGACGCAAAATTGGCATCTGTGGTCAAGCCCCCAGTGACTATCCTGAGTTCGCCCAATTCTTGGTGGCGCAAGGGATTGACTCCATTAGCCTCAATCCCGACTCCGTTCTAAAGACCATGCTGCAAATTGCGGAGGCTGAAAAGGAAGCCTAGAACGCACAACCCAGTAGCAACTCCTAAGTGGAGGGCAGGGCATCGAAGCTGCGATCGCTCTGCCCTTTTCTGTGGGTAAGCGAGTAGGATAAAAGAAATTGGGTGGAGAATGTGGGTGTGGATCCAGCGGCAATTCAGGAACTTATTACCTCGGAGGATGTGGGCGATCGCCTGCGCGGCATCAATCAACTGCGCAGCCTGGATCCCCAGGATGCCTTTAGGCTGATTCAACCCCTCAGCCAAGATGAAAATTCCCGTGTCCGTTATGCTGCCGTCAGTCAAATCGCCAGCCTCGGGCACACTAACCTCAATCAAGCCCATGACCTGTTGCGCGATCGCCTGCTCCATGACAGCGAAACCGATGTCCGTGCTGCCGCAGCGGATGCCATGGCTGCTTTGCAAGTTCCCTTTGCCCTCGAAGATTTAGAAACCGCCTACCACAGTACCAACGATTGGCTGTTGCAGTTTAGTATCATTGCCGCCCTGGGTGCCCTCGGCAACCCCGCTGCTGTTGGCCTGCTCACGGAAGCCCTCAAGAGTCCCCAGGAATTGGTAAAATTGGCGGCGATTGGTTCGTTGGGTGAACTCAAACAACCAGAAAGCATTGAGTACTTGCGGCCATTTGTGGCGTATCCTGATTGGCAAGTCCGCCATCGGCTGGCGATCGCCCTTGGCCAAATTGGTACCCCAGAGGTTCGCCCCCTTCTTGAACAATTGGCCACTGACTCTGCGGCAGCAGTTGCTGAAGCGGCTCGCGCCAGTTTGGCTCACTTAGCTCCTTAACACCCATGGGTTATACGCTACCGGTTTTTGCAACGGCGGCGGCTGTTGCGGCATTGCGCTGTCTCACAGAAGGTGCCTGTCCTCAACAGGTGACCCTTGCCCTCCTACGCCCCAATCGCTGTGAAACCCTACCCATTGCCCAAGGAGCCTGCTTAGATGCCCAACAGGCCTTGGCCATAACCTACAGTGAACCCAGTGACGCCCTTGATCTTACCCGCTATACCCCCATCTGGGCTTGGGTGCGCTGGCAAGACCCTGTAACGGCTCCCAAAATTCAGATTGAGGGGGGCTTTGGGGTGGGGCGCGATCGCGCCACGGGCAAGGCAGCAATCTATCGCTATGCCCGTTTGTTGTTGACCACCAATCTGTTGCTCTACTGTCCGAAAGAGCGGGCGATCGCTGTCACCATTGTCCTACCCCAAGGACGGGACTTGGCAGAGCGCACCTCAAATGCTGCTTTTGGGATTGTTGAGGGACTTTCCCTCCTAGGGACAACCGGCATTGCCCAACCCCTCACTGCCCCGGAGCAACTGGACCGCTATCGCGAAGACTTAGCCGAGAAAGCCGCTCAATCCTCCACTCTTGTCTTTTGCATTGGTGAGAATGGCCTGCAAGTGGCGCAACAACTCCAGATTCCCCCTTCCCGCTGCGTGAAAACTGCCAATTGGCTCGGTCCAATGCTGGTGGCAGCGGCCCACTACGAGGTTCAACAGTTGCTTCTCTTGGGTTACCACGGCAAATTAATTAAACTTGCGGCGGGCATTTTCCATACCCATCACCACCTGGCGGATGCTCGCCAAGAAATTCTCACCGCCTTTTGTGCCCTTGCCGGTTTAGACCTAGAGATGCTGCATCAGGTGTGGCAAGCGCCAACGGTTGAGGCTGCCCTCAAATTTTTGGAAAGAATGGTTCCCCACGTCTTGCCTGAGATTCTCAGCCACATTGCCCACCGCATTGATCAACGGGCCACTGCCTATATCCATGCCCATTGTGCCGCTCCTATCGGACGGTCATTGCAAGTCGGCTGTGCCTTGTTTGGGCGCGATCGCCAAATTGTCGCCACCAGTGGGGCAGGAAACATCATTTTGAGAGAAATCAGCATACGGTAGGTTCTTGAGATGGGAGGGAAAATAACTATTTCGAAAGCGAGTGACACATTGCAAAGAGAAACAGATGACCCCTAACGCCTCCTCAATATCCCTAAAGAAGCTGAGCGATAGCTTCACTGACGAAAGGGAGTTGTCTGCTCCCTCAAGCAAGGTGGCAAAACCAATGAGGCCACTCAAATCTGTCAGGTGAATCTGTCAGGTGAATTGCGCCACCCTCCATCGCTGGCTGAAGCGAGACCGCTGAGTGCCCAGGTGGTCCCCCGTCGTCCTTGGAAACTGGATGGGAGGCCCTAGCGGCAGACGTCGCCCCACACCCCGATAACCGTTTCATCAACCATGCCCAGGGATTTGGGGTAGAAATTTCCACGATGAGTTACGCCCTCGACCAGAGGGGCATCACTGGAAAAAATGGAGGAGTTTCATGAGGTGATTCGCAATTATTCTGCTGCTAGTGGGCTGGATACTCTCTCATTCTTTGTGGCGATAGCTAGCTTTGTTGCGATCGCCCGTACTCAGGGCTGCCAACCTCTAGAAGCTGGGGACTAACTGTGGATGATCACGATTAGAATTTTTAGCGGCGGCGGCCAGCAAGCCGTAAAAGAGAGGATGGGGTGCATTGGGACGGGAACGAAACTCGGGGTGAAACTGCACTGCAATAAAGAAGGGGTGCGCTGGATACTCAATAATTTCTACCAAGCGGCCATCGGGAGAGGTGCCCGTAATTTGATAGCCCGTTTCCAAAAAGAGGTTGCGATAGGCATTGTTAAACTCATAGCGATGGCGGTGGCGCTCGTAGATGACGGTTTCGCCGTAGAGTTTTTCCGCCAATGAATGGGGGGCTAGGCGGCAGGCATACAGCCCCAAGCGCATTGTTCCCCCCAAATCGACAATATCCTGCTGTTCCGGCAATAGGTGAATCACTGGGTGGGGCGTATTGGCATCGAACTCAGCACTGTTGGCATTTTCTAAACCGGCAATATGGCGTGCCCACTCAATGACGGCACACTGCATTCCCAAGCACAGCCCCAAAAAGGGGATTCCCTGCTCACGGGCATATTGAATGGCAGCAATTTTCCCTTCGACCCCCCGAATGCCAAAGCCTCCCGGCACAACGATGGCTCCAACGTTGCTGAGGGCAGTTTCAACACCATTTTCAACCAGTTCTTCGGAGTTGACCCAGCGGATACGCAGCTCTTGGTCTAGGGCGATCGCTGAATGGCGCAGGGCTTCTACCACCGAAAGATAGGCATCACTGAGGCGTACGTATTTACCGACGATCGCCACCTCCAGCGGCCTATGGGAACCGTAGAGCCGCTCCACAAGGGCTTGCCACTGACTGAGATCCGGCTGCCGTTGTTCCAGGTTCAACAGATTGAGAACTTGGGTCGCAAGGCCTTCGCGCTCAAGCAGCAGGGGCACTTCATAGATGCTTTTTGCATCCGGCGAGGGAATGACGCATTCCACAGGGACATCACAGAATTGGGAGAGCTTTTCCTTAATGCCCGGTACCAGGGGGCGATCGCAACGGCAGATGAGAATATCCGGCTGAATACCAATGGAGCGCAACTCCTTCACTGAGTGCTGGGTGGGTTTTGTTTTCATTTCCCCTGCCGAGGGAATCCAAGGCACCAAAGTCACATGCATAAACAGCACATGGTGCCGCCCCACCTCTGTGCGAAACTGGCGGATGGCCTCTAGAAAGGGTAGCGACTCAATATCGCCAACGGTTCCCCCAATTTCAATAATCACCACATCGGGGTTTTTGTCCTTAGCCACCCGTAAAATACGTTCTTTAATCTCATTCGTAATGTGGGGGATCACCTGCACTGTTCCCCCCATATAGTCACCGCGTCGCTCTTTGTTAATCACTGCTTGGTAAATGGATCCCGTCGTGACGCTATTGAGGCGGGACATGGGTGTATCGGTAAAACGCTCGTAGTGCCCCAAGTCCAAATCCGTTTCCGCCCCATCGTCGGTCACAAACACTTCCCCGTGCTGGAAGGGACTCATCGTGCCCGGATCGACATTGATGTAGGGATCAAGCTTGAGAATAGACACAGAATACTGCCGCGATTTCAGCAGCCGTCCCAGACTGGCGGCAACAATTCCCTTACCAATACTGGAGACAACACCGCCGGTCACAAAAACATATTTCGTCATTGTTGAATGCTAGGGCTGAGCCGCAGAGGACATACTCATCAAGACCTACGAACTATTCTCGCATATTGCGGCAGGGCGCCTAGGAGAAATTATTCACCAATTCCTTGACGACTTGGGATTGCTCCTCAATACGCTGCCTCAGCCGCTGACAGACCAAATCACACAGCGGAAAAATGGTGGGGTCAGCAATTTCGTAATAGACAGTAACCCCTTGGGGCTGTCGGTGCACCAGGCCAGCCTGGGCAAGGGTTTTCAAGTGCTTTGAGACATTGGCCTGCCCCAACCCAGTCTCTTGAATAATCTCCGAGACATTGCGCCGCCCTTGTTTGAGGGCACAGAGCACTTGCAGGCGACTTGGTTCCGACAGCACTTTAAAATACTCGGCAACGTGGGTGAGCAACTCAGGGGAAGGGAGGTCAGCCATAGGGGATATCGCACATTGGGCACATGGATGAATATAATTTTAATTTAGGCTAGGAATTTTATCATATAGCTGTAAAGTAAATAAAGTACTTCACCCTAGGGAGGGGGCATTCTGCGAGAAGCCTTAACGCAGTTTGACTGGCAACTTGATGGCAGGTTTGGGGGAGCTAGGTGTTGTGTTTTTTGGGCGTAGCCGTTGGGCATAGAAGGAGGCTGCTTCATCACCGCGGGCACATTCTTGGGCAAAGTTAATTAGATGATGCCCCACCACACCCACGTGGATCACTTGTTCAATTTGGCCTTTTTTCAGGGCAGGCCATGCCAGTTTCCAGAACGTCTTGCGGTAGCTCCCCCAAAGCCCCACGTGCCAGAGGAGATTTTTCATAATCCGCAGTCCCCGCAGGATATTTTCACGGCTGAGGCGAGCTGGACTATTGGGCACCGCAATGCGGTTGGGATAGGTGTGTTCCATTTGATAGGCAAACCGCTGGTAGAGAAACTCCGGTTCATAGGCAGTCGTGATAGTGCGGCGCCACATTTCTACCACTTCTTCGTAGGGCATGAGGAACTCAACATTGGACTCGCGGTTTTCGTCGTGGTTGAGGCGGCCTTCCGCTTCCAAGCGACGCCAGAGGGGAGTACGGGGTAGGGCGTGCAGCAGGTTAATCGTTAAGGTGGGGATGTGGGAAGCGCGAATAAACTCAAGGATGCGATCGCCGGTTTGTGGAGTATCCGTATCAAAGCCAATAATGATGCCAGAAACCACTTCCATGCCGTAACTATTGAGGGTTTGCACCGCCTGTAAAATTGGCATACTCAGGTTTTGATCCTTATGGATAGCATGGAGGGCTTCAGGTTCTGGCGTTTCAATGCCACAGAAAATCGTACAGAAATAGGCTTCCCGCATCATTTCTAGAAGTTTTGGGCTTTGGGCAATATTCAGTGTTGCTTCGCAGGCAAATTGCAGCGGGTAGCCATTGGCTTTTTGCCAGTCAATGAGGTGCGGCAGCAGTTCCATCACGGCGCGCCGATTGCCAATGAAGTTATCATCCACAAAATAGACTGCCCCCGGATTCCCTGAGGCCAGCATTGTGTCCAATTCCTTGAGGATCTGCTGCGGCGTTTTCAAACGCGGATTGCGGCCATAGAGTTCGGGAATATCGCAAAACTCACAGCGAAAGGGACAGCCACTGGAAAACTGAATACTGCCGAGGAAATAGTTTTCCATGCGCACATGCTGGTAGGCCGGCACAGGAAATTCACTGAGGGGCAATCGAGCAGTGGTTGCAAAAATGAGTTGCTGGGGTGGACGCTGGCTACCGTATTCATCAAAGTAGGCAATCATCTTGTCCGTGGCATCCCCCAGTTCCCCTAGGTGGAGAATATCCACATCGGGATAGTATTCCGGACAACTGGAGACCGAGGGCCCGCCAAGGGCAGTGAGTTTACCGTGACGATGGGCAATTTCGTTGATTTCTAAAATTTGTGGCCGCTGAATGTGCATGCCACTGGTAATGACAATATCAGCCCAAGCGTAGTCAGCATCGGTTGCTGGGCGTACATTTTCATCAATCAGGCGCACCTCCCAAGATTCTGGAAGATAGGCGGCCACCAATAAAATTCCTTGGGGTGGCATAAAGGCGCGTACCGTGCCCATGAGAGGGTAGGCGTGGTGAAACGTACCAAAGGAGCGGCTGTAGCGGGGAAAAATGCAGAGGATGCGCCGATGGTTACGGGGGGTATAGGGGACTCGACCACTGGTCATCTCGGGAACCAGTTTTATCTCATCGCTGCTCCGACGGAGGTTCATCGCCCACCACTCCTACCTACAGGCACTTTTCAATTAGGTATAGCCTACAAATGCGGCTATCGCCTAGGTTTTAGTACCCTTTGGCACTAAAGTCCAGTGTTAGGGGAATTTCTACCCGCTCAATGTGGGTTTTAAATGTGCCATTGGGGTATAGCGATAGATGACGAAAACCGGGACCAACGGGTTCAAGGGAAAATTCAGGGGCACGGGGCAAAAACTGGATACAGGTGGAGGGACAGCCGAGATACATTACCCCTTGCCGCTCAGTCATCAATTCTTGATGGATGTGACCAAAGAGAACGAGCTTCACCTGCGGGTGGGAATCTAACACGGCAAAAAGGTCCTCAGGGTTTTGTAGGCGGCTACTATCGAGCCAAGGAGCACCGGTCTCAAAGGGGGGATGGTGCAGGGCAATGAAGGTGGGGCGATCGCCCGTGTGACTCAAGGTGGCCTCTAGCCAGCTAAGGGTCTCAGGACTCAATTCACCATGAACTTTGCCCTCCACTTGAGAACTGAGGAGCAGGCCTTGCCAAGTCCCAAGATGGATTTGGCGATCGCCCCGTAGCGGCGGACGCTCAAGGGCCGGCACCATTGCCCTCGGCTCATCATGGTTGCCAGGAATCCAATATACGGGACAGCTAAAGTCTCTGAAAGCAGTGGCTAAACGTTCGTAGGTAGGGGTAATGGGTTCCTGTGCTAAGTCTCCCGTTAGGAGCACGGCATTGGGACTATGGCGACGAGTTGCCTCTAAAACAGCGGCTAGGGATTGAGCCGTAGGCAGGCCAAGGAGTCTGCCTTCATCGGTGGCAAATAAATGCAGATCGGATAACTGGATGAGGTAAACGGGTTCATTCATAAACTCGCTGAGGTCTGGGAACGCTGTAACTCGAATGCTGAGGCTACTTCATCTCATCAACCACCTTAACGCTGACAGACGTTGCCGACTCCCGCAAGCGGGTGGGTAAGGGGAGTTGTTGCCACCACTGCCCAAGCACTTGCCGCTGATTAATGATGTAAATGCTAACGAGCGTCAGACCCACTCCTAATAACTGAACCTGACTCAGGGTTTCCCCCAAGAACCAATGCCCAAAGGTGAGAGCAAATACTGGGGTGAGAAATGTTAGGGCACTGAGACTGGTGAGATTTCCCTTGGCAGCGAAATAGAAAAAGACACCGTAGGACAGCGCACTGCCAAAGAGAGTCGCATAGCCAAGGTTGAGGACATCCGACCACTGTAGGGCCGCCCAAGGCGCTGGGGTATTTAAGCTCGGCCAAATCAACAGCGGCAACCCGCCCAAGACCATGTGCCAGCCGGTCGCCACAACGGGATCCGCGTAGCGTGCTAAGGGACGCATGAGAATCGTCCCCACTGCCATCGAGAGGGCAGCCAATAGCATCCACAGCTCGCCCCGCTGCCACCACTGTCCCCAAGGAATACCTTGCCATGCGCTGGGTTGATGGAGCAAAGGCAATAGATCATCACCTAGACCAATGGCACTAATGCCCCCTAGGCCAAGCAAGAGCCCCAGCCAACCCCAACCGCCAACTCGCTCTTGATACAGCCAGCGGGACAACAGGGCTACCGCCAGGGGTTGGGAGTCAATCATCACAGAGCCAAGACCTGCGCCCGTTTTGGATAGGCCAGTGGCCAGAAGCCCCTGAAATAAAAAGCCATCCACAAGGGCAAAAAGACTAATCCATCCCCAGGCTCCCAAGGTATTGGGTTGGGGCTTACCGAGGGCGATCGCCACCCCTAAAACCAGTAGGCCTGCGGGCACAAGGCGCACACCGGCAATCCACAGCGGCGAGGTATGGGGCATAACCTCCTTCATGGCCACCATGGCAGTTCCCCAAAAGAAAAAGGGGGAGATTAAAATCAAGCGTTGCCAGAGTGCAGTCACAGGCGTTGCCAAACCAGAAGAATGTTAAGGATTATTGCGATTCGTATCCTTAAATTATAGTCCTGTCGTCGGAAACGGCAACTTCAGGAGGGAATTGCCAAGTTGATTTGCTATAACAAGTTCTAATGACCTTCCTGGCATCTTAGGGAAATTTCAGGCCGTGGGTGAGGAGCCGCAGCAGGAGATGAAAGCACTCGAGGTTTGGCAACGCTGGTTCCGGCGGGTTCCTAAGCCAGCGGAGCTAGCGATCGCCCCCGTGGGCACAACAGCCCCTGAATCTAAGCCCTCCCGCTGGCAAGTTTATCGTCAACGACTCATGGCATATGCATATGAGGGGTGGCCTTGGCTCATCCCTTTTTTTATCTCCGGGGCAACGCTCATGGCGGCCGGTACTTGGCTATTGCTGTTACCCCCCCTGCCCGATTGTCGTCACCCATTGTTGATCCTAGATAGTGCCGTCACGAGTTTATGAGATACTGAGCGTGTGTCTGGACTGTATTATAGGACCGTGCCATGAGGACACCTGACTACCGTCGCCACGATATTTCCGACCGGGTTTGGGAGCGGTTGGAACCGCATCTACCTGGACGCCGAGGGAGCTGGGGGGGTGTGGCGAAAGACAACCGGCAGTTCATCAATGCGGTGTTCTGGATACTGCGCACCGGCGCCCCTTGGCGGGATTTACCCCCGGAGTACGGAGATTGGAAGAACGTGCATCGAAGGTTCTGCCGCTGGCGAGACAAAGGCGTGTGGGAAAAGGTCCTTGAGCAGTTGATCGACGAGCCCGATTACGAATGGTTGATCATCGATGCTACTCATGTCAAAGTCCACCCTCATGCCACAGGGGCCAAAGGCGGCAACCAAGACATGGGCCGTACAAAAGGGGGCTCAATACCAAGATACATCTGGCCGTGGATGCGCATGGTATGCCGCTGCGAATGGTTATCACAGCAGGTACCACTGCGGATTGTCGCCAAGCTGCAACCTTGATCGAAGGAATCGATGCAAAGTACCTGTTGGCGGACAAAGGCTACGACAGTGATGCCCTCATCGCCCAAGCCAAAGAGCATGGGATGCAGCCTGTCATCCCTTCGCGCAGACATCGCAGACAGCGACGTGAATGCGACAAGCAGTTGTATCGGCTTCGTCATCTGGTTGAGAATGCTTTTTTGCATCTCAAGCGTTGGCGAGGTATTGCCACGCGATACGCCAAAAATACGGCTTCTTTCCTTGCTGCTGTGCACATCCGTTGTATCGCCATTTGGGCATCAATCTCGTGACGACAGTATCTAAGGGATGGCGATCGCCTCTACTGTGCCGATCAAGCAGCGCTCCACGGCAACTTACCCTCTCTCGCGCAAGCGATTGAAACCGTCAGTCAGTGGCCAGAAGATCACCCCCTGTTTCCTCAAGCTAAGCGGCGCCTGGATGAGTGGTCAGCTGTCCTATTGGTCATCGCCCGCCAACAGTTGAGCCAAGGCAATATCAAACTGGCAACGCTGCTCCTGAAAAAAATCCCCATCACTGCAGCAAGCTACTCCCAAGCCCAAGAGCTACTAAGCGCAACGAATGTGGGAGACGGTGGAAACTTGTTGGCGACGGCTGAGGCGGCACTGCGCCACCAGGATTGGGGATTGGCTTTGCTGCAAGTAAAACTCATGAACCAGCTGGGTACCGACTACTGGCGCGAACAGGCACAAAAGCTCTCGGTGCGCATCTCCCAAGAACAGGATGCGTGGGTACAACTGGTGCAGGCACGGGATTTGGCGGCTTGGTTAACGGCCAATGAACTGGCGGCGGCGGTTATGCTGGCTCTGAAAATTCCCCCAGAGGCGGTTGTCTATTCCCAAGCCCAGGCGGATATTCGCCGTTGGATTCCGGAAGTGTTTGCCTATGCTGAGGAACGCTTAACGGCCGGCGATCGCGAGGGTGCCTTAGCCCTCATTGAAAAAATTGCCCCGGCTCTCGATGTTTCCTACCACGATCGCCCAATCGTCATCCTCGGTCAGGCCAAAGCCCTTGCGGCGAAGGGAACGGTTCTAGGTTACTGGGAGGCGATCGCCCGCGCGCGGCAGATTCCGATCACAGATCCCTTCTATGAATCGGCTCAGGCCTACCTCAACACATGGCAGCAACGGTTGCGTAACCAGCAGCACCTCCAGTGGGCGACATGGCTTGCCAATACCCGTCTGCGCTGGGGGTATGCCTTGGCCATTGCCCAAGCTCGGCAAGTGCCCCTTGGTCAGCCGGAACGGGCTCAAGCCCAAGGTTTGATTGCCCTTTGGCAGCGGGATCTGGGCACGATTGACGAGCGGCCTCTGCTCCATGCAGCGATCGCCCTCGCAGAACGGAAACAGTACCAAGCTGCCCTAGGGGTTCTACAATCTTTCCCCCGCAATGCGGTGCTGGCTTCTGTGGTGGCCAACTATCGCGACCAGTGGCAGGCAAAACTCGAAGAAATTCAGGATCGTCCTATTCTGGATCGAGCGATTCGCTTGGCACGGCAAGGCAAACTGGAGGAGGCCATTCGAACCGCTGAGCAAATTGGTCGCGATCGCGCCCTCTCCCCCGAAGCCCTCAATCGCATTTGGCAATGGGACTATGAACTCAGCCTGCGCCAACGTCAACAGGCAGCCCCCACCCCCGCCTGGTGGGACAGCCCCCCCACTACCTCTGAAAGGACTGCTGAACCAGTCACTGAGCCAGAATCAGCTTCCCCGGCAACACCCACAGCAGAGGCCACCACCCCTGGGGTATCTCCCCCAGCAACACCCACACCAGAGGCCACTACCCCTGGAGTATCTCCCCCACCCACCCCTGAGACCACCATTGCCCCTGCCAGTCCTTCACCAACCCCTGAAGCTACTGTTGTCCCTACGCCGACACCTGTTCAATCTCCACCTGTTCAATCTCCACCAGCGGAACCGGAACCAACGGCTACCCCCTAGGGATCGCTGGTCATCGTAAAATAGAGGCTCTGTGCAGTATCGATAGCCCAGGTATGCGCCTCTCCCAAATGCTCTTTGTCACGCTCCGCGATGAGCCAGCGGAAGCAGAAATTCCCAGCCACAAATTATTGCTGCGGGCGGGATATATTCGGCGGATTGCCAGTGGCATCTATAGCTATCTGCCTTTGATGTGGCGAGTCTTGCAAAAAGTGAGCGCGATTGTTCGTGAAGAAATGAACCGCAGTGGTGCTTTGGAATGTTTGCTGCCGCAATTACAACCCGCTGAACTATGGCAAGAATCGGGACGTTGGGATACCTATACCAAAGCTGAGGGGATTATGTTTTCCCTCACCGATCGCGCTCAGCGGCAGTTAGGACTCGGGCCCACCCATGAGGAGGTGATCACTGCCCTTGCCAAGGACTTGATTCGCTCCTATCGGCAGTTGCCCGTGCACCTGTACCAAATTCAAACGAAATTCCGTGATGAAATTCGCCCGCGATTTGGCCTGATGCGGGGACGGGAATTCATTATGAAGGACGGCTACTCCTTCCATGCTGATGTGGCCAGCCTGAAGGAAACCTACCAGGTGATGTACGACACCTATAGCCGTATTCTTCAGCGCTGTGGCCTGACGTTTCGAGCTGTGGAGGCGGATTCGGGGGCGATCGGCGGCTCGGGTTCCCATGAGTTTATGGTACTGGCTGCCGCCGGCGAAGATGAGGTGCTCTATACGGCTGACGGCCAATATGCCGCCAATGTGGAAAAGGCCGTCTCGCTCCCCCCTGACGCGGTGCCAACAACCTACAAAACGGTGGCCACCCTAGATACCCCCAATGCAGCGACGATTGATGCCCTGGTTGAGCAGTTGCAGTGCCATCCTACGCAAATTGTCAAAAATGTCCTCTATCGAGCGGTCTTCGATAATGGGCGAGTGGGGCTTGTGCTGGTGAGTATTCGCGGCGATCAAGAGGTAAACAGCGTTAAGCTGCACAACACCCTCACTTCCCTTGCGCCCAACTACGGGGCAACGAAACTGCTGGATCTGCGGCTGGCAGATGCCCATACAGCCCAAGAGTGGGCAGCCACCCCCATTCCCTTTGGTTACATTGGCCCTGATTTAGAAGATGCCGTTATTAAAGCCGATTCCCAAATCATTCCCCAGTGGATTCGCATTGCCGATCGCACCGTGGTGGAGTTAAAGCGATTTATTACCGGAGCCAATCGCGATCAACAGCATCGGGTGGGGGTGAACTGGGGCAAATCCTGTCCCCTGCCCGCAATTATTGCCGATGTTCGCAAAGCCCAGGCGGGCGATCGCGCCTGCCATGATCCAACCCAGCACCTAGAAGCGGCACGGGGCATTGAAATTGGCCATATTTTCCAGTTGGGCACCAAGTATTCTGAGGCAATGAAGGCCACCTATACCAATGAGCAGGGGGAAGAGGTCCCTCTGGTGATGGGTTGCTATGGCATCGGCATTTCCCGCTTGGCCCAGGCGGCGGTGGAGCAGCACCACGACGCCCAAGGGATTGTCTGGCCGCTGGCGATCGCCCCCTACCAGGTGATCATTGTTGTACCCAACATTGGGGATGCGCAGCAAATGCAGGCGGCCACTGACCTTTACGAGCAGCTTCAGGCGGCAGGGATTGAGGTGCTCCTCGACGATCGCGATGAACGGGCAGGAGTGAAATTCAAAGATGCCGATTTGATTGGCATTCCCTATCGGCTGGTGACCGGACGCGCGATCGCCAATGGTGAAGTGGAACTCATCATCCGGGCAACGGGGGCGAAATCCACCCTCCCCTTAACCGAGGTTGTTCGTTATCTTCAAAAGGAGATTGCTCAGCAGTTAGCCCCATGATTCTCAATCCCCAACAGCGCACGAAATTGGATAGCCGTAGGGACGATCTCTTTTATGCGGCACCGCGCTTTGTTACCCATGTGGATGATTTCTTTCTGGCCCGCCTCACGGATCTCTACCGCCAATACTTGCAGCCACAGATGCGGGTCTTGGACCTAATGAGTAGTTGGGTGTCCCATCTACCCCCAGAACTCTCCTTTCAGGAAGTCGTGGGGCATGGGATGAATGCGGCGGAGCTAGCCCGCAACCCCCGGCTAGATCGTTATTTTGTTCAGAATCTCAATGAAGAGTTGGCCTTGCCCCTAGAGGATGCCAGTTTTAATGCCGTGTTGATGGCAGTGTCGGTGCAGTACCTCCAATATCCGGAGGCAACTTTTACGGAAATTGCCCGCATCCTTAAGCCCCAAGGGGTGGTTATTGTCAGCTTCTCAAATCGAATGTTTTTTGAAAAAGCGATTCAGGCGTGGCGGGAGGGTAGCGAGGGCGATCGCGTGCAGTTGGTGCAAACCTATATCAACAGTACTCCTTCCCTCAAGGTGATTGCAACGCATCTGCCCCGCCTTTGGCCTTGGCGGGGATTTACCGATCCCTTCTATGCTGTCGTTGGTCAAAAGCAAGCCGTGTAATGGTCAGAGGTGGGGTCTATGAGCAGTTTCGCGGTGCCCTCCTTGGCCTCCTATGGGGGATCGCTAAAGAGAATGTCAATCTAGGGCAGACATTGCCCCACCAATGGTTAGCCGGCAACCAAGGGGAGTGGCCAGTTCAGCTACCACAGTTGTTGGCATCATGGGATCAACCCTTGGTTTTAGTCCCCGAAGGAGTGCAGGAGATTCAAACTCTGCTCCATGAGTACCTAGAAGCCGCTTGGGTACCTGTGCCTTTGCCTGTACCCCCCGAGAGGGGGGACATCCTCCGCTATGCCTTGGCGATCGCCCCTTGGGACTTAGAACTGGCCCATCAAATTGTCAGCAAACACCAACCCAGTGCCGCTTTGCTCTTAAGCTGTCTTTTTGGTGCCTATTGGGGGGCACTGGCCCTACCCCTCGGTGCTTGGGAGTATTGGACGCCCACCGTGGCTGCAGTTCTCAGGAATGTGATGGCGCAATGGACAGGGGGGATGGGAAACGAGATCGCAATTGCCCCCAAGGCTGGATTACAACACTGGAGAAGGAACGGCACTGGGAACATAGCGCTCTAGCTGTGCACCCAAACCTTGCAATTTGGCTTCAATTTGCCAGTAGCCCCGATCTAAGTGCTGCAAGCCATAGACGTGGGTTTCCCCGTGGGCAGCGAGTCCAGCAACAACTAAAGCCGCTGTGGCGCGCAAATCCGTACCGGTTACCGGCGCACCGGAAAGATGGGGCACCCCGCGAATGGCAGCGTGATTCCCCTTGACGCGAATATCGGCACCCATGCGATTCAGCTCAGCCACATGGCCAAAGCGATTTTCAAACACGGTTTCACTGACTAAACTATTTCCCTCACTAATAGCCAGCAACGTCATCATCAGCGCCTGCATATCCGTGGGAAAGCCAGGGTAGGGGAGCGTTTCAATGTCGGTGGCACGATAGCGCTGGGCAGGGGTGAAGCAGACACGGGTGGGATCGGGAAATTCAATCTTCGCTCCCATCTCTGCCAGTTTGGCAACCACAGGCGTCAGGTGGCTAGGAATCACGGGTGCCAAAGTAATTGCCGAGCGGGTGACCGCCGCCGCCAAGAGAAATGTACCCGCTTCGATGCGATCGGGGATGATTTCGTATTCAGTACCGTGGAGGCGATCAACCCCGACAATCGTGATCGAATTGGTGCCGGCGCCATAGATTTTTGCCCCCATGGCGATACAGAAGTTGGCCAAATCCACCACTTCCGGTTCTTGGGCCGCATTTTCAATCGTGGTTTCCCCCTCGGCAAGGGTGGCGGCCATCATTAATGTTTCAGTGGCACCGACGCTGGGATAGTCCAAGTAAATCCGGGTGCCTTTAAGTTTGGTGGCACGGGCGGTGACAACACCGTGATCAATGGTGACTTCGGCCCCCATTGCCTGCAAACCGCGCACATGCAGTTCCACTGGACGGGCACCAATAGCGCACCCCCCTGGCAAGGGAACGCGGGCAACACCCAAGCGTGCCACCAAAGGGCCAATGGCAAAAAAACTTGCCCGCAGTTGGCTGACTAGGGCATAGGGGGGATCATTGGTATTTAATGCTGTGGCATCAATAGCGATCGCCTCACTGCCAAGGCGTTGTACCTTGACCCCCAATGCCTGTAAAATTTCCCCCAGGCGACGAATATCTGCTAGATCAGGCACGGCACGGAGAATCGTTGTATCCGCTGCTAGGAGTGCCCCCGCCATCAAGACGAGTGCTGAATTCTTGGCTCCGCTAATCCTCACCTCACCCGATAACCGATAGCCCCCCTGAATCTTGAGGTGTGCCTGCTCTGTGGTCAGCGGCGGTGTGGTCAAGGCTAGCATAGTTCACTCTCACAGCCAAAAGAATTCCAAGCGATTATATCCTATCAGTGCGAATTTTATGCAAAGATCAACAGAGGAAAGATAGTTATTGTGCAAGTCATTTCATTTTTTGATGGAACCCCAAAATCTCAGCGATTTACTGCGGCAAGAGGTAGCTAAACAGAGTCAAGCCCCCAGCAAGCGGAGTCGCCACCAGCCCACCAAGGCAGAACTAGAGCAAGAACTGGCCACCCTCAAGGCAGCCTTAGCAGCTGTAGAAGCTGAGAAAATGGCTCAGAGCGCCCAGATAGAACAACTGCAAAAGGAATTGCAAAGGTGGCGCGATCGCGCCCAAGGGCTCGACAGCGAGCTTCAGGAACTCCAAACCCGCCATCAGGCGCTAGTAGCCGAATTTGAAGAGGCCAAGGCAGTCATTCGCCAACTCACTGCCCCTCGGCCCTACCGTTTTGAGGATGTGGGATTTAAGCCCCTTGTCAATGAAATTCCTACCCCCAATCCCAATGCCTCTCCCCTTGGGGATGCGGAAATTGGCTGGTTCGACTAGGGATGGTCCAAGCCCTGGGGAGCCTCTTTGAGAATATTAAAAAAATGTAAAGGCAGATAAATCAATTATTAAAATTCCCGCAGTGGTAATTTAATGTACATTTCACAAATCTGTATTAGCCTTAAGTTAAGTTATTGCCGATTCCTGCAGAGCCACAGTTTTCATGAATAATCCCGCCACTCCTGACGGTTATCCTGTTCATTCAGTTTCCCAGACCAACCCTGCTGCCAAGGATGAACACTGCGATTTGTATATCGAGAGCGATCGCACAGGGATGACAGTGCAAACCCTGAAGCGCGCCTTTGTGGATAATCTCCACTACATCCAGGGCAAGGATGCCATGTTTGCTACGCCCTATGATTACTTCATGGCCCTGGCCTACACGGTGCGCGATCGCCTGCTGCATCGGCGGATTAAAACCGCCCAAACCTATTTTGAGCAGGATGCAAAGGTGGTCTATTACCTATCGGCAGAGTTTCTCATTGGTCGCTTGCTCCTGAACAACCTAATTAACGTCGGCCTCTACGAGCAAACAAAGCAGGCAATGGCCGACTTTGGCCTTGACCTCAACGAACTGATGGATCGTGAACCAGAGCCGGGGCTAGGCAATGGCGGTCTAGGACGCTTAGCGGCTTGTTTCCTCGACTCTCTGGCTACTCTTGAAATCCCCGCTGTCGGCTATGGCATTCGCTATGAGTTTGGTATTTTCGAGCAAATTATCACCAATGGCTGGCAGCACGAGGTCCCCGACAACTGGTTGCGCTTTGGTAACCCCTGGGAAATTGCCCGTCCTGATTACAACGTTGAAGTGAAGTTTGGCGGTCATACCGAAGCCTACACTGATGCCCAAGGGCACTACCGCGTCCGTTGGATCCCCAGCACCACCGTTTTTGGCACGCCCTACGATACGCCCATTCCCGGCTATGGCAAAAATACGGTAAATACGCTCCGTCTCTGGAGTGCTCGTGCAGCCCAAGACTTCAACCTTCAGGTGTTTAACGCCGGGGACTACACCCAAGCAGTTTCTGAAAAAACCTTTAGTGAGAACATCTCGAAGGTCCTCTACCCCAACGACAACACCCCCCAGGGCAAAGAATTGCGGCTGCGGCAACAGTATTTCTTTGTCTCCTGTTCGTTGCAGGACATTATCCGCCTCTACTTGCGCCGGCACACCAGCTTTGATGCCTTCCCCGACAAGGTGGCCATTCAGCTCAACGATACTCACCCCGCCATTGGTGTGGCTGAACTGATGCGACTGCTGGTGGATGAGTACCAACTGGGGTGGGAAAAAGCGTGGGACATCACCCAGCGCACCTTTGCCTATACCAACCACACGCTGCTGGCGGAGGCCCTTGAACGCTGGTCGGTAGATCTCTTTGGTCAACTGCTACCGCGCCACTTAGAAATCATTTACGAGATTAACTACCGCTTTCTGAATGAGATTCGCCTGCGTTACCCTGGCAATACCGCGCGGTTGGCACGGATGTCCCTGATTGAGGAAAGTTATCCCAAGCAGGTGCGTATGGCGCATTTGGCCTGTGTTGGCAGCCATACGGTCAATGGTGTGGCGGAACTCCATACAGAACTGATCAAGGAGGAACTCCTACGGGACTTCTATGAGATGTATCCCCACAAATTCCAGAACAAAACCAATGGCATTACCCCTCGCCGTTGGCTGCTGATGAGTAATCCCCCCTTGGCCAGTCTGATTACCGAAACGCTGAAGAGCGATCGCTGGATTACCCACCTAGAAGACCTGCGCGGCCTAGAACCCTACGCAACCGATCCCGCCTTTCAGGCGAAGTGGCAGCAAGTCAAACAAGCCAACAAAGAGCGCTTAGCGGAGTACATCTGGCGCAACAACCAAATTGAGGTGGATCCCTACTCCCTCTTTGACATTCAAGTGAAGCGCATCCACGAGTACAAACGGCAGCATTTGGCCGTGCTCCACATCATTACGCTCTACGAACAAATTAAGGCCAACCCCAACATTGATCTTCAACCGCGTACATTTATTTTTGGTGGCAAGGCGGCTCCCGGCTACTTCATGGCCAAGATGATCATCAAGCTGATCAATTCTGTGGCCGACATGGTCAACCACGACAGCGATGTGAATGGTCGCCTCAAAGTGGTGTTCCTCAGCAACTACTCAGTCTCCCTTGGTGAAATGGTCTATCCTGCCGCTGATCTCTCGGAGCAGATCTCCACCGCTGGCAAAGAGGCCTCTGGCACTGGGAATATGAAGTTTGCTCTCAATGGCGCCCTGACGATTGGAACGCTAGACGGTGCAAATGTGGAAATCCGCCAAGAGGTGGGGGCAGAGAACTTCTTCCTCTTTGGTTTGACAGCGCAAGAGGTGATGAGCCTGAAAGCGGAAGGCTACAACCCCCACGAGTACTACAACAGCAACCCAATGCTCAAGAAGGTCATTGACAGCCTGATTTCCGACTACTTCAATCCGCGGGAGCCAGGGCTATTTGAACCCATTGTTAATTCCCTGCTCAATGAGGATCAATATATGCTCTTGGCGGACTACCAATCCTACGTGGACTGTCAACAACGGGTCGCCCAAGCCTTCCGCGATAAGAGCCACTGGACCCAGATGTCTATTCTCAATGTGGCGCGCATGGGCAAATTCTCCAGCGATCGCACCATTGCTGAGTACTGCAAGGACATCTGGCATGTTGAACCTGTTCCTGTTTCCTTGGACACTTGTCGGCCTGCGTTTCGCCCCAGTCGCATCAGTCAAGCCAGTGGTCTTTAGGTGAGTGTCTTTTTGCTCTACACTAGGGCAAGTCTCAAGCTGGGGAACAAAATGAATGGCAGGAATCGCTGCAGCCCTACGGGTTTTTCAAAGTCGCAAAATGGCGGCACTGCTCTTGTTGGGCTTTTCGTCAGGGTTGCCCCTGTTTCTCACCAGCCGAACACTGCAAGCATGGATGACCGTTGAAGGCATTGACTTGACGGCCATTGGCCTCTTTAGCCTTGTGGGGTTGCCCTACTCCCTGAAGTTTCTCTGGTCACCCTTGCTGGATCGCTATAGGATGCCCTTTTTGGGACGGCGGCGGGGCTGGTTACTGCTGATTCAGCTGCTCCTGTTGGGGGCGATCGCCCTGATGGCGGTGCAGGATCCCAGTAGGAGCCTGCGGCTGTTGGCGATCAATGCCCTCGCCATTGCCTTCCTAAGCGCCAGTCAAGATATTGCCGTGGATGCCTACCGTGCCGATGTCCTCGCGCCCCCTGAAATGGGAGCAGGTGCGGGTATTTATGTCCTTGGCTATCGCATAGCGCTTTTGGTCACAGGTTCCCTAGCCTTGATCCTTGCGGATCAACTGCCCTGGCCAGTGGTTTACGCCCTGATGGCGCTGCTAATGGGGGTGGGTATGGTCACTACCCTCTGGGCACCGGAACCAGAGGTGCAGCCCCCGGCTCCGCCGTCATTGGCGCAAGCAGTCATTCGGCCCTTCCTTGATTTTTTCCAGCGCTACGGCTGGGGCACGGGGCTGATTATTTTGCTCTTTATCTGCCTCTATCGCTTGGGGGATGCCCTCACGGGCAACATGATGACCCCTTTCCTGTTGCAGCAGGGCTTTAGCCAAACCCAAATTGGGGCCGTACAGGGGGGTGTAGGACTGATGGCCACCATCGTTGGCGCCCTTGCTGGGGGAGCGGCCATCAGTCAAATTGGTATTCACCGTGCTCTGTGGATTATGGGGGGATTGCAAGCGTCTAGCAATCTCTCCTATTTTGTTTTGGCCAATGCCGGTGCCAATCCAACAGTGATGGTGGCTGCCATTAGTATTGATAACTTCTGTGCCGGGCTGGCGATCGCTGCTCTGACGGCTCTGTTAATGAGTCTTTGCAACCCCCAATTTAGTGCAACCCAGTATGCGCTGCTCTCCAGTCTCTTTGCTTTTAGTCGGGATATCCTGGCGGCCCCTGCGGGTAAAGTGGCAGAAATGATGGGGTGGCCACTCTTTTTTCTCTTTACAATTGGCGCTGCCTTACCAGCTCTGCTACTTTTGCCGTTTTTTGCTCCTTGGCAAGCGAGGCCCGCCTTTCCCCGTCCCGGCAGTGATGATTGAAAATACTGGATGTGACTTGATGTCGATGCCCCTAGCAAATCCTCCAATGACGACGCTGATTCCCGTTCCCCTTGGTGAGCACTCCTATCGGATCGCCATTGGTGCCAACACCCGGCGGCAGTTGCCCGCTCTTTTGGCCGCATATACCCCCTTGACCCCGAAAGCACCCGCCCTCATTGTCTCTAATCCACAAATTTGGCGGCACTACGGCACGGATGTGCAAGGGGCATTAACGCAAGCCGGCTGGCAGGTGACCCCCTGCATCCTACCGGCGGGGGAACGCTACAAAACCCTCAGAACTGTTGAAAAGATTTATGATGCTGCCCTGAGTCAGCGTTTAGAGCGGGGTTCCACCCTCTTTGCCCTTGGCGGTGGCGTCATTGGCGACATGACTGGCTTTGCAGCAGCGACCTGGCTGCGGGGAATTGCGGTGGTTCAGATTCCCACCAGTCTGTTGGCGATGGTGGATGCGGCCATTGGTGGGAAAACAGGGGTGAACCATCCCCAGGGCAAAAATCTTATTGGCGCCTTTCATCAACCCCGTCTTGTGGTCATTGATCCTGATGTTTTGGCAACCCTGCCCCCGAGAGAATTTCGTGCTGGCATGGCAGAGGTGATTAAGTACGGCGTCATTTGGGATGCTGAGCTATTTCATTTGTTGAGTCAGTTGCCGCGCTTGGATTGCATGGGTGCTTTGCCCTCTGAGCAGTTCATCCAAGTCCTGCGGCGTTCCTGCCAAGCAAAGGTGGATGTGGTTAGCAAGGATGAGCGGGAAGCGGGGCTGCGTGCCATTTTGAATTATGGGCATACGATTGGCCATGCCCTTGAAAGTATAGGCAACTATCGTCTTTTGAACCACGGTGAGGCGGTGGCCATTGGTATGATTGCCGCTGGGGAACTAGCGGTGGCGCTGGGGTATTGGTCAGCAGAAGCTGCCGCTGCCCAACGGGCACTGATTCTCAAAGCAAAGCTGCCCACAACGATCCCCCCCCACTTTGATGTGGAGGGACTGCTGGCACTCCTACAGCACGACAAGAAGGTTCAGGCGCAAAATGTACGGTTTATTCTCCCCACCGCCATTGGCCATGGGCAAATTTGCGATCAGGTACCGGCAGAACTGATTCGAGAGACGCTCCATCGCCTGCAGGCCTAGCTAGAGGGTGGAGTGTCTAGCAAACTTTTTTTGCTGGCTTTTAATTCTTTCCAGAGATTTTTAATTTGCTTATAGGCGTCCTGAGGGGAGAGTTTGCCACTGTTTTCGAGGCTGGCAATGTAGCTCACTCGGGTTGCAAATTCCTGCAGGTTGGCATCAAATAAAAAGTTTTCGGGTGTAAACTCACCATAGTAACGGTGGTGGGGGTGTAAAAATTCGTATTTATTCATTGCTTACCTATCCTTTGCGCGCAGGAATTAACCTAGGATTAACCTATTTTTAACCCTAGCTTAACTAATTTTCCCTGGGATTAGTGTAACTGCCGTAACAAAACTGTGAACTCCCTGGGGGGGTAAAAGGGGCTTTGTTAACAAATATTAGCAAAAAGTTAAGCATTATTAACTTTGATTGATTAAATAAAGGAGACTTATCACACTACATAAGGGAAGTGTGATCCCTCGCGATCGCCAGATAAAATGCTGTGATTTAGGAAATGGATAGATGATGCACGGACTCTCCTTGGCGCCCCGTTATCGCTTAGATGATGTTGATCCTTGGCTCTTAGGAATTGATCCCAGCCGTCATTATTGGCTGCAAGTCAATGGAGATCCCGAGCAGCGGGTGGCCATTCCGGGAGTCTGCGTCCAGAGCATCTCTGAGCTGCGGGAGATCATGGCGGCGGTGCGATCGCTCCAGCCGGGGCAGCAGTTGCAAATTCAGCGGGCGGCTACCTGCTTAGAAATTCACTGTGTCGCTGAAAATCTGCTGGCGATCGCCCACGCGGTTGACGGTGCTCCCGTTTGGCATCTTTTTGATCGCGAAACCCTCGAAAGTTTAGTGATGAGTGCCCATCCCCACTGGCAATGCCGGCTTGAGGACGTGGAGTTGGGGCGGCAGCAATTGTGGCGGTCCTTTCAGTTACCGGTGGCTGCCTGAGCCGGGTCAAGGGCTTCGCTAATCCGCCGCAGCACGCCATTGATAAAACGGTGGCTGCCCTCATCGCTATAGCGTTTGGCCAATTCAATGGCCTCGTTAATCGCCACCTGCTTGGCAACCTCAAGGTAGCGCATTTCCACTACAGCAATTTCAATAATGGCACGATCTAGCTGCGTCAGCCGCTCCAGTTGCCAATCCACCATTGAGCGATTGACCAGTTCTTCAATCTCGTTTTGGTATCGCTGTAAACAGCGCAGGAGGGCGATCGCGTAGGCCTGAACTTCCTCCTGATGGGCAAAGTAGAGGATCTCAGGTAAATCCAGAGCAGCGCCTATTTTATTCAAACCCTTTTCCGCCCGCTGCAGGGCATCCTGAAGCACCATCTGTGCCTTTTCCAGGTGGGGCAACTGGAATTCACTGTGGCGGAGTAGTCGTTGACTTTCACTGAGTTCGGTGCCGGCCTGTTCGAGGGTATCGCGCACATCACTCGCCAAGGTGCGTACCGCCATCAGGATCAAACTGCGGCAGTCGCTTTCATCCAGCAGTTTCGGTTGGCGTAACACTTGAGCCGCACTCAGCAAAGCCAATTCACGAGCAACACGACGAGCAGTAATCATGGGTTAATCCTCAAAAAAAGTTCCTAGGGCACCGGAGCAGTGGCAGGGGTCAACGCCGAAGTTGGAACCGCTCCTGGGGTGACAATCCCTGCAAAAATAATTCGCTTAAAGGTGTCCTCGATCGCAATATCCAAATCTCGCACATCCGGGTCACTGGCCATCCCATACCAACCTGTGGTGGGGTTGGGGGAGGAGGGGAGCCATAGACTTAACATAGGATCAGAAAAGACCGTTGGCAACGAACCATTTGTGCCAGTGACAAAGGCCGCGGCCCACACACCCGGACGCGGGTATTCTACGAGCACCAGACGGTGAAAGCAATCGCGCGAGTCCCGCAGAATTGTCTCCAGGAGTTGTTGCAGCACTTTATGAATCGTGTGGTAAATTGTGCCCGCCAGGGAAATGCGCTGGAAAATGCTCTCACCAGTGTTCAACAGCCACTGGCCAAAGATATTGCGGACCATTAAGGCAATGCGCAAAACCCCTGTTAAGGGCACAACAATCCCCACGGCTACATTGAGCAAATCCACCAGCAGGGAGTGCCAAGTTTTGAAAGCGTTCACCTGCTTAGGAAGACGGGTCAGGAGAGCCAAGACCCAACGGGAAACAGAAATCGATAGCCAAATCCTCGTTGCTAGCGGGATCACCACCAGCAGACCGGCAATGAGATCGTTTTTAATTGCTTGTTGGCATCGGTGCAGCACAGATACTCGCAGGAGCAGACTTCTGTTTCTAGCTTAGCGGTTGCTGCCACTGCGGGCACGGTGGAAGGCCAAACTGCTGTAGAGCATGAAGGCGGCATCCCACGGACTGTCCTCCCGGCGAAAGAGGTTAAGGTGGGGGGGGATTTTACTCAGAAGTTCTGTAAAGTCTAAGGCGGTTTCTGCAAAGCTGGTGAAGTCTTGCCAGACGGGGCGATCGCCACAGTGCTGCTGCCAAAGACTCGATAACTGCCGCCACTTCGCCCATGAGGTACTTTGATCCAAATCCAACTCGCTCTGGATCACCTCTGTCACTTGGCTCAGGGGAATCCCTTGGTGAAACTGGTAACCGCCGCGATAAAAGCGCAGGATTTGATTTTGCTCCAACAGATGAAGATCACAGCACTGGGCATGATCCTGAATCTGTTCTTTGCGGGTGACTTTCCCTTGGCGATCGCGATCGCATACCTGCTCAAAAATCGGTAGCAACCCCTCAACTCGCTGGCTCACCTGTGACCAACTAAACGTAAACTCCACTGGCTCTGATGATAGAGAAGCCGTACATACCACACGCGGCCTTGGCTCTAAGGCTGCAAAATAACGCACCTGCAAGACGGGTGTGGCTGTCAGGGCCTCAAAAGGGACACAAAAGAGGGTAAACCCCTGCTGCTTTAGTTCTTGACAATAAACGCTGAGTTCCCCAAAGTTGCCCGTGCGGATCAAACGCCAGCCCCGCGACGGGATCAAAAGGCGCGCCGTGTAGGGGTCAATCTTGAACAGGGTGGCTAAAAGGCGGGCAAGAATCACCCGCTGCTCTGCGGCAGCCACCCCCTCGAGGATCAAAACGCCCTGCTGCTCTAGGCCCACCACGGCATGGGTTTCTAAAATGGCCTGCTGCCGCTGCTGTTGGCGAATTTGCTCAATTTTTTCGAGGCCGCGCCGTGCCATTTGCATCAGCTTGGGGCCACAGTTTAGCCGCAGTAATTGGCGAAAGTCTGACTCAGCCTCCTCTAGCCGCTTTGTCTTGAGATAGAGTTGGCCTCGGCACAGGAGGACCCCAGGCTCCTCAGGAGGCAAGGTGGCCAGCAATTGCTCTGCCTGCTGGAAATTTCCCTGATCCAAGGCTGTCAAAACCTCAGTCAGCATGGCAGCACCCCGACATTATTTTCTATTTTAGGCAACACTCCCTAACCACCAAATAGACTGCCGAGGAAGCCCTCTAAACCGCCTTTGCCCAGACGCTCGCCACGAATTTTTGCCAATTTCTCCAGCAGCTCACGCTCCTCATGGGTGATATGGGTGGGAATTTCGACATCAACGGTAATTAGGTGATCGCCCCGCGCCACGGGATTGCCCACCCGCGGAACACCGCGACCTTCTAGAACTAACACGGTGCCGGGTTGGGTACCCGCGGGAATTTTCAGTTCTGCTTCTCCATCCACCGTGCTGACGGAAATCCGACAGCCAAGAATTGCTTGCAGGTAGCTAATTTTAATCCGCGACAGGATGTTGTTGCCTTCGCGCTGAAACTCAGGATCAGGTTGAACAAAAAGGTAGACATAGAGATCGCCGGGAGGCCCTCCCCGCAAACCGGCATCCCCTTCACCTGAGACCCGCAGCCGTGTGCCGTTGTCCACCCCAGCAGGAATCGTAATTTTTAGCTTTTTGCTGACTTGGATATGGCCTTGGCCGCCACAGGACTCACAGCGGTCTTCAATCACCACACCGGAACCGCCACAGGTTGGACAGGTGGTTAGCTGGGTAAAACTGCCAAAGGGAGTTCGTGCCGATCGCCGCACTTGACCAACACCACCACAGGTACTACAGGTAACTGGTCGTGTGCCGGGTTTTGCCCCTGTGCCTTGACAGGTCTTACAGGTTTCCAAATGGTTAATGCGAATTTCCTTCTCACCACCAAAAACGGCTTCGCGAAATTCCAGTTTTAGGTCATAGCGCAGATCCTCACCTCGAGTGGGTCCCTGCTGCCGCCGACTGCTAGTGGTAAAACCCCCAAAGAAGGTTTCAAAAATATCGGCGAAGCCACCCATATCGCCAATACCAAAGTCACTAAAGCCAGCCGCTCCCACCCCACTAACGCCGGCTTCCCCAAAGCGATCGTAGTTGGCTCGCGCTTGGGGATCCGAGAGCACCTCGTAGGCGCGGTTGATTTCCTTGAACTTTTCCTCAGCGCCCGGTTCTTTGTTGACGTCGGGGTGATACTTGCGAGCCAAGCGCCGATAGGCTCGTTTTAATTCTTCAGCATCCGCAGACCGTGAGACACCTAGGATCTCATAGAAATCACGAGCCATAGCCACCGTTACCTAAATTAATCAACCGCTTCATAATCTGAAACAACTGTTTCTTCATTATCGCTGATTATTGTGGCCTCGCTATCTAAAACTTGAGTCGCTTGGGAACTCATCGTCGCCCTCCCCATTGTCGGGGTGGAGGTCATCATTGAACCACCTGCCGTCTGTTGATAGACCACGCTCCCCAAGGTCACCAAGGCCTGCTGCAGGGCTTCCATGCGCTTGCGAATTTCATCGGGGGTAATGTTATCATCCACCATTGCTGCCTGCATACTCTGAACCACTGGCTCAATGCGTGCCCGCAGCTCCGGGCTCAAGGTAATGCCATGATTTTTAATCGTTGACTCATAGCTGTAGAGCAGGGCATCAGCTTGGTTGCGCAGTTCGGCAATCTCTTTCTTGATTTGGTCTACTTGGGCATAAATTTGTGCCTCTTGGCGCATGCGCTCGATCTCCATGCTACTGAGGCCACCGCGATTGGTGATGCGCACACTTTGTTGGCGGCCCGTGGCGCGATCGACGGCAGACACACTCAAGATGCCGTTGGCATCAATATCAAACGTCACATCAATTTGCGGCACCCCCCGAGGGGCGGGGGCAATCCCCGTAAGTTCAAAGCAGGCCAGTTGTTTATTGTCCTTGGCAATGGGGCGCTCCCCTTGATAGACGGCAATTTCAACCACCGTTTGGCCATCGCTAGCGGTGGAAAAGGTTTGAGTTTTGCTCGTGGGCAAGGTAGTGTTGCGTTCGATAATTTTTGTAAAGACACCGCCTAGGGTTTCCAACCCCAAAGAGAGGGGTGTGACATCCAGCAGCAGGAGGTCTTTAACGGTCGTTTCTTTGCCAAGAATTCCCCCTTGAATGGCTGCACCGATGGCAACCGCTTCATCGGGATTAACAGAGCGATCGGGATTTTTGCCACAGAATTGCTTCACAAGCTCCTGAATAGCGGGAATACGGGTAGAACCACCGACGAGTAACACGCGGTCAATCTCCTCAACCGTCAAACCCGCATCGGCGATCGCCTGCTGCATGGGTTCAAGGGTTGCCTGCACCAAGTGGGCGCAGAGTTCCTCAAATTTACTGCGGGTCAGTTCCATTTCAAGGTGCTTAGGCCCCGTTTCATCCGCGGTAATGAAGGGCAGGTTAATGGAAGTGCTCAGGGTGCCCGATAACTCCACTTTCGCTTTTTCGGCAGCTTCGCGGAGGCGTTGCAGTGCCATTTTGTCCTTGGACAGATCGATGCCCTCCTGCTCCTTGAAGCAGGCCAAGAGCCAATCAACAATACATTCGTCAAAGTTGTCGCCCCCTAGGTGATTGTTGCCGGCTGTGGAGCGCACCTCAAAGACCCCATCCCCGAGTTGCAGAATCGAGACATCAAAAGTGCCCCCGCCCAAGTCAAAAACTAAAATGGTCTGATCTTGATCCTGTTTGTCAATGCCATAGGCCAAGGAGGCGGCGGTGGGTTCGTTGATAATCCGCAGCACCTCAAGGCCGGCGATCGCCCCCGCATCTTTGGTCGCCTGTCGCTGCGCATCACTAAAGTAGGCTGGTACAGTAATTACGGCTTGGGTCACGGGTTCCCCTAGATAGGCTTCTGCATCCTGCTTCAGCTTTTGCAGGACCATGGCGGAAATTTCTTGGGGGGTGTAGGTGCGATCGCGAATCTGCACATCCACCATGCCATCGCGACCCGGCACACAGGCATAAGGAACACGGGCACGCTCTTGAGCCGTTTCCTCCCAGCGACGACCAATAAACCGCTTGATACTAAAAATGGTGTTTTCGGCATTGGTGATGGCTTGCCGCTTAGCCAGTTGACCCACCAGCCGTTCGCCCGACTTGCCAAAGGCAACAATACTAGGGGTGGTGCGCCCGCCCTCTGCATTGGGAATCACGACAGGATTCCCCCCCTCTAAGACTGCCACACAACTATTTGTGGTTCCCAGGTCGATGCCAATGATTTTACCCATACCCGTAATCGCTGTTTCCCAAAATGCGTTTCAGGAGAAGACTTCTTGCAAAAAGTCTGACTCTTTTAGGATGCCGCAATGCTGATGCTATCGTAACACCTGAATTCAGGGCAAAACTGTTTACCAGTAATCTTAGTCAACTGGAACAGGATTGACCAGAGCCTTACTCGCGAATCAGCGCCACTGCCACACGGCCATGGCCCTCATCGGTAATGGTGACCCGAATATTGGGGCCAAAGAAGGTCTGCATCTTCGCTTGCTTCGATTGCCACACCTCAAGGGGAACCGCCGGCGAGTCAAATTCCAAAATTAATGTATAGGCACCATCGGTGAGCCTCTCGGCGATCGCCACCAGGACAGGACGCTCGGCAGCCGAAGGACTCAGGCCTAAACTAGCCAAGGTGCTATCGAGATGTGCTTCTTGACCATAACGATAGCGAGTAACATCCTGACGGATTTGAGTTTGGGTCGGTGTTGCTTGGCTACGGCCAGCGATCGCCTCCGGCGTTGGGACTTCACGATAGGGCACTGGCTTGAGTTCTGCCGCCTTTAAGGCCAATCCTGCCAACAATAGGGGCACACCATAGAAAAAACCAGCCAGATTCAAGGTGGCATTCCCCGCAGCATAGGCCACCACCCCCACCACCGTCAGCAGTACACCGACAGTTAGCCCCAACGTTCCCAACGATACAGACCCCAACATGCCCCTTCAACCACTAGCGGTAATTGGTAAATTGTAATGGGACGGGATAATCTTGCGTTTTCAGGCGTTGGATCACCGCTTGTAGGTCATCCTTTGACTTGGCACTGACCCGCACCACATCCCCTTGGATCGAGGCCTGCACCTTCTTAAATTCATTGCGGATGAGCTTGCTAATTTCCTTGGCTAGCTCTGAAGGGATACCGCGGCGCAATTTAATCAACTGTTTAACCCGCTGGCCCCCCGCTGCCTCCACAGGCCCATAGTCAAAAATTTTCAGAGACAACTGCCGCTTCGCTGCCTTCTGCTGCAGAATTGTTTGCACTGAATTGAGTGTAAACTCACTATCGGTGTGAATCGTCAGTCCCTCTTTTGTCAGTTCAAGGGCAGTCTGGGTATCCTTAAGGTCATAGCGGGCTTTGATCTCTCGCCCAGTCTGATCCACCGCATTGACCAGCTCTTGCCAGTCAAAATCGCTCACAATATCAAAGGAAAACGTGCTTGCCATGCCTAGGGTTTTTGGGGACTCACTTGACCAATTACCTTTAATTTACCGTCATCGGTGACCTGCCAAATGTCATAGACCCCCACAACATCCCCATTTTCATCAATATCCACATTGCCACTGGCGCCTTGGTAGTTAATTTCTTTGCCTTGCCGCAGTAAAGCCAGCGCGGCGCATACATCATCCACTGCTTCCCCCGGTGGATTGGCCACATCGCGCAATTTGTTGCGAATTCCTTCACCAGTATTTTGTCCGGAGGCCTGTGCAGCCAATACAAGGAGCGCGGCGGCATCCCAAGCCTGAGCACCAAAGGCAGGGAGATCACCACCTTTTTTCGCTCTCCAGAGTTTTTGGAGTTCAGCCAGGGCTGCACCATCGGCGCCGGGTACAGTGCCCTTAGCACCAGCAATGATGTATTTGCCGTCGGGGGTGCGTCCCACTTGCTCTGGGAAACTTTCAGACTTCACACCGTCGGTGAGGAGAATCGCCACATTTTGAGTTAGACCTTGCTCAAAAGCGGATTTCAGGAGTAAGCTGCCCGTTTCCGGATACAGAATGGCCACCACAGCATCAGGTTTGCCGCCAAAGGCAGCAGCGGCCTCTGTCGTGAAGGTAGTCGCTCGCTCATCATAACGGGTCGGACGGTCTTCATTGATCACTGTTCCCCCTAGGGCTTTGAAGGCACGGGTAAATTCCTGCTCAAAGCTGCGGCCGTAGTCGTTGTTGATGACAACTGTAGCAACCCTTTGATAGCCTTGCTGTTGGGCCAGTTGGGCAAGGGCTTGGGCTTGGTAGTTATCAGGGGGAGCGGTGCGTGCCCAATATCCCTTAAAGTCCCCTTTCTTGGCCCGTTCCGTAAGGAGGGTACTGGTACTGCCGGGGGAAATCAACATCACCTGACCGCGGGTGGCAATATCGGCTGCGGCATTGGAGACACTGCTGCCAAAGGAGCCAACCACCCCTGCAACGCGGTCAATCTCGACCAATTTGGTCATCGCTTCAGCACCAGAGGCGGGATTCGATTGATCATCGGCGGCAATGAGCGTGACCGGCTCGCCGTTCACCCCACCACAGGCATTCACTGTTTCCACCAACAGGGGCACGACCTCAGCAATGGGGGTGCCCACGGAGGCTAAGTCACCGGTTGAGGGCAATAATGAGCCAATGCGCAGCCCTTTTCCCGTTGGGGCGGTGGTAGTCGTGTCCGCCCCGCAGGCACCAATGGTAAAGAGGAGGAGCAGCCCTGCAAAAATCTTGGCGGCTGCCCATCCGCTTGACGGCTGTTGACCCATAGCTGTGCACCCTCACAATTTGCCAGAATCCTACTGCAACTGGGGAAATCTTGCAATGCGCAAAGAGGATACCCTAGGCAAAAAAGGGCATTTTCACATCAACAGCCCCTTGGCAGCCAATGCTCTGTGGATGAGTGCGCTTAGGTAGAGGGACGCACTTGCCGCGCCATATTCAAGAAGGCAGCCATATTGGCTCCCGGACGACGACGGGCAAAACGGGTGTAGGGCACACTGGGAGTAACAGGGGTCGGTGTGGGTTCTACTGGAGCTGCGGCAACGGGTTGAGCGGGTTGAGGAGCAGGCGCAGCTTCAGCGGTTGGGGCCGCTTCTGCTGCTTTAGTGGTGGTTGGCGGTGCAGCAGGGGCAGCCTTGCTCTCATCTAATTCAATGTAAAATTCGCCCTTTTTGCCCAAGCCAAAGAGCTTAGCGATCGCCCCAAATAGGCCAAAGAGAGCCCCAAACAGTTTCTTCAACAGATTCATTTCAAAGCCTCCCAAGCGGTCGTTATCGCTGCAGGTAGTAGAGGATACAGCTCCAAGACGTCCTGAAGCTGTTGAGACTTTATTATCGGACGGTAGGTGGCACCAATCAACCTGAAAGAGCCTGGGCATTCCTTACTTTTATAAAGTGGGACACATCAGGGGAAAGCCAGCCTCTAGGTTTTCACAGTTTTCAGGGTGTGCTACCCCTGGGAAAAGGGCTGTAACTGAATGTGGAAAGTCTGAGGGGGCTTATGTTACATTTTTCAAAGTAAAGCAGCGGTTTCGCAGGACTAATCACTCTTATGAACAAAGTTTACGACTGGTTTGAGGAACGCCTCGAAATTCAGGCGATCGCTGACGATATCACCAGCAAATATGTGCCGCCCCACGTAAACATTTTTTACTGTCTTGGTGGCATTACCCTCACCTGTTTTCTGATCCAATTTGCCACCGGCTTTGCCATGACGTTTTACTACAAACCTACGGTGGCTGAAGCCTTTGCTTCTGTGCAGTACATCATGAATGAGGTCAACTTTGGCTGGTTGATCCGCTCCATTCACAAGTGGTCCGCCAGCATGATGGTCTTGATGATGATTCTGCACGTTTTCCGTGTCTATCTTACCGGTGGCTTCAAGAAACCCCGCGAACTCACTTGGGTGACGGGTGTGGTTTTGGCGGTGATTACCGTCAGCTTTGGTGTCACGGGCTACTCCCTGCCTTGGGACCAAGTGGGCTATTGGGCGGTCAAAATCGTTTCCGGTATCCCTGCGGCGATTCCCGTGGTCGGTGACCAACTGGTGGAACTGATGCGTGGTGGTGAAAGTGTCGGTCAAGCGACCCTCACTCGCTTCTATAGCTTGCACACCTTTGTGCTCCCTTGGTCAATCGCCGTCTTTATGCTGATGCACTTCCTGATGATTCGTAAGCAGGGCATTTCGGGTCCCCTGTAAGCCAAGCATCAAGAAATGTAACAGAGCCTGCCATTTTCGGCGGTTCCTCTTGTTATGCTCCAAGTAATCTCCCCCTTGCTGACCCTCTAGGAGAACGATTGATTTATGGCAAAAGTTTTGAAAAAGCCTGATTTAACGAATCCGGCTCTGCGGGCAAAACTGAAAAAAGGCATGGGCCACAACTACTATGGCGAACCTGCTTGGCCCAATGACCTGCTTTACATCTTCCCTGTGGTGATTATGGGCACGATCGCCCTTGTTATCGGTCTGGCGGTGATGGATCCTGCCATGGTGGGCGAACCAGCAGATCCCTTTGCCACCCCCTTGGAAATTTTGCCAGAGTGGTACCTCTATCCCACCTTCCAGATTTTCCGGGTGGTACCCAACAAGCTGCTGGGTGTGCTCATGAATGCCTCGATTCCCTTGGGCTTGATGCTGATTCCTTTCATCGAAAGTGTCAATAAGTTCCAGAATCCCTTTCGTCGTCCTGTGGCCATGACGGTCTTCCTCTTTGGCACACTGGTCACCCTGTGGCTGGGTATTGGTGCTGCTTTCCCCTTGGATAAGTCGCTCACCCTTGGCCTATTCTAACCATCTTAGAAACGACTCTATGGCCTGCGCATCTGGCGATCGCCGGGTGCGCTGTTTAGTTTGAATGTTGCAGGTCAATTTTTTCAATAAAGGGGCGAATTTCATTGAGATCAATGTAGCGATCGGTGGCATTGCGCAGTTCACGGGCAATCATTCCTTCGGTGGAAACCACTGTAATATGGGTGTTTTTGGAACGCAGTAACTCGATTGCTCGCTCAAAATCACCATCGCCGCTAAAGAGAACCACGCGATCGTACTGACCAACGGTGTTGAACATATCAATCACAATTTCAATGTCTAAATTGGCTTTTTGGTAGTACTTGCCAAGGCTTTCATCGTAGTACTCTTTCAACAGTTTTGTGCGCACGGTGTAGCCAAGGTTAATGAGCGCATCGCGAAACGAACGCTGATCCTGCATATCCTTAAGGCCGGTGTACCAAAAGGCATTCACCAGTACAATCTTGGGATCACGGGTGAAGAATTCAAGGACACGACGGGGATCGAAAAACCAGCCGTTTTTCTGCTGGGCATAGAACATGTTATTTCCATCGATAAAAATTGAGAGCCGTTCTTGAGCAGGAAGCATAATTAGGGAGAACCTATGGATCAGTGATGGATGTGTAATAGGAGAACAGTTGATAGAAGCTTGAATAGGCGATGGGTTTTATAGATTCTCTGAGGAGGGAGCTTAACAGGATTCAAAAGAGAAGGAGCTCGCCCCTCAGCAGATAACAGGGTAAACCGAAAGAGAGGATAAGTTCTAGGATTGCTAGTAATCAGAAAAATAAAAGTTAGCCAATGGTTTAGTGGGAACACTTTTAAGAAAGAGAAAATATTTTTAATGCTTTTTTAATCACTGGAATCTATTTTAATGGAACTCCATAGGAGATGCCACACTTTTTCCTTGGCGATCGCCCCTGAAAAGCCGAAAAAGGGGGCAATGCCCCCAATCGTTAACGTTTTCCCACCAATTTTCAATACAGGGCACGTACGGGTGGAGCGGGCATAGCTGCGGGGCGCGGTGGCGGGGCAAAGAAGGGGGGTTGCGAGGGTGGTAGCGGCGACTCCACCCTCAAATTACAGGGAAAGGGCGTACCATACATCGAAGTACAGAAGGGGCTATCGAGATCACGGGTGCGGACAGGAGGTTGATTGCTTTGCTGATACCATGCGTCCTCAGAAAGATAGTTGATTCGCCGGGCCCGCTTGGTGATATCGTTATCGCGATAGCTAGGAGCACCAAACGCAAAAGCGGCATCGCCAGCGATCGATTCATCCTCCCAGTACCTTTGGCTGTCATCAATGCGTTCCAAGGCTTGGGGCAAGGTGGGCTGAGTGACCGGAAATTGTTGCGGATCAATGGGTTGGCGGCGGTTTTGGGCAGTTGCCGGAGCGACCACCGCTGCCAACATGGCCACACAGACCAGCGGCACAAATTTTATGCCCATAGGTTTATCTCCATAAGCGTTTTACACTTCGGCAACAGTGATAGGCCTAAAGGGTGTTAGGTATCCTAGGATTTCTTGCTTAAAATTATTCTAAATTGACTTCTCCTGCTGCCTCTAGAGGACTGTGCCGCTTTTTGCAGCGCTGACAATTCCTAAAAATAATCTCAGGGGTTAGGCCAGTGCAATGCCAGACGCGGATTTAAAGCCGATACAGGCTGCCCTACAGCAATACTGGGGCTATTCTGAGTTGCGATCGCCCCAAGCAGAGGTGATGAGGGCACTCCTGCAACGACGGGACGCCCTAGTGGTGCTGCCCACAGGAGCGGGCAAAAGTCTCTGTTTTCAGTTGCCAGCCGTGCTTCAAGGGGGATTGACGCTGGTGGTCTCGCCGCTGCTCGCCCTCATGGAAAATCAGATCACCGAATTGCGGCAACGGGGGCTTGCGGCCGCCGCCTATCACAGTGAACTGCCCAGCAGTCAACGCCGCCAAATTCTCTCGCAGCTAAGGGACTACCGTTTGCTGTATGTTTCGCCGGAGTCCTTATTTTCTAACCCTCTTTGGCAATCCCTCTGTTCAGCGCAGGTGCAACTCAATGGCTTGATTGTGGATGAAGCCCATTGCCTTGTGCAGTGGGGCGATCGCTTTCGACCGGCTTATCGTCGCTTGGGAACGGTGCGCCCTGCCCTTCGCCAATGTAAACCTCAGCAGTCACCACTGGCGATCGCTGCTTTTACCGCCACTGCCGATCCCCATGCCCAACGCACCCTCATTGAGGTTTTAGGTCTAGAGCAGCCGGTGCAGATCATCCACAGTCCCTACCGTGCCAATCTCCATTTGGCTGTACGTTCTGTGTGGAGTCGCGGGTATCGCCGCCATTGTCTCCAGCAATTTCTCAAGCAGCAGGGGAGAACCTGCGGATTGATCTATGCCCGCACCCGCCACGACTGTGAAACCATTGCCACTTGGCTGCAGGAGCAGGGACACCGCACCAGCCCTTACCATGGCGGACTACCGGCAGCACAGCGGCGCCAAATTGAGCGTGATTGGTTGCAGGACAAACTGCCTTTTGTGGTCTGTACCAATGCCTTTGGTATGGGAGTCAATAAACCCGATGTGCGTTGGATTTGCCACTACCAGCCGCCCCTGCAACTCAGTGAATATCTCCAAGAGGTGGGACGCGCTGGGCGAGATGGCGAAGCGGCACAGGCCCTGGTTTTGGTGAGCGATCGCTGGGGCTTGGATCGCGAAGATCAACAGCGTTGGTCTTTTTTTCAGCACCAAAGTCAAGACACCTACAATCGCGCCATGGCACTTCAGACGCAGCTGCCCCTCCAGGGTAATCTGCAGCAACTGCGGCAACACTTTCCTGAAGTGGAATTGACCCTGGCATTACTGCATCAACAGGGGGCCCTCCGCTGGCAAGATCCCTTTCACTATTGCCGTCAACCCTTGGCACAGGTGCCACCCCCACCCAAAGACCCTCAAGAACAGTTGATGCAAAAGTTCCTCTATCACCGGGGCTGCCGCTGGCAGTTTCTCCTCCAAGCCTTTGGTTTTGCCACTGAGGCAAGGGGATTCCACTGTGGCCATTGCGATCGCTGTCGGCCGCCGCACCGCTCCCGCAAAATACCGTAAATTGCCAGCGCTGTATCACTGGAATATTGGGTACACTGGCACATAGAACGGTCGCTTTACCATTGGTAGGCAAAAGTTTCTCAGCAGTCATTCTGTTGCCGCAAGGTAGGGGTTGCAGGCATGGGGCTACTACAAGTTGAGGAAATTCGCGAAGCACTTCAAGATGTGCTTTCAGAACACGCCCTTGTTGTGCAAGTTAATCAGTTTCGCAACCAATTAAACATTATTTTGAACAAGCCCCCCGGCACCGTTGCCCATTATTCTGCCCTAGCGGATTTTCTCAAGTCGCGCTTGGGACAGTTTCATCTCAATGATATTGACCGCATTAAAATAATTGGCCGCATACAGGGTTCGCCTAAACCCGATTGGGAAGAGGTCATTGATCTACGTCCCCCCAACCCAGCCCTAGCTGCCCCTGTGTATGCTTCTTCTGCCCCGTGGGTGGTGGCGATCGCTGCTGGCTTTGTCAGTTTACTGGTGATCTTTAGCTATCACCTTGGTCAGTAGCAGCAACAGCAACGGCTGTAGCCGTTGATCGAAGGTTCCTTTGGTCAAAAGGGCGTCGTGATGACGGACTTTAAGTGGCACATTGAGGGTGGTACAGGGTTTATTGTCGGGGTTCTTAAAAACTACAGTAAAGGGTATTTTCGCTTAGTTCAGGCGGACTTTGAACTCTTTGACCAAGGCGGTCAGCAAGTTGGGACAGTGGCGGTACAGGTTTATGGTCTTGGCCCTGAGGAAACATGGCAATTCCGTGAACTGATAGCCAATCATCAGGCAGTGCGAGCACGGCTGGTAAAATTACAGTCATTCAATTAAGGTTTTTCTAATGTTTAGGTTTCCCCAGCAGGGAGCGACACCGCTTGCTATGGCACACCTTAAAGCCCTGATCTTTGATGTCGATGGCACCTTAGCAGATACGGAGCGGGATGGCCATCGTATCGCCTTCAACAAGGCCTTTGCCGCCGCTGGTCTAGATTGGGAATGGGACATTCCCCTCTATGGTCAACTCCTGGCGGTGGCTGGGGGCAAGGAGCGGATCCGGTATTACCTTGAGTGCTTTCGTCCCGATTGGCCACGTCCCCAAAATTTGGATGCTCTGATTGCCGATTTACACAAGGCCAAGACCCGCTATTATACCGAGCTATTGGCGGCAGGGGCTATTCCCCTGCGGCCGGGGGTGAAACGGCTCCTCACTGAAGCCCGGGAAGCAGGATTACGTTTGGCGATCGCCACCACGACCACCCCTGCCAATGTCACCGCACTCCTTGAAAATGCCCTCGCTCCTGATGGCGTCAGTTGGTTTGAGATAATTGCTGCCGGGGATGTAGTTCCAGCCAAGAAACCCGCGCCCGACATTTACTTCTACACGCTTGAAAAGATGCGCCTCTCACCCCAAGAGTGCCTTGCCTTTGAGGATTCCGCCAATGGGATTCAGGCGGCCACTGCCAGTCACCTAGCGACCATTATCACGATTACCGACTACACCAAGGATCATGATTTTCGTGATGCAGCGCTGGTCTTGGATTGCTTAGGGGAACCGGACTACCCCTTTCAGGTTCTGCGCGGTGAGGTGGGTTGGACAACCTATGTGGATGTCCCCCTATTGCGATCGCTGCACCAGCAGTGGACAAGCACGTTGAGTCAGGGATAATTTTCTGGCCGCAGCGTTTTACATTGAATATGACCCCCTTAGTCTGAGGATCAAGGAACATAATGTACACGATTGATTTAATTCTGCGTCATGTCCCCATGCCCGTCAGCATTGAACGCAAGGAAAGTGCAGCAGCGATGGCAGTCTATCAGCAAATTCAGCAGGCCATGGCCAGTGGTACTCCAACTTTCCTCGAACTGACGTGCGATCGCCAAGTGGGCAAGAAGTTAACGGTGCTCACCTCAGAAATTGTCGCCGTGCAAATGGCGGATAAGGATGCCCCCTCCAGTACTATCAGTCGTGGGGGATTCTTTGCTCAATTAGTGCAGCAAACCAGCAACTGAGGGAAAATGCCTCAATAAAGTTGAGTTTTTCTTGGCAATGCTGATTCTTTGCCGTTAGGATACTAAGCAGACCGATCCGTAGGGGAACGTGAAGCAAATCCTCCCCGTCTGAAAGTCAGGTATCTCTGGTGTGTCGTAATAGGGTTGTCTATGGTGCAGCGTTTCCTGCCGGTTCTGATTTTGTTGGGGTGTAGTTTTGGTCTTGCGACCCCTGCCCTTGTGCGTGCCCAAGCCAATCAGGGCTTTACGTTTACTTGGGGTGAGGGGCCGAGTGGCCGACAGCAGTTGCAATACCACTTAGATAACGGCACCCCCGGTTTTATGGGCGATCGCTATTGGCTGCGGCTGGGTCAGCAGAAAGTGGCCATCAATCGCATTAACATTACCTATCCCGACTACTACAACGGTATTATTGATCCCAAAGGCATTGAGGTGCGCATCGGTGGCGATCGCGGCAATCGCTTCTTCCAATTTCGCCGTGACCCCGGCACCAAAATTCAATTGGCGGAAGTCTCCGTTGATCGCGATAACCGCGTGATTGATATTGTGCCGGCTGAGGTGATTCCCGCCGGAACACCGGTGCAAGTTATTCTCAATAATGTGCGCAACCCTAACAATGGCGGCATGTACTATTTCAATGCCCGCATTGGCTCCCCTGGAGATATTCCCCTCATGCGCTACGTTGGCACCTGGATTCTCAGCATTGCCAATAACTAAAACCCGTCAAACTCGAGCATTGGTGAGCGGGTTAGCCATTTCTAACTATTGCGGGGCGATCGCCCTAGACTAGTTTTTTGTCTATTATTGCCGGTTCACTCTTTACACCAGATGCCAGATTCCGTTAGGTCTTCATTCCCCTCCATTTCTCCTCTGCTCACGCCTCTGATGTACCGCCTCGTGGGGGACGTTGTCCTGCGGCGCTATTTTCGTACCCTTGAGGTGCAAGGGCAGGAGCGGGTGCCCCAAAGGGGTCCAGTGATCTTGGCCCCCACCCACCGTTCCCGCTGGGATGCGCTGATTATTCCCTATGTCACTGGGCGGCGGGTGAGTGGGCGCGACCTCTACTACATGGTGTCCCACGATGAGATGTTGGGACTACAGGGCTGGGTGATTGCTCAGTGTGGCGGTTTTCCCGTCAATACCCAAGCGCCTTCGGTGAGTGCGTTGCGTACGGGTGTGGAACTGCTCCGGCAGGGGCAAGCCTTGGTGGTGTTCCCTGAGGGGAATATCTTTCGCGATCGCCAGATTCATCCCCTCAAGCCGGGGTTGGCTCGCTTAGCCCTTCAGGCGGCCCAGCGCTGTGAACAAGCAATCCAGATTCTGCCAATTTTACTCGATTATGCCCAGCCCTACCCACAGTGGGGAAGTGCGGTCAAGGTAATCATTGGGGCTCCCTTGAGTACCGACAATTACGATGCCAGCCGGCCAAAAAGTGCTGCCCAACAACTGACCAGTGATCTCTTTAGAAGACTTCAGCAGCTCCAAGGGGGGCGATCGCCCCTGTGTTTTGCTTAGACCTCAAACTTCCATCCCCCTAAGCGTCCGTAGGCACAATTAAGGCTTCAAATTGTTGGCGAAGCTGCTCAGTCACTTCCTTGACGGCTTGCCGTGCCCCTTGGCGATCGCGCCGGTACAGAGGCCAATAGCTCTCTAAATTGAGAGGGTCGCCGACACTGAGGCGCACCTGCCGCAAACCCACCAAACGATTGAGATTCGAGCTTTTTCCCTCTAGCCAATCAAATGTGCGCCAGAGAATCAGCGCGACATCTGCAAAGCGATGAATCGTGAATTTCTCACGGATATAGCTACCCGTAATTGAGGTAAATCGCTCCGCAAGACGCATATGACGCAATCGCACATTGGCTTCCTCGGCCAACCAATCGGCTAGGCAGCGCTCTACGGCCGAAAGTTGTGCCAAATCACTGCGAAACATCCGTTCCCAAGCAGCCTGTTCAATGCGTCGGCAGCGACTCACAAAATCGGCACTGGGCTTCAGACCAAAGTAGGACTCTGCCACCACAAGGGCGCTGTTGAGGAGGCGCTGAATTCGCGCTGCCAATTTAGCATTGGCAGAGTCAAAGGGGGGCAGTTCGGGAAAATCTTGACCATAGGAGGTGGCATAAAAAGCCTCCAGGCGATCCAAGAGGTGGATCGCTAAATTCAGCAGGCGGCGGTAGAGGTCGTCTGGCTGGGTACTGTGAGAATCTGTAGGGCACCCAAGGCGGTTCTCCAGTTGTGCCATCAGCCTTGCCATGCGCTCCCAAGAGGGCTGACTGAGGCTGTACTGAATGCCAATGGGAAGAATGACCACGGGGAGCGATCGCCCCGCCTTGGCTAAATCTTCTAGACACCAAAATCCCAGTTGGGCCACCCCCGGCTCCAAAGGTGCGACCAGTTCGTTGTGCTCATTCGTTGCTCCCTCCGGCGCTGCCGCTAGGGGAAATCGTCCTCCGAGAAGTAGCTCCCGCGCTGAGCGCAGGGCTTGGCTATCGAGCTTACCGCGCATGATGGAAATCCCCCCCAACCGTGAAAAGAGCCAACCAATCTGCGCCCCTGCCCAGAGGGGAATCCCGCGATCGTAGAGAAAATAGCCATTTGTCGGCGGACGCAAGGGAATGCCCAGCCGCCGTGCTGTTTGCGGCAGTAAATGCCACATCAAATAGCCCATCACCAACGGATCATCCGTACAGGGATGGCGAAAGGCAATGAGGAGCCGGACCTGTCCCTGCTGAAACTGCTGGTAATAACGGGCAAGGGTCTCCACATTCACCCCTTCAACCCGCTGTAGCCCAAGACCATAGCGAATGTAGAGGGGCAGGAGTCTTGCTACTGTCCACCAGACGGGGTAGCTAAACCGCTGGGGGAGAAAATGCAACGGCGGTTGGGCAGTTGTCACTACACTGGACATTAGGCAAGCTCCTCAGGGCAATGGCTAAACTGAGGCAGTGGCCAACTCCGCAATTAACTGCTCTAACATCGGTTGATCGGCCCAATAGACAGCATTACAAAACTGACAGGTGGCTTCTGCCTTTGCCTCTGTGGCTAGGATATCTCTTAATTCTGCCTCCCCTAGGAGCTTGAGTGCCGCTAACATCCGTTCATGGGAACAGCCACAGTGGAAGCGCACCATTTGCCGTTGGGGCAAGATTTGTAAATCCATATCCCCTAAGAGTTCCTGAAAGATATCTGGCAGTGTCCGCCCTGCCTGTAGCAGTGGTGTAAAGCCCTTAAGATTGGCCACCCGTTGTTCAAGGGTCGCGATCAGGTGTTCATCATTGGCCGCTTTGGGTAGCACCTGTAACATCAACCCACCGGCGGCAGTCACCCCGGACTCTTCGACAAAAACACCCAACATCAGGGCGGAGGGGGTTTGCTCTGAGGTGGCGAGGTAGTAGGTGATGTCTTCTGCAATTTCGCCGGAGACTAGCTCCACCGTGCTGGAATAGGGGTAGCCGTAGCCAAGATCGTGGATGACGTAGAGATATCCCTGATGGCCCACCGCTGCCCCCACATCGAGTTTGCCCTTGGCATTGGGGGGCAGTTCAACACTGGGGTACTGCACATAGCCGCGAACTGTGCCATCGGCACCAGCATCGGCAAAAATGGTTCCTAGGGGACCGTTGCCCTGAATGCGCACATTCACCCGTGCTTGGGGCTGTTTGAAACTGGAGGCAAGGATTAAGCCTGCGGCCATGGTTCGTCCCAAGGCCGCTGTGGCCACGTAGGACAGTTGGTGACGTTTGCGGGCTTCATCAGTGAGTTGAGTGGTAATCACACCTACGGCCCGGATGCCTTCGGCAGCGGCAGTTGCTCGCAACAGAAAATCGGCCATGTTCAACCTACGAAATGTTTTGTTACATTTAGTGTGACATACTCCCACCGCTGACCAGGGCACAATGGGGCAAAAAACCATCAATCCTGCCTTTGGTGACCGATCCAGTACAGCCAGCCAGGGCTTAAGACTGGGAAGACCCCTAGCACTGGGGCTAGAAAATTGGCGATGATAGGCAAGCAATAGTCATTCAGCGTCCAGTCATTCCGCCTATGGCCATGCCCCTCACTGTCTTGCCTGCCACAACTGTTTTGACAGAAGCGACTCAATTGCCCCAGGGCGGCTTGATTACGGAGATTCCGACGCTGGCGATCGCCCACCGTTTGGCCCAGCAGTTGCGCCGCCATTGGCCCCTAGAGACCCCCTTAACGCTGATTGATGCGCAATACCAGAGTATCCCCCTGACCCTTGGGGAATTGGCCGAGCTCACCGATGCCAACTGTCCTTTACAGCTCTATGTGCCGCCCCCCTTGCCAGAGGCCTTGACGCAATTTCAACGCCTGATGGATGTGGTTCGAGAGCTGCGCCATCCGGAGCGTGGCTGTCCTTGGGATTTGCAGCAAACCCCAACCAGTCTCATTCCCTATGTCCTTGAGGAAGCCTATGAAGTGGTACATGCCCTGCAGGAGGGAGATGCGGGGGCGATCGCCGAAGAATTGGGAGACCTGTTGCTTCAAGTTGTTCTCCAGAGCCAACTTGCCCAAGAAGCCGGCCAATTTACCCTTGCTCAAGTCATTCAAAGGATTACCGATAAACTCATCCGCCGCCATCCCCACGTCTTTGGTGAAGTGGCACTCACCACTGCTCAAGAGGTGCGCGACCAATGGGAGCAAATCAAAGCGGCTGAAAAAGGCACCGAACTCCCCCTGAGTCAAACGCTGCAACGTTACGCACGCACCCTCCCACCCCTGATGGCCGGCATGAAAATTGGTGAGCGAGCCAGTCGCGCTGGCCTCGATTGGCCGACGATTAGTGGTGCATGGGAGAAATTTTACGAGGAACTGGCGGAGTTTCAGGAGGCCCTTCTGCAAGGGAATGCTGAGCAACAGGCAGCGGAATTAGGAGACCTGCTCTTCAGTGTGATTAACCTTGCCCGCTGGTGCCAACTGGATCCTGTTAATGCCCTGCAACAAACCTACCAACGCTTTATTCAACGCTTGGCCTGTATTGAGGCAGTCATCGATCGCCCCCTTGAGACGTACACCCTAGAAGAACTAGAAGCCCTCTGGCAACAGGCCAAAGTACAGTTAGCCACCGACAGCGAGGCAACCCCTATGGAGACTGAGGAAGAGGCCTAGTCCGCTGCGGCCCTTGCCACCTTCAGTTCATCGAGATTCCACAGGGGGCCCCCCAGCGCCGTGGGCTTGGCGCCAATGACATGATTGCGAAAAGCTGTAAGGGAGAGGGGATTCACGAGGTAAATAAAGGGGAGATATTCCTGAGCTAGTCGTTGGGCTTCCGCATAAATTTGCTGCCGTCGTTCCAGATTGAGCTCCTGGGCACCTTGGACATACAGGTCACTGATGCGCTGCTCCCAGTCAGCGACGACTCGACCCGTAATGGGTGGTTGATTCGGTGACGGTTGCTGATTGAATGTATGCAAAAGGCCATCCACACGCCAGATATTGGCACCGCTATTGGGTTCATTGCCCCCCCCAGTAAAGCCGAGGATATGGGCTTCCCACTCTAGGGAATTGGAGAGACGATCCACGAGGGTACCAAAGGCCAAAAATTGCAGATCCACCTGCATGCCGATCGCCCCTAGGTCCTGCTGAACTTGCGTCGCTATCGCCTCACGGATCTTGTTGCCCGCATTCGTGATCAGTGAAAAGCGGACGCGGTTCCCCTTGGCGTCAAAGAGGCGACCTTGCTCGTCGTAGCGGAAGCCTGCCTCTTGGAGTAATGCCTTGGCTTTGGCCACATTGTAACTGTAGGTGGGCAGTCCCTGCTCCGGCGAGAAGTAAAAGGGACTGTGTACGGGAATCGTTGAATGTTGGGGCGCTCCTAGGCCTTGGTAGAGGTTGTTAATCATCCGCTGGCGATCGAGGGCATAGGCCACTGCCTGACGGAACCGCACATCATTAAACCAGTCGGACTTCACGGGATCCACCAGCGGCTTGCCATTGCGGCGACCGCGATTGAGATTAAAGCAAATAAAGAGGGTGTTGGGACTGGGCCCACTATTGTAGATGGTGAACTGGCCACGCTTTTCCTCTCGTTTCAAAAGGGCAAACATTTCAGGGGTGACGGCCAATAAATCCAGACTACCAGAGCGAAATTGCAGCATGGCTGTGTCAGTGGATTCAACAATTTGCCAAATAAAGCGTTCTAGATGGGGCAGGGGCGATCGCCAGTAGAAGGGATTGCGCCGAAAAATCAACCGCTGGCTATTCACATAGCGATCCATGACAAAAGGGCCATTGCCGACAATTTGCCGGGGGTCGGTGTCTGTGCCCCACATGGACAGGAACTTCAACCGCCCTTGGCTATCCCGTTCCCGTACTGCTTCCTGCAGCCGGTGGGCAGGCAAAATTGGTAATCCCGTATTGCGTAAAAAAGGGGCAAAGGGTTCAGGCAGCTTAAACGTTACTTGGCGATCGCCTTGGGCAGTCACTTCCGGCAGCAACCCCTTCTGGCCGATGCGGAGAATATCGCGGCTACTGGTGGGAATCTCAGGATTGAAATAGATCTCATTGTAGGTGAAAACCACATCCTTACTGGTGAGGGGCACGCCATCCGACCATTTCAGATTTGGCCTGAGTTGAAAGACAATCTCCAGGGTCTCAGGCTTCATTTCCCAAGACTCAGCAAGGGCAGGCTCCAGTTCACCCGTGAAGCCATTTTCTTGAACTAACCCTGTGTAGAGATAGCCAAAAACATTGGGGGATTCTTGGCTCAGAGCATAGTTAAAGGTTTTCGGGTCTGAGGTGACGGCGGTCACCAACTGATTGCCACGGGGCATCACCAGGCCCCCACAGCTTCCAAGGCCAAGGGTGCACAGATAAACCAGCAGCGCAATCAGAGGCCATCGCCACCAGCGCATCAGCCGCCACCGACAATCGTCACAATTTCCAAGCGATCGCCCCCCTGGACATAGGTTGTTTCCCAAAACTGCCGGTGCAAAATTTCACCATTGTATTCAATGGCAACCAGGCGGGGGTGAATGTTGAGCAGGTTACAGAGTTCTGGAATCGAGAGCGATCGCTTTAAGGTGTGAGGAGTGCCATTGACATGAATGACGATCGCTGGCTCAGCAGGAACCATGGCTGTAGGGGTAAATTTGACCTACAGGAACTGTGCAAGAGTGGCCTCAATTTTGGTTTTTGGCACTGCGCCGACCAAAATATCCACCTTTTGGCCGCCCTTAAAAATCATCAGCGTCGGGATACTGCGAATGCCAAAATCAGTCGCCACCTTAGAGTTTTCGTCAGTATTGACCTTGACGACCTTGACTCTGCCCTGATACTCATTGGCGATTTCATCAACAACGGGTGCCACCATGCGGCACGGCCCACACCAAGGTGCCCAGAAATCCACTAACACAGGAATATCGCTATTTAATACTTCTTCTTCAAAGGTGGCATCTGTAACCGACAATGCACTGGACATAGGCAGAACCCTTATAGCGAATCAGCAACCTTAAAAATATACTCTAGCAACCTTTAGGCTAACCTTGGGCTTTGGACTATTTTTTTAATTTTCCGGACCCTAGGTAGTCTAGCTCACAACTAGGTTTGATTTGCAGTATATCACGTCCCCCTCCGCATACAGGAGACTATCGGCATATAATAAAGTTGCCGTTTCCTATCAAGAGGATGTCAACTATGGCAACAAAATCTGCAAAACCCACCTACGCTTTCCGTACCTTCTGGGCTGTGCTCCTGTTAGCCATTAACTTCTTGGTTGCCGCCTACTATTTTGGCATCCTCAAGTAGGACTTGAGACTAAAGGATTGCGGGGGCACCCTAGCCCCCAATGATTCACTTATTCACACTCATCTCAACTGGCGGCCAAAGGGCAGTAATCCTAAAATCATTAGTTTGAAGTGCTGCTGCGCAAAGGGCAGGCCAATAATGGTCACCGCCAAGATCAATCCCCAAAAGAGATGATTCAGGGCAATGCCCCAGCCTACGACCAAAAGCCACAGGATATTAAAAATCATCGTTAGAGTGCTGTTGGCATCGGGCGCCTCAACAACTTGCTTGCCAAAGGGGAGTAGGGCACTCCAACCCAATTGAATGGCCTTAATCCCAAAGGGGATGCCAATGATTGTTAGGCACAGCGTCACACCGCCAAGCATATAGCCAATGCCCGTGAGGAAGCCGCCAAAGATCAACCAAATGATATTGCCAAGAAGACTCATGAGCCGCTACTCCAAACATTGCTTAGGCCCACTCTAGCAGTCACCTGCTGCTATTTTGGTAGCGTAATGGGGCATCCGGGGGACGAGAGTCGTCTCCTAACTACTTGTTGGGAATTGTGCTGGTGTTGCCATCCCGCAGTGCTAAATAGCTCCGTGACATGATTTCAATACCTGCTTCATTGCAGGCCTCTTGGAGGTTTTGAGGTAATTTAGAGAGGCTATAGTGCAGCTCCTTCCAGTTACGGGTGTAAACATTAAGCCCATAGGCAATGGGGTAGTCATTGACGGCAATGCAGAGTTCACGAAACAGAGGTGGCAATTCGTTGTAGTCGGGGAGATGGGTTGAAGAACACCCGGCAAAGCAAACACAACAACTGTTTTGCCATTGATACAGATCAGGGGTGGTCCCATTGACCCATTGATCGCCTTTGTGGGTGCGAAAGGTCACTTCCGAAATACGTTGGCCTTCACAGTTGGGTAGCATGGTGGCATCCTCTACATACTGTGGCTTTCTAAGGCGTAGTCATTATGGCTTTGTTTTGTTAAGTTGTTATGGAACAGCAAATTGTTCATGCCACAACAGGGCGGGTACGCTTTCGAGTGCCGCGTGTGCAACGGGATCCTGCCTATGGAGAGTTATTGGTGCAGTTGCTGGAATCTTTGGCGATTGTTGAGCAGGTGCGTCTCAATCGGCAGGCGGCGACAGTGGTGGTCCAGTATCAGCCCCATTTGCTCGATGAGGCGGCGGTCTATGAACGTTTGAATCAGTGTTTTGAACAGGCAATGGTGGCCATGCCGCAGCCCTTCCCGGACAGTGCGGCTCCTGCGGATGCGATCGCCCTTGAAGACTACCAAGCGCAGGTAGAGGCGGATGCTCGCCTTGAAACCGATTGGGAACGCTTGGGGCTGCCCTTAGTGGCCTTGGGGCTCTCACTCCTCAGTGGGCCCTTGGAATTGCCCTTGGCGGTTGTCGGGACTACGGTCTTAGCCAGTGCTTGGCCTTGGTTCCAGCGGGTGGGGCATCAGATCAGTCAGGGGCATCCCCCCAATGTGGATCTGCTCGATAGCCTCTGGATGGTCCTGCATACCATCAATGGCCAGTTCTTAGCGCCTGCATTGAAGACCACCTTGGCTGGGGCCCGGGCAGACGTGCGCGATCGCCAGCGACGACAACAGTTGCATCGATATCCCAGTGTCTTGATGGCTCACTGTGAATACCTGACGGTGGAACGTCAAGGCCACTCCCTCACGATTGAACGTCAGGAGTTGCAAGCGGCGGATCTGCTGTGGTTGCGGCCAGGGGATCTGGTGCCGGCGGATGGCGTCGTTGTTGCCGGATTGGCAGAAGTCGAGCCTGCCCATTTTGAAGCCTCTCGAGAAGTGTGGGTTTGCCGCCCCGGCGATGCCCTTTATGCAGGCTCTCAAATTCTCACAGGACAGGTGCAACTGTGGGTGATCCGCAGCGGTTGGCAAACGCGCCTTGGTTTAATAACGCATCTGCTGCACACTGAACCGGTCTATGACAGTGCCCTTGCCCACCAACAGGGGGAATTTGCCCGCCATGCGGTGCTGCCAACACTTGCCCTGAGTGGTGCCCTCTGGCTAGGGACAACCGGTGTCTATGGACCGGCAATCGCCCCCCTACAATTGGACTTTGGCAGTGGTGTGCAACTGTCCCTGCGGACGGTGATGCTCTCGGCGCAGGTATTCGCCGTGCAACAGGGGGTGTATCTACCCACTGCTGGTACTTTAGAGCAACTGGCACAACTGGAGAGCTTGGTGATTGATGCGCGCGCAGGTCTTCCCCAGCCTCAACAGGCACAAATTCTGATTCAACAACTGCGACAGCTCGGCCTTCATATCTATCTGCTTCAAGATCAAGGTAGGCCCCTTGGGGGTACCACAGAGGTCACGCGCGATCGCCTCCCTGATCTTCAGGCCTATCTCGTCAGTCAGCGGCGGCGGGTCGGCTGGATCAGCTTTGGTGAAACCTGCTCCTGTCCTGAACCCACATGGTTACCGATTCGCTGGCAGCCCCCTACCTTTGACCCCAATGCCAAGGGGGTTGTTCTTTTAGAGGGCGACTGGTCTGCCCTTGGCCGCGGCATTGCCATTGCCCGCGATGCCCTAGAGCGAACCTATCAAAATGTGGCCTTGATTGCTCTGCCAAATTTAGCGGTTACCTTTGGCGGCATGTTTTTTGGCTTGCATCCTGTGGTCAATGTTGTCACCAACAACGCCACTGCCTTTATTGCTGAGTTTTGGCATGGAAACTCAACCCAGTTTCGTACCGCCCTATTGCCCAGGGTGTCAACGACTCTCCCCCTGCAACCCCTACCCCTAGAATTTCCTCAACTGGCGGTGGCTTCATAGGGGGAAGGCATCCAGGGGTTAATAGCGCTGCTTCAAAAATGTGAGAACTGACCAAAGCCCCGTCAACCAACTGGCCAGGGCGAGGGTTAGGAAAATTCCCCCCGGCAGCATCGTCAGCCAACCGATTCCTCTTAAGGTGTAGAGAATGAGGAAGATGCTAAAACAAGCAGCAAAAGCATAATAGGCAAGGCGCACGGCAAATTGGGTAATGAAGTGCTATAGTGATCTCGTAATGTAAGGGCATGGGACTTGTCAACAGTGAAACAATTGACGTTGATGGGCTATCCCAACATCGCAGCTTGGTATCTCGAAATGGGGTTGCGCCAACGGCGAGCAGCCATCCCTGCACTGTCGGTTGTGGATAATTGCGAAGGACCGAGTATGAGCTGATCGGCCTGCAACTGGAGGTTCACACCGTTGTGAACTGGGTCGATCAGAAGTGTTGAGTGTGTTCACCACGATTACTGCACTTCAAGTTTTTAACAACTGAAGCCAATGAACACCCCTCAGCGGGCTCAATAGTGCTGCGGTTAGGAATGTTCCTGCCTAAGTGGCTGTGCCTGCTGTGGAATTCCCTTGGGAGGAACAACCGATGTCTGCATTTGCTACCCCCATTACCCCCGCACCCATTCCTGATAACATCAGCTTAACAGAACTGATTGACAAATACTTCACCGCCTATAACTCAGCACGGCTACGGGAAATTTGCCAACTGTTGAGTCAACGGGTGTTTAAGCCAGAGGTGACGGTTGGCCTGAGCCTTTCAGGGGCGATGACCCCCACGGGGTTGGGGATCTCAGCCTTGGCGCCTCTCGTGCGGGCTGGCTTTGTCGATTACATTATTAGCACGGGGGCAAACCTCTACCACGATATTCACTATGCCCTGGGCATGGATCTCTATGCGGCACATCCTTTTGTCGATGATGTGCAATTGCGCAAAGAAAGCAAAATTCGCATTTATGACATCATCTTTGACTACGATGTGCTCCTGGAAACCGATGCCTTTTTGCGGCAGGTGCTGCGCAGTGAAACGTTCCAACGCCGCATGGGTACAGCTGAGTTTCACTATCACTTGGGGCACTACGTGCGCGAACTGGAGGTGCAGCGGGGACAGCCCCATTCCTGTTTGTTGGCCACAGCCTATGAGTGCGGTGTGCCCATTTACACCTCCTCGCCGGGAGATAGCTCCATTGGCATGAATGTGGCGGCGATCGCCCTCGAAGGGTCAAAACTGATCATTGACCCCGCCATTGATGTCAATGAAACCGCAGCCATTGCCTACTTTGCCCGCGAAGCCGCTGGGGGCAAGGGCAAAAGTGCTGCCTTGATTATTGGTGGGGGGAGCCCGAAAAACTTCCTGCTGCAAACTCAGCCGCAAATCCACGAAGTCTTGGGGCTCGAGGAACGGGGGCACGATTACTTTATTCAGATTACCGATGCCCGTCCGGATACCGGTGGCCTGTCGGGTGCCGTGCCCAGTGAAGCGGTCAGTTGGGGCAAAGTGGATCCCCAAGGGTTGCGCGATACCGTTGTTTGCTACACCGATAGCACGATTGCCCTGCCCATTCTCACCGCCTACTGCCTCAATCGCTGTCAACCCCGTCCTCTGAAACGGCTCTACGATCGCCGCGGCGAAATGGTCGAACGCCTCCAGCAGCTCTACCTGCAAGCCCAACTTCAGCACAAGGTGAAGGAGCTGCCCACTGAAGCCCCTGTTGCCACCTATCCCTGTGGTACGCCGATTCGTCGCCCTTAGTCACAGCGCCGGGGGATCCGCAGGGATCCCTCGAAGGCGCGTGCTAGATTTTCTGGCGTAAATACCTCACTGGTGCGGCCATAGGCTAGGATGCTGCGGTTCACCAGCACCACCTGATCACAGAAGGTGGTTATCGAGGAGAGATCGTGGGTGGAGATGAGAATCGTGTGCCCTTTCTCCCGCTCCGCCATGAGCAGATCAATCATCAGTTTCTCCGTTTTCACATCCACACCCGCAAAGGGTTCATCCAAGAGCAACACCTGTGCTTCTTGGGCAAAGGCCCGCGCAAGAAACATCCGTTTCTTTTGTCCGCCGGAGAGTTCGCCAATTTGGCGCTGCCGCAAGGGCCAGAGGTCCACCTGCTCTAGGCTTTCCCGTACCCGCTGGCGATCGCTCCCCCTCGGTTGGCGCAGCCAGTTCATCCTGCTGTAGCGCCCCATCATCACCACATCCCAGACCCGCAGCGGAAATTGCCAATCCACATCTTCGCTTTGGGGCACATAGGCCACAAGGGACTGCCGTTGTACCTGCTGGCGGGGGAGTCCATGAATGCGCACCTGACCTCGGATGGGCTTGACAAATCCCATGATGGCCTTGAAAAGGGTGGATTTACCGGCACCATTCATGCCCACAACCCCACAGATCGTGCCGGCGGGCAGTTGCAGCGTTGCCCCATGGAGGGCGAGATGGCGATGATAGGCCACCGTTACATCTTGTAAGTCAATGGCAGGGCTAGAAGTCATGGGGCTGTCCTCCCGCTGAGACCACGGATCAGGGTGTTGATGTTGGACTTGAGTAGGTCAAGGTAAGTGGGGGCATTCCCCGCAGGGGGCGATAGGGAGTCCACATAGAAAATGCCAGCAAAGGTAGCGCCCGACTCCCGTGCCACCTGTTGTTGGGGATTTGCATTGACGGTACTTTCGCAAAAGACGGCGGGAATCTGTTGCCGTCGCACAATGTCAATCACCCGCGCAATTTGGCGGGGCGTCCCCTCCTGATCGGCATTCAGTGGCCAGAGATAGACCTCTGTAAGGTCATACTCTCGCGCGAGGTAAGAGAAGGCACCTTCACAGGTGACAATGTAGCGTTTGTGGGCAGGAAGGGGAGCAAGGGCTTGACGTAGCTCTTGATCAAGGGCGCGAATTTGGGCTTGATAGGCTTTGGCGTTGGCGGCATAGATCTTGGCACCAGCAGGATCGAGGTTTGTGAGGGCTTTACGAATGTTTTCAACATAAATCAGGGCATTTTGGGGCGACATCCAAGCATGGGGGTTGGCTTGTCCTCGGTAGGTACCCTCTTGAATGGGAATGGGGGTAATCCCCTCTGTGAGGGTGACCTTGGGCACATTCGGTAAGCTCTTGTAGAAGCGATCGCCCCAATGTTCGAGGCCAAGACCATTTTCTAAAATGAGGACGGCTTCCTGGCCCCGCACCAAGTCACTGGGGGTAAATTCATAGCTGTGAACTTCAGCTCCCGGTTTAATCAGTGACTCTACCCGCAGGCGATCGCCCGCCACCTGCTGCGCCATATCGGCCAGGACGGTAAACGTGGTCAGCACTAAGGGGCGTTCATCTCTAGGGGTTGGGCTGGAGTGCGTTTCTTGGCGATTCTCCGCGGCTGGGACTGCACACCCACCCAGCAAGAGAATTCCTACCAGTAACCAACTCAGACCACGCATGGTGGGCACTCTTTCATAATCCTTTCATAATTCTCAGCCTAACACAGGATGCCGAGGAAAATGAAAGAAAAATGAAAAGCTCCCCCTTGGAGGGCGATCGCCTCGTCCGATACACTGAGGGGAGACAGTCATGGGAAGAAACGGTGAAACGACGCAAACGCTGGCTCGCTGTTTTGGTGATACTCCTTTGCTGCTGGGGGACCTTCCTGTTGCCGCCGCTGGCGATCGCCCTGCCTGTTGCACCGCCATTAATTGCTGCCCTGCCCCAAGGGAATGCCATTACTGATCCCAAAGCTCTGCTCCGCTGGGCCTTACCTATTGACAATCCAACGGTGCGAGAACTGCAAAAGGATCTGGAACAAATCTCTTTTTGGGTGCGGGGCAAACAGTGGTCAAAAATTGTCAGCAACATCAGCAAGGCGAAAACCATTATCCGCGATCGCACCGCTGACCTCCTCCAAAGTATCCCTGCCGAGAAACAGGAGGCAGCCAAAACCCTCTTGGCAGAGTTAGAGACCTCCCTCGATACGCTTCAGGAAGCCGCCAAAGCCAAAGATCGCAGCCAACTCTTACCCGCTAAAGCCGCTGCCCTCGACAAAGTGGGGGAGTTGGAGGCCATGATGGTGCAAAACTTTAGCTACACCCCTCCCAAAGGCTATGAGCACTTGCCGCGATTGTTGGGTCGTGCCACTGTGGAGATGGAAACTACTAAAGGCAAGCTCACGATTGTTGTCGATGGCTATAGTGCCCCCCTAACCGCTGGCAACTTTGTGGACTTGGTCCAACGCCACTTCTACGATGGCCTCCCCTTTACCCGGGCTGAGGAATCCTATGTGCTGCAGGCAGGGGATCCACCGGGACCAGAGGTTGGCTTCATTGATCCAAAAACCAACCAATACCGCGCTATTCCCCTTGAAATTTTGGTTGAGGGGGATAAGTATCCCCTCTATGGCATCACCCTTGAGGATGCAGGGCGTTACCTAGAACATCCTGTGCTGCCCTTTTCCGCCTATGGTACCGTTGCCTTAGCACGTCCCAACGATGATCCCAATGGCGGCTCGTCACAATTTTTCTTTTTACTCTTTGAACCTGAACTCACACCCGCCGGGCTAAACCTCTTGGATGGTCGCTATGCTGTCTTTGGTTACGTGGTCGAGGGAGAAGAAACCCTGCGGCAACTGCGCCAAGGGGATAAGATTCTCTCCGCTAAGGTGGTGGATGGCCTTGAAAATCTGGTACAACCGGCGTAGGTTAGGATGACCAGTATAGACACCGTTGAGAGAGTGCGATGATGGCCAAGGTTGCTCCTGCCCTTTTGCTCCTCCTGATCAGCACTTCTGCTTGGGCCGCCAATCCAGCCCATTTAGAACAACTACGGCGCACGGGCAACTGCCCCAACTGTGATCTCAGCTATGCCCGCTTGCGGGGTCGGAATCTTCAGGGAGCTGATTTGCGGGGGGCAAACCTCAATGCCGCCAATTTGCGCGGCGCCAACCTGAGCGGTGCCAACCTCAGTGGTGCTGTGCTCAATCATGCTGATTTAACGAAAGCCAATCTCACCAATGCCAACCTCACTGGGGCCAGCCTCCTCATCACCCGTTTGGATCAAGCCCTTCTTGGGGGGGCAACGTTAGTGGATGCGATTCTCGGGGGGCGCGATCGCTTGGCACGGGTGCAGACTTTCCGTGATGCCACATTGCCCAATGGTGAAAAAGCCTTCTTTTTAGAAGAGTCCAGCCACCGTCCCTAGTCTATGGAGATTGCGATCGCCAGCTTTATTATTTTGTTTCTCCTTAGCGAAGCCGTATTGTACCTACGGCAGTGGCTGATTCCCTTACCTGTGGTCTTAATTGCTGCTGTTGGTTTAGTGGTGGCCTCCAATTGGTCGCTCTTTCGCCGTGAGTAGCCTCCCCATCCTAGACGCAACGGCTAAATGTCTAGAGGAACTCCTTGTCTGGCATCAGGTACACCATCCCCAATTAAGTGCCCAATGGCAACCCCTCTATGAATTGCGGGATCGACTGCACCAGAGCGCATGGCACATTGTTGTCCTTGGCCAAGTGGGCCGGGGCAAGTCCGCCCTTTTGAATGCCCTCTATGGCGAAGCCATTTTTCCCGTGGGTGCTATTCATGGCACCACCCAATGGCCGCGCACCGTTCGCTGGCACTGTCAAGATCAAATCGTCGATCTCACAGATACCCCCGGGCTGGATGAAGTGGCGGGTAGTGACCGCGAAACCATGACATGGAGTGTCCTTGAGACGGCTGATCTTGTTCTTTTTGTGACCCAAGACAGCCTCACCCCCGTCGAATGCCAAGCTCGCGATCGCCTGCACACCCTTAGGATTCCCCACAAGCTCATTCTCACCAAGGCGGATCTCTACCCACCCATGGCTGAAGGTATCGCCGTGAGCAGCACAACGGGTCAGGGGATTCCAGAACTGCGACAGCTGCTTCAACAGTGGCTACAACAGGAGGCGCCTCAAGCCCGTGCTCTACGAATTCTCCACCAAGCCAGTCAAGTTGAACAGAGCCTCGGGGCAGCGCTGGGTCCTCAAGACACGTCGGCATGGTCTTGGTTAAGCGCCCAGATGGTGGCCAGTCTGCTGCTGCCGGGGGGATTGTTCGATGTGGTGCTGGCCATGATCAGTACCCTTGCCTATATCCGCAAAGCGTGCCAAGCCTACGGTGTGCCTTTTCCCCTGCCGGCCTTTGGGGGTCTGAGTCAGTTTGTCTTGCTGTGGTATGCGGCGATTTATCTCTCCAGTTGGTCAGGCTTCACCTTCGGCAGTGAACTCTGGGGAGTCAATACCAATGTTCTTCTACAGGGGGGAGTGATCTTCTGGGGTTACCAACAGATTCGCCGCCGGCTCGACCCCTATCTTCAGCAGGGCTATCAGTGGGGACACCATGGACCCCAACGACTGTTGCAGCAACTCACTCAAACCCGCGCCAATGTAACGGCCTCCGGCTGATCTTGGTATTTGCCCCGCCGTGTTTCATAACTCACATCACAGGGCTCACCCTCAAAAAAGAGCAACTGCACAACTCCCTCATTGGCATAGATACGGCAGTCGGCACTGGAGGAATTCGAGAATTCCAAGGTCAGATGGCCTCGCCAGCCCGCTTCTGCCGGTGTCAAGTTGGCAATAATCCCCGCCCGTGCATAGGAACTTTTACCAATACAGAGAACTGTGACATTTTCGGGTACCTGTAGCCGTTCTAGGGCGACCCCAAGGCCGTAGGAATGGGCGGGCAAAATAAAAAACATGCCATTGGCATCCTCATGGAGGGGAGCAAATTCTAAATTCGCAGGGTTAAAATTCTTTGGGTCCACCACTGTCCCCGGCACATGGCGAAAGATACGAAACTCCTTGGGGCTGAGGCGAATATCATAACCGTAGGAAGAAAGACCAAAACTAATCACAGGCTGTTCAGCCACCCGCCGCACCAATGTTGGCTCAAAGGGCTGAATCATGCCTTGGGCAGCCATGGCCCGAATCCAAATGTCATTTTTAATCATTGTGCTGCCGCAACTGCACAAACCACCCATGTATATTACAGCCCTTTTCCCATCAATAGAACCCACTTAACACTCAAGGCGCTGCGGTTGGCGCTGCCCCCAGGGATAGCCCAATTCAAACCCAATGAGGGAATTGACAAAGTAGATCCCAGCTACAGTGAACCTTGCCCTATCTGATTCACCGCTGGCCAAAGCCACGGCAATAGAACAAACCCCATGGCAAGACTCACTAGGAAGCCAAGAACCGTACCCCCTGCTATCACCAGCATGATGAACAAGCCACCCAGTTCTAGGCTGTTGGGCAACTGGCGGCGAAATAGCCAAAAGTAAAACTGGATGAGCTAGAGAGGCGGCCATGTCAGCAGGAGGATAACCGCCCCCAAGAGACTGGAGAATAGCCCTCCCATACTTTAGAAAATCCCCTCCCAGAAATGGCGTCAGTCTGTTGTGTCCCAGTGTAACCAGTAGGCGCTAAATGCGATCCAAAACTGGAATCCCCAGGAGGGATAGCCCTAGTTTCAGTGTTTGAGCAGTGAGATAGGCAAGGGTGAGACGGGATTGCTTCGTTGGCTGAGGAGCCGAGAGGATAGGGCAGCGATCGTAGAACTGGTTGAAAAGCTGGCTGAGTTCAAAGAGGTATTGGCAGAGGCGGTTGGGCAATAGCTCCGTGCTAACAAGGTCAAGGGTTTCCTCGAGTTGCACAAGGTGCTTGGCAAGGTGTTGCTCCGTCTCATCCTCTAGCAATAGGGGGCTATCTGGTGAGAGGGTACACCAATCAATGTCGCCGCGCCGTGTGAGGCCTTGGACACGCACATAGGCATAGAGGAGGTAGGGCGCAGTGTTGCCCTGTAAAGAGAGCATCTTGTCGTAGCTAAAGACGTAGTTGCTGTTGCGGTTTTGGCTGAGATCTGCATACTTGACAGCACCGATGCCGATCGCCCGTGCCACAGTATCAATGAATTCAGGGGACTCGGTGCGACCTTCGGTAGCAAGACGCTGCTCTAAATCTGCTCGACTACGGGCGATCGCCTCCGTCAGTAAATCGATGAGGCGAATCGTTTCCCCTGAGCGGGTTTTCAGGCGTTTGCCATCTTCCCCCAGTACCAAGCCAAAGGGGACATGGGTTAATGTTACATGGGGCGGCACCCAACCGGCGCGCTGCGCCACCTGAAACACCTGGGCAAAGTGGGTAGACTGCCCAACATCAGTGACGTAAATTATCCAATCGGCTTGATCTTTGTCAATGCGATAGCGAAGGGCGGCTAAATCCGTGGTTGCGTAGTTGTAGCCCCCATCGGACTTTTGAATAATCAAGGGTTGGGGTTGCCCTTCTTTATTGGTGAAGCCCTCAAGGAAGACCACCTTTGCCCCCTGATCTTCCACCAGTAGGCCGCAAGCAGCCAAGTCTTCAATCACCGCCGGTAAAAAGGGATTGTAGAAGGACTCCCCTCGCTCGGTCAGTTGAATATCCAGCAGATCGTAGATCTTTTGAAACTCGCGGCGGGATTGCTCACACAGAAGCTGCCAAGCACGGCGACTCTGCTCTTCCCCCTGCTGCAGTGCCACCACCTTTGCCCGTGCTTTTTGCTGAAACTCCGGATCGCTGTCAAAGCGTTGTTTGGCTTTTTTGTAAAATGTGACTAAGTCCCCCAAGTCAAGGGCATTGGCGGTAGTCAGAGCGTCAGGATAAACCTCATCCAAGTAGGCAATCAGCATGCCAAATTGGGTACCCCAGTCCCCCACATGGTTGAGCCGCAGGACTGTGTGGCCTTGAAATTCAAGAATGCGGGCAATACAGTCACCAATAATTGTGGAGCGCAGGTGACCCACGTGCATTTCCTTGGCAATGTTGGGGCTGGAAAAATCAACCACCACCCGTCGTGGCTCCCGTGCTGGCGGAATCCCCAAGCGATCGCTCCCGCGAGCAGCCTGCAGAGTGGCGGCCAAAAACTCTGGTTTCAGGCGAAAGTTCAGGAAGCCGGGCCCGGCAATTTCAACGGGTTGACAGAGGTCCTCCACCTCCAGATGTGGCACAACCTCTTGGGCGAGCTCACGGGGCGCTTTGCCCAGTTGCTTGGCGAGGCTGAGGCAAACATTGGATTGATAGTCGCCAAACTTGACTTGACTGGCTGGGACTAACAGGGGCTGGGGATAGGTGTCTAGGGGAAGGGCAGCTTGCAGAGCCCTGCGGAGGCGATCGCCCAAAATCTTTATAGGAGCAACCATTAACGTTTGCGCCCCCGTCGTTGTTCTTTTTGTTCCGCTTGCAGACGCCGGCGATCGCGCCACTCAGCAAAGGTCAGATAGCCAATACCGCCAGTCACGACAATCAGCAGCAACAGGGCCACCAGAGCCAGAAGATCGGCTAATGCAGTGGTCATACCCCCAGCCCTATGCCTTACATGCCGTGGCGACCCCAGACCACAAAGGCGATCGAGAGCGTAAAGACACTGAGAACACCCACCCAACCGAGCGTGATAATATCCATGGCATGCGATCCTGAACTCAATGCAGACCTCATTTTAACCCAGATAGATGATCTTTTCCTTATTAGAATTAGAGGCAGACGACAGGCAATGATGCAGCGGATGACAGCCATTGAAACCGCCATTGAGCAAGGAGACCTGGCCGCGATTCAGGAGGCGATCGCCAACGGCCTTGAAATCCCAGCCGAGGCCTTGGCACTGGCAGCAGAACTGGGTCACATCCAGATTGTGGAGGCCTTGATGGCCGCAGGTGCAGATGTCAACCAAGGGGACAGTGAGGGTTGGACACCATTGATGGCTGCAGCCGGTGGAGGACATACCGCCATTGTGGAGAAACTCCTAGCAGCCGGTGCCAATGTCAATGCTCAAACGGTCTTTGGTCTGACCCCCTTAATGGCCGCAGCGGCGAAGGGACAAACGGCGACGGTTAAACAACTGATTGCCGCCGGTGCAGATCTCAACGCCAAGGACCAGAATTCTTGGACGGCTCTGGTGTGGGCGCTAGACGGGAAACATGCCGACGTGGTGGCAGTCATTAAAGCCGCTCGCGCACACTCTTTGGGACCATGACGAAGTACCTCGGTTTATTTTTAGCAGCAGCCCCTGCGAGCATTCTGATTGCCCAAGTGGCCCGAACTCAACGGCTGTGGGTCGCCTTTATTGAAGCCGTTCAAATTATGGGGATTGTCGCTATTGCGATCCTCGCTGACTGGCTGCTGTTGAACTTGGGAATTCATCAACTGCAACAGCGGCTCCACCAAAAAGCCAGCCAACAATCCCAGCCTTGGCTCTCCCTTGGCGCTAGTCTACTGCGCCTGACACTAAGAATTTTACTTTGGTCATTTGTTTTATCTTGGATTCTGCAATCGGCTCAAAGTCTTTCCCCTTGGCATGAGCGCATCGATAGCACAATTCAGTTTCTTCTCAAGCGGGTGACAGTGGTGTTTAACACCCCCTTTATGGAGTTGGGGCGCACCAAAATTACCCTCAACTTTCTCTTTTTAATTCTCTTTCTATCCTTTGGGGTAATCTTTATCTCCCACTGGGTGAGTGAGTGGCTCAAGAGTCGAATTCTCGTGCAGTTGCGGGTGGATCGCGGTAACCAAGAAACCATCACCCGTGTGGTTAGCTATAGTCTCAGTTTTATTGGCTTTATTGTTGTCCTGCAAACCGCAGGCATTGACCTCAGCTCCCTCACCGTGTTGGCAGGGGTTTTGGGAATCGGTTTTGGTTTTGGTTTGCAAAACCTTGCCAGTAACTTTATTAGTGGTTTAGTGATTTTGCTGGAACACCCAATTAAAGTGGGTGACTTTATCGAAGTGGATGGCCTCCTGGGCACGGTGGAGAAAATCTCAATTCGCGCCACAATCATTCGCACGAATGATAGCCAGTACGTGATTGTTCCCAACAACCGCTTTATTGAAAAGAATGTCGTCAACTGGAGTTACGGTAGCCCCGATAGCCGCATCCATATCCCCGTAAGTGTTGCCTACGGCAGTGATACGGTTCTAGTCACCGAAGCACTCCTGAGTGCTGCCCGTCAGGATCCGCGCGTCCTACTAACCCCACCCCCTAGCGTTTGGTTTCGTGGTTTTGGGGAGAGTGCCTATCTCTTTGAATTGCTGGTCTGGATTAACCGCCCCCAGGATTCTGAACCCATTAAAAGTGCCCTCAATTTTCTCATTGAGCAGGAACTACGGCAGCGGCAGATTGAAGTGCCCTTTCCCCAGTTAGATCTGCGGTTGCGGGACTTGGGGGAACTGCGCTCCTTGGCTCATTATTACCACCGTTGTGCAGCCAGTGTACCTCAAACTTCAGCGGTGACTGCGCCAGCCGCTCCCGAAATGGCCAAAGCAGAACCCTCCCTTACTAATTTACTGCGCAATATCAGTTGTTTTTCCCGCTGCTCCAATGCAGAATTGCAAATGCTGATTGAGTTGGGCAATCGCGAATTTTATACTGTAGGGGAAGTTATCTGCCGTGAGGGGGATCCAGGGGATGCCTTTTACATCATCCTTGAAGGATCCGTCGAAGTCCGCTCCGAGCAATTGAATCAGATTTTAGCTACCCTCTATGAGGGGGAATTTTTTGGTGAAATTGCCGTGCTTACGGGGATGCCGCGATCGGCCACGGTACGCGCCTTAGAAGAAACAGTTCTATTTGTGGTCCATCGTGCAGCGGTGCAGCGACTGCTGCAGGCCCACCCCCAATTGGCGGAAGAGATTGCCCGCGAGCTCGCAGTACGACAACAGGTCCTCCAAGAGCTGGGCCTAGTGAACTCCCAAGAAATTAAAAGCCTGCCCCCTTTGCATTGGATTCGCCACCGTTTGAAAACCCTCTTTGATGTTTAGAAGGTTTAGGGCGTCAAGCGTTCAATTAATCTCTGGTGTTGGGGAAACTGCTGCTGCAACTGCTGGCGATCGCCCAATTCAAAATCGCGAAAGTCAAACCCCGGTGCCACCGTACAGCCGACAAGACTAAAACTGTCTGGCGCATCCACTGTGGCTCCAAACCATGCCCCCGCCGGCACCACCTGTTGCAATTGCTCCCCCTGATCCAGATTGATCCCCAACCGTAGGGCCTGGTACTCACCCGTTGGTAGAATCACATGAATCCTGAGGCTACTGCCCGTGTAAAAGTGCCACAGTTCATCACTGGCAATGCGGTGTAGTCGCGAGCAGGCCGTGGAGGGGAGCAAGAAATAGATGCTCGTACAGTAGGGGCGATCGCCCCCCTGAAAGCCTGAGGGCAAAACCGCTCTGGGAATGCTCCCTGCTGAACGATAGACCTCACGGAAATAGCCCCCCTCCGGATGGGGCTGCAGGCCAAGTGCCTCAATCCACGCCTTAGCTGGCCAAGTATTCATACATTTGCTGGCGCCGCCGCCGCAGGTGATCAAGGGCTTGCCGCTCCAGTTGCCGCACCCGTTCACGGCTAAGGTTGAGCTGCTCACCCACCTTGGCGAGGGACAGTTCTTGGCCATCCCCCAACCCGTAGCGCAGGGTGAGGACTTGCCGTTGTTGGGGCGTCAGTTCCGCCAGCCACAGGTTGACATCATCCCGCAGGGATTCCACTGTGGTAAATTGCTCTGGCGAAAGACTGTCATCCTCGAGCAGTTCACCGAGTTCAGTGTCCTGATTGTCCCCCACACGTAGATCAAGGGAAACCGGTTGGCGAGCTAGGGTCAGGTATTCCCGAATTTGCTCGGGTTCGAGTTCTAGAGCCTTGGCCACCTCAGCAGGCGTGGCACTCCGTCCCAGCTTTTGCGCCAGTTCCCGTTGGGTGCGTTTGATCTTGTTGAGCTTCTCAGTGATATGGATGGGTAGCCGAATGGTCCGCGCCTGTTGGGCGATCGCCCGTGTAATTGCCTGACGAATCCACCAGTAGGCATAGGTAGAGAACTTGTAGCCCCGCGTGGGATCAAACTTTTCCACACCGCGTTCGAGGCCCAGGGTGCCCTCTTGCACCAAGTCCAGCAACTCAAGATTACGTTTTTGATACTTCTTGGCCACCGAAACCACGAGCCGTAGGTTGGCTTCAATCATTTTTTGCTTGGCGCGTTCACCGCGCTTGAGGATATTGCACAATTCCGTAGGCGTCAGATTACAGGCCGCTGCCCATTCTTCAAAAGTGGCTTCACGTCCGAGTTCTTTGGTTAAGGCATCGCGTTTTTCCCGCAGTGCCATCATTTGCTGCACCTGTTTACCGAGAATAATTTCCTGTTCATGGGTCAGCAGCGGCACGCGCCCAATTTCCTGGAGGTAGGTGCGCACCATGTCGGTGCTAACGGTGGGTGTAGGGGATGCATTTTTAGAAGCGGAGTTCATCATAGCAGCACAGGTTCTAAACAGGGTTTGGTAAGGAGTAGATAAAAGATTGATCAGAGATTTATCGAGATGAAGATGACGACTGGTACTAATAAAGCTGAGGTTTGTATAGGGTTAGCCTAGCAGGGGAGAGGGAGTTAGCCTGTATCCTAATCTACTTAGACTTCAATTGTGCCCTGAAAGTTGCCAATTCATAACAGCCGATTCCTGAAATAAAGATTAAACTTTGTCAACTAGAGGTGGGGATCAGGAGATCAGCAAGGGCTTTGGGGGCAAATTCGAGCCCAAAAACACGGCTAAAGGCAGCAACAAACTGCTGCCGGACATCCTCCAGCTGAATGTCGGCACAAAATTGCCGCAGGTTGCCCACCGGGCGATCGCCAATGCCACAGGGGACAATGCGACCAAAACCCTTTAAATCGTTCACCACATTAAGGGCAATGCCGTGGAAGCTAATCCAACGGGTCACCTTGATCCCAATTGCGGCCACCTTGTACCCCTCTACCCAAACACCGGTCAGACCGGCAACGCGCTCTCCCTTAATACCGTAGTGTCTTAGGGTTTGAATGATGACTTCCTCCAACTGGTGGAGATACCAATGTAAATCGCAGCAGTGGCGGCGTAAATTCAAAATCGGATAGGCCACTAATTGGCCGGGGCAGTGGTAGGTGACATCGCCACCCCGCTCAATACGCAATACCTCAATGCCCGTAGCCACGGGATCAAAGTGAATGTGGGCGGTGGTTGCCCCTTGGCCAAGGGTGTAGATGGCGGGATGCTCAAGGGTGAGGAGAACATCTGGGGCTGCCAGATTTTGACGGCGCTCAGCCACCAGTTGCTGTTGCCAGCGCCAAGCATCGCGGTAGGGGATGATTCCCAAGGCACAATGCCAACCGAGGGCATTTTTCATAGGGGGGCCCAATTGTCAAAAGCTAGATGATAAGAATTATCACAGAACACGAATAAAGGTGAAGAGCCTCAGGATGCCCTGTAATCCCCGATACGAAGATGTTAGGGTGGAAGTAGATCAGCCTTAGATTTATCTGTTTTGCTCAGGGGAGGCAACCCTATGAGGCTAGTGATTCACGGTAAAAACATTGATATTACGGATGGCATTCGCAGCTACCTGAACCAAAAAATTGAGCGAGCCACCAGTCATTTCCAGAATGTGATTAACGAAGTTGATGTGCATCTTTCCGTGGCTCGTAACCGCAGCACAGCCCCCAAACAAACCGCTGAAGTAACTGTATTTGTTAATGGCTCAGTGATTCGCGCTGAAGAAAGCAGTGAAAATCTCTACGCCAGTATTGATCTCGTTGCTGACAAAATTGCGCGCAAACTTCGCAAGCTTAAAGAGAAACGCCAAGATAAGTCCCGCGCTAAAGACACCAATAGTGTTGTTGAACCTGAAGTGGTGACCGATTTAGTGGGCGATCGCACACCACAACTGCCCGAACAAGTGGTGCGCATGAAATACTTTGCCATGCCGCCGATGACCATCCAAGAAGCCCTTGAGCACCTAGAAATGGTGGATCACGACTTCTATGTCTTCCGCAATCGCGATACGGGAGAAATCAATGTGGTCTATGAACGTAATCATGGGGGCTATGGTGTCATTCAACCCCGGCCCACTTCCAATAACCACCATCACAATACTGCGGATGCCGCTGCCAAAGCCACCGCTAAAGCTGGTCCTTAACACAGGATAGACGCTATGGTGTAAAACTCCCTCTGCCAACCTAGGACGTCCCCTAGGGGCGGAGGATCAACTGCCACTCTTGAGTCTGGCGATCGCGCTCTAGTTCGCTATTTTCGCCAATCACATAGGGTCCCCAGTAGCGTTTGGAACCGTCGAGGGTAAAGGCCAGGACAATATCCCCTAACTGGAGGGTGAGCTGACCTTCGGGCAGTGTTAACAGTAAGCCCTTAACGTTACCTTCCATAGGCGCAAAATCCCAGTGAACTGCTCCTTTGTTGGGATGGGCGCGATCGCGGGCAGCAAGCAAGACCACGCGCACAGGAAAGGCCGTCTGATTACTGACGCGCAGACCATTTGGTTGCGGGTTGGTTGGCACCTGGGGAGGCGGTAAGGGCTCAACAGCCGTGGTTTCTGATTCTGCCTCAACAATGGGTGGCGGTTGTGTCAGCAGGTCTGGCTCCCACCACAGTGTAAAGTGCAGTTGGGAAAGGATAATCGCCCCAATGACCCCGATCAGCACTGCCACGAGGTAAGGAAGAAATTTAATTCGGATAGACATAGGGATAGGTTACTGCGGATGCCGCGCCTTTCTTTCCAGTTTAGGGAGTTGTCGCAGAAGCCGCAGTCGCCAAAAAGTTTGATCTCAATTGCCCGTGCCCTGAACTTCAGAGGAAAGCCGCTCCTGCAAGCGTTGCAAAGAAATCTGAGCTGCTAAGGCCACATGGGGATGCTCGTCTTTGGCGAGGCATTCTAGAGCGGCTTGAGTTTTGGGGCTAGGCAGGTTGCCCAGAGCTTCCGCAAGCCGTTGCCGTAGCAACCAATCCTCTGCGGTGACAAAGGGCAAAATATCTTCGACAACACAGGGGTCGCCAATTTCCCCTAGGGCAGCGATCGCCCCTTGAAGCATCACCACTTCCTGACTTTTCAGCGCCGATCGCAACACCTCCACTGCCCGCGGATCCTTGAGATTGCCCAGAGCGACAGCGGCGCTAAAGCGCACTAACCAATCGGTGTCTTCATAGAAGGCGCGCACCAGAGGTTCAAAGGCACGCCCGTCTTCAAGATAGCCCAGGGCCCCCGCCGCATCGGCACGAATACCATAGTCAGGCTCACTCTCAAGCAACTGCACCAGAATTTCAAAGCACTCCGGTGTGGATTTGACGCCAAGGGCAAAGACAGCCATTGAGCGAATTTGCAGATTTTCGTCCCAAAGGACTTTTTTAATCAGGGGTACGGCATCTGCAGAAGGGACATCCCGTAGTGCCGCTAGGGCCAGCAGGCGATCGCGGGAATTGGGACTTTCCAGTTGGTGGGCAAGCTGTTCGAGGGAAGGCATGGCAGTAACCTGAAAACTAATTTACAAAAGTTAACAATATATTCGCCATTATAAAAAATTCTCCCCAAAGTAAAACCAGGGGAAAGACACCTACCGATGGTTTGGGGAGAACTTGCCCACCAACTCTCTCCAATGCAAGTCCTAGGCTGCTTTTGCTTTTTGCAGCAGCTTTTGAACTTGCTTCACTGCATAGGGCAGAATATTGCGAACTGCCCAGCCCGCCGCCAGTAGGACAGGTAATAGGACAACCAGGACACGCCAATCCATACCCATAACCTCCCAAAATGTTTTCTGAAAACTTTATGAACTATTGTACAGCCTTCCCTCAGGAGAGAAAGGGGGGACACGATGTCACAAAGAAAAATTCTCAGGACAGACTTTCTAAACCATTGACAGGCTAGCTCATCCGAGTCCGGACTTTCGCAGTTTTAAGCGCGTTCTGCCCTTGAGAAAAGGTCTGTATGATTGGGTTAATTCCTTTAGGGCAAATCTTGATGGGCGAAGACAACATGACCCTCCGTGAAAACCAGACAGCGTCTGCTCTGCGTCCCAGTAAAGTGTTGGCAGCCCGCAACCGTTGGCGCATGGGTTGGCAGTCTCTGCGTTCCGTGTTGCTGCCCGTTGCCATGGTTGCGGTCTTGGTGGCTTGGGGACTGGATTGGCATGGGGGTGGGGTGGTGGCTGCGCTCGTGCTGGGGGGACTGAGTTTCCCCTTGGTCTGGACTTCCGCCTACCACTGGTTTACGGAGGATTTGACGGAAGAGCAGCGGCAGTTCATTTTAGCCTCATTGGGTTTGAGTTTGGCAGTGGTGGCACTCATGGCCATGACCGGGGCTATGGACTGGATTCGGGCACGGTTTCAAGGCACAAATTGGGAGGCAGTGGGGGCACTGGCTGAGGGCTTCGGTGCCCTGGGACAAATTTTGGTGGCGCTCTTGGCTGCCTATGTGGCTTGGCGACAGTACGTCATCTCGCGGGATTTGACGATCCAACAGAACCGCATTACCCAACAGCAAACGATTGACAGTTATTTCCAAGGGATTGCTGATCTCATCCTTGACGATGAGGGCCTATTGGAGGATTGGCCGCCGGAGCGGGCGATCGCCGAAGGACGCACTGCTGCGATCTTGGCGGGACTAGATGCCGAAGGCAAGGCCAAGGTTATTCGCTTTTTGTCAGGAGCAAAGTTACTATCGCCGCTGAAGCGCGATCGCCGGCTGGGACGGCCGATTTTTGATGGGCTGGGTGGCTACGAGGAAGACATTGAGTATGGTGTGCGGGTGATTAACCTTGGCAGTATGCTGGCGGGCGCAGATCTCAGTGGTACCGACTTGCGCTGGACCGAGTTGAGTGATGCCAATCTAACGGGAGCGCTCTTTCGCAACTGTAATTTGACGCGAGCCAATCTCGCAGGGGCGATTTTGCAGGGGGCGGATTTCACCAATGCCGATCTCAGTCGGGTTCGCTTATTTTATGGCACGGTCGAGCAGGCCAGTCCCCGCGATCGCCTGAATCCTCCGAATTTTCGCACGGGGGCACAGACGGGCGCAGTGGTCGAAGATGTGAACTTTACCAATGTCAAAAATCTTTCTGAGGAACAGCGCTACTATTGCTGTGCTTGGAGTGGTAGCCGCTCCCGTGAAACAATCCCCGGTGGCTGTGAGGGAATTCCTAATAAGCTAGGACGCTAGAGCCTCGGTGAGTCGGGCGATCGCGGGCAATAATTCGCTCCGGAGAGCACCCTACCTCAGCCAAGATCCGTCCCTAGCAGCGCTGAAATGACCGTAGTTGCCCAAACAGCCCCCAGCCGCAGCCATCCACGCCTCGCCAAGGCTAAAACCAGCTAGAAGTCCGCCGTCGGGGTCCTCCCCTAGTCATCAGCAACTCTCCTAATCTCTCTTAGGGGGGTCGTCTATCGATTGCCCCAAAAGGGTGCCAGCAACAGCTCCGACAACCGACAGGAAGCCTTGCGGTGGTGTATTATCCGAAAGGTTGATCTTTTTTAATATTCCGTCCGACAAGGAGCGATCGCAGTGGCAACCCTAGGGGTCAACATTGATCATGTAGCAACGATTCGGCAAGCCCGGCGCACGGTTGAACCCGATCCTGTCGCCGCAGCTCTCTTGGCAGAACTCGGGGGCGCCGATGGCATTACCGTACATCTGCGTGAAGATCGTCGCCATATTCAAGAGCGGGATGTGCGGCTCCTGCGGCAGACGGTACGCACCCATTTGAACCTAGAGATGGCTGCCACCCCCGAAATGGTCGCGATCGCCCTTGATATTCGTCCAGATTACGTGACATTGGTGCCCGAGCGACGCGAAGAAGTCACCACTGAAGGGGGGTTAGATGTGGTCAGTCAGCAGGAACCCTTGACCCAAGTGGTGCAAACCCTTCAAGGAGCGGGGATTCCTGTGAGTTTATTCATTGATGCGGATCCTACCCAACTGGCAGCTGCCGCCAAAACTACGGCTCAGTTTATTGAATTGCACACCGGCCGCTATGCGGAAGCCAAGGGGGAAGTGGCGCAACAGCGGGAATTAGCGATTTTAGCCGACGGTGTTCAACAGGCAAAAGCCTTAGGCCTGCGGGTGAATGCGGGTCATGGGCTGACCTACAGCAATGTCGGAGCGATCGCCCGCCTTGAAGGCATTGAAGAACTGAATATTGGCCACACGATTATCAGCCGCGCCGTTCTTGTGGGCATGGTACAGGCGGTACGGGATATGAAAGCCCTCATTAGCCCTTAAACTCAGCCCTAAGGGCGTCATCATAGTCATCGGCTAGGGTTGCCACAATCGTAATTAGGCGGGAAATTTCACCGGCAGTAATGCCTCCTAGGGTGCGGCTAGCCACCACCTGGACTTGCTCTTCGGCAATGGCAAAGTGGGCCTCGAAGGTGGTGAGCCAGTTCAACGTCAGGAGCTTGCGATAGAGTGCCAATTCATCTGCTACGGGCAGGGGCAGCACGGGGGACCAAATTGTGAGAAAGTCCTCCTCGGTGTGGCCACTCAACTGCACAAAGACCTCGGCACTGCCATAGCGAAACATCCAAATTTTGCCACTATCCGTTTGGCCAACGAGGGGAGCGTCCCCTTGATGGAGACTAGAAATAACCGTTTCAATAATCTCAACCGCGTTTTCTAGAGGTGCGTCCAGGGATGCTGGGGACACAGGCTGTACTTCACTGACCATGGTCATTCCTTGTTGTGAATCAGAACAACTCTTTAGAGGACTTGGTGGGTATAGGCGTGTTGTTTGACATTGTCGGCGGCGGTAACGATGCGCTCGGAGTTGAGCACCCGTTTGCGTTCTGTAGAGGTATTAAAGTTGCGGTAGGTTGCCCCAAGGGGAATATGACGGGTACTTTGGGGACGGGCAATGTAGGTGCGGGCGGCCGCTGCCAGGCGATCGCCATAGTCATCACACAGATGGGCATGGGGGGGAAACTGCTGTCGCGCCTGCTGCGGGTCTTGGGCAGTACCGTAGGTGAGGGCATGGGCTTCACTGTAAGACGTGGGCAAGCCGTGGAGCAAGGCTTCCAAAGCCGCTGAGGGAATTGGCTCAATGATCTCTACGGGCTGGAGTTTTCCCTCTACCTGCACAAAACAATGAGCCAGTCCAAGCACGACATAGGCTTCGGGGGGGGGAACTTCTTGACTCATTGCCACCTCACAATGATGGGGTTCCCCTCAAGTCTAGCCTGCTTTTTGAAAAATCAGCGCAGTGGGCAACCTAAGGATAAGCGGCAGTTGTCATTGGAGAAATGGCTAAGATCATTTAGGCCGATTTCATGAGTCCTGTCATTATTGCTGTATAGTGAGCACTCTAGAGCGTATGGAAACGGCAAACTCAATGCCAGCAGCAATCGAATCCCCTGAAGTGGAGCTATTACCCCCGATGTTGGCCGCACTGCCCGACCCCCAAGGGGTGAGTGTGTGTCCTCGGCGGGCCCGTTGGCAATTAGACTTATTGTTGCTTGCCCTAGAGTGCGTGGATTTGAATGCCTCTGAGTTGATGCTCCAAGTGCTGCGGGATCTGCAACTGCAAGTGATGATCCCCAATCGGGTCATCTTTTGGCAAATTCGCTGTACCAATCCCTTTCGCCAAGTGACCCAGCGTACCCCTTTGCCCTTGGCGGAAACAAAGGCACTCACCGCCGTCGTTGTCCAGGTGGCGCGGCGGCAGACGGCAATTCTGCGGCATTTACTTTTGGTGCTGGATCAGTTGCAGGCGCAAAATTTGCCCCCAGAAACCTATGCCCCCTTGGCGGAATATTTAGATCGCTTCCGCCGCCATTTTCGCAAGCGCATGAACCTCCAGCGATCGGGTCTCTTTCTCTACAAAAATAACCAAGCCCTCAATGAGTTGGCTCTGAAGCTTTTGGCACAACTTCTGCTCTGCGCAGGCACAAAGGGCATGGAACGCCTTTGGTTTAGTTTATTTGATGGGGAAGTGAGTTAATGCTGCTGCAACGCCAGTATTCATTGCCCAACTGCACCCTGCGAGTTGAAGGGCTCAGCGGTCCAGCCGGTGCACAACAGTTGGATATTGTCACCCTTTGTGAGTGGGAAATTGTTGGCCAGAATCAGCGGCTCAAGGGGGGCAAGGAATTCCTTGTTGCTTTGCTCAATAGCGTGCCAGCCGCTGCCCAAACCTGGTTGAGTGGTGTCAAGTTGCGGCGATCGCCCCAGCACCCGATTCAGGTCGAGATTCAGGGTTTTAACCAAGTATCCCTCCACATTCCGCGAAAATTGCTGCAAACGTCCGCCGAAGAGAATGCAGAGCCACCCCCTGAACCCCTAGAAGTGCGGCTCACTTGGCTGCAACTGGCGGATCTGGTGGAGGCGTTGGATCAACTCTGTAGTGATAGCCAGACACTGCCTACCCTGAGACCCACATTCCATTCCCTCCCTCGGCGGGCGATCGCCCCTGCTGTGCCCCTGCGCAAGCAACTCATGCCCTTAGGTATTGGCGCCGCTAGCTTAGCCGTCATGGCTGCGATCTTTTTCCACCTACCCGTGCCCGAGCGCCGTCCTTCCCGAGAGGAGGCTCTCCCTCCCACCCCCGAAGCCGTCACGCCCTCACCGGCACCCACGACACCAGCAGTTCCGAATCCTTAGGTTGAGGTTGGAAACAGTTGTTATACCGTTTTGAGGCTTGGGATACACCATGGTAATCACTGCTCCTAGTGCTTTTTGGCCACCCGTTGCCAGCGATCGCGCCGCCTTTATTGCCCCCAATGCCACCCTTGTTGGCGATGTTCGCTTGGGTGAAGGCTGTAGCATTTGGTACGGCGCTGTTTTACGCGGTGACGTCACCTACATCGAGATTGGTGCCCACACCAACGTGCAAGATGGTGCCATCCTCCATGGCGATCCGGGGCAGCCTACAATTCTCGGTGAAGAGGTCACTGTTGGGCATCGCGCGGTCATTCATGGGGCAACGGTGGAAGACGGCTGCCTAATTGGCATTGGCGCGGTGGTTCTCAATGGCGTTCGGGTGGGAGCTGGCAGTATTGTCGGTGCTGGGGCAGTCGTCAGCAAAGATGTTCCTCCCCGCTCTTTGGTTCTGGGCATTCCCGCCAAAGTCGTGCGCGAAGTGAGTGACACTGAAGCTGCCGATCTACGTCAGCATGCCCGCAAGTACGAACAACTTGCCCAGGTCCACAAGGGTACAGGCCGCAATTTAGGTTTCTCTGCCTAAATGGGCTGCTCGCTTTGACCGTGATTTGAAAGGAAAAGGTTCAGGAGGACTTCAGCCCCTTTTTTGCCAATTGGGCTAGGGATTGGGGGATTGAAGACCCTCTGCTCCTGGCCGCCCTGGGGGATTGGCCATCCATAGGAAAAGGGCTACCATCTGCTAAAATTCTGAAGGATTTTGTCGTAAGAGTGCAGCCAATGACTCGTGCACGGATTGCTGTGGATGCCATGGGGGGTGACTATGCTCCCGATGAGATTGTTGCTGGTGCCCTCAGAGCCAGTGAAGAATTAGATGCCGATATTCTCCTTGTGGGTAATCCGGTGCCCATTCAGCGCTACCTTGATGAACATGCCCCCACAGCCAAGCCCCAAATTGTTGCAGCCAATGATGTTGTTGACATGGGGGAAGAACCCCTCAGCGCCCTCAAACGTAAGCCCAAGGCCTCGATTAATGTGGCCATGGATCTGGTCAAAGCAGGTGCAGCCGATGCAGTGGTTTCCGCTGGTCACTCAGGGGCAGCCATGGCGGCGGCACTATTGCGCTTAGGTCGACTCCCCGGCATTGATCGCCCAGCCATTGGTGCAGTTTTACCCACCCTCCTCCCCGGCAAATCCGTTCTTGTTCTCGATGTCGGTGCCAATGTAGACTGCCGCCCCAAATACCTTGAGCAATTTGCGGTCATGGGCTCCATTTACAGCCAATACGTTCTGGATGTTGAAAATCCCAAGGTGGGCTTACTCAACATTGGCGAAGAGGACTGCAAAGGCAACGATCTGGCCCTAAAGGCACATCAACTCCTGCGGCAAAATCGCCAAATCTCCTTCTTGGGCAATGCAGAAGGCCGCGATGTCCTGTCGGGACAATTTGATGTTGTGGTCTGCGACGGCTTTGTTGGCAATGTTCTGCTCAAATTTGCTGAATCCTTGGGGAGTGTCCTTGTACAAATTCTCCGTGAAGAGTTACCTCGCGGCTGGCGGGGTCAACTGGGTACGGCGCTGCTGCGTCCCAATCTCCGCAAAATTAAGCAGCGCATTGATCATGCAGAACACGGGGGTGGCCTCCTTTTGGGGGTGGATGGCATCTGTATCATTAGCCACGGCAGTTCCCAAGCGCCCTCGATTTTTAATGCCATTCGCCTGGCCAAGGAAGCAGTGGATCATCGGGTTTCAGAGCGGATTCAGGCCTGTTACCAGGATGCGGTTGCCGTTGAGGATCAGGCTTAGTGACTGTGCAGGGCGTTAAATTTAGCGGCGTGGGTGCGGCAACCCCCCGTCAATGCTTGACCAATGCCCACCTCAGTGCTCTTGTGGACACCTCAGATGAGTGGATTCAGTCCCGTACCGGCATTCAAGAACGGCACGTAGCGGCTCCTGATCAGCGCCTTGTGGATCTAGCCAGCGAAGCCGCAGGTGCGGCCCTACAGATGGCGGGACTAGACCCCACAGCGGTAGACTTGATCATCTTGGCCACCTCGACGCCCGATGATCTCTTCGGTACGGCCTGCTTGGTGCAAACTCGCATTGGGGCGGTGAATGCCGTGGCCTTCGACTTAACAGCGGCCTGTTCTGGCTTTCTCTTTGCCTTGGTCACGGCGGCTCAGTATTTGCGCACCGGTGCCTACCGCAGTGCCCTTGTCGTTGGGGGAGATATTCTCTCCCGTTGGGTCGATTGGGGCGATCGCCGCACCTGCATTCTCTTTGGCGATGGCGCCGGCGCCATGGTCTTGCAAGCCAGCGATGTCGATCAGCTCTTGAGCTTTGAACTGCGCAGTGATGGTCGCCTCAATGAGCACCTGACCCTTGCCTTTGCGGGGACTCCCCAGACCCTAGGGGAAAATCTCGCGATCGCCCAAGGGGGATTTGCTCCCATTACTATGAATGGCCGTGAAGTTTATCGCTTTGCCGTCACCCAAGTTCCCGAGGTGATTGAGAAAGCCCTGCACCGTGCCGGGTGTACGGTTGAGGAAATTGACTGGCTGGTGTTGCATCAGGCAAACCAGCGCATCCTTGACGCGGTGGCTGAGCGTTTAGGTATTCCTCAGGAGAAAGTGATTAGCAATGTGGGTCAGTGTGGCAATACCTCCGCCGCCTCGATTCCCCTCGCCCTGAGCAAGCCGATTCAACAGGGGCATATTCAACCTGGAGATTTAATTGCCACCGCTGGCTTTGGCGCCGGTTTAACTTGGGGAGCTGCCCTGTTCCGCTGGCAATAGCCTATGCAAGGGGACACTGACCTGCGTACATTAACGATGCGGGTAGAGGCAATTCTATACCTGAAGGCCCAGCCCCTGACGCTGACTGAACTGGCAACCCTTGCCGGCACTGACCGTGAGGCCATTGAACTGGCGCTAATTGAGCTACTCAACGACTATGCCCATCGCCAGACGGCCCTTGAGATTGTCCAAATTGACGATAAATATAGCCTGCAACTAAAGTCCGCCTTTCAAGAACTGGTTCAGTCCCTTGTCCCCGTTGAACTGGGGGTTGCGGCACAACGCACCTTAGCCCTAATTGCCCTTCGTGGACCCATTCGCCAACCAGAGGTGATTGCCCTGCGGGGTGCTAACGCCTACCAACACATTCAAGAACTCCTTACCTTAGGGTTTATTCGGCGGCGGCGGGATAGTCAAAGTCGTTCCTATATCCTCCAAGTGACTGAGCGCTTTCACCAGTATTTTCAGGTGGATCACCTGCCAACTATTGCGGAGCAGAGGGCGGACGATTCACATACTCACTGAGCAACTGGGAGGGCAAATCATCAGTTATTGCCAATTGCAGATTCAAAAGAGTAACTGCGAGCTTGTCTTGATCTAGTGTGTTGCGCCCCAAGGCCTTGAGAATGCGCCGCAATTGAGCCGCAATTTCTGCCCCAAACATTGTCAGATTTTCATCGGGCAGTGCCGGCAACCAATCCATTGCCCCATGTTCTACTGCCCATTGTCGCTGCACGGGGGAAATATGGTTGTCGTAACGATCAATGAGGAAACTGCGCAGCTGGGGATACGTTGCCTTGATCCAATTCAAGAGGTTACCAATATCCGGTTTTTCCAGTTGCGAATCAAGGAGCAACAGGTCAGGGTTGCGCTGCATCACGGTCACAAAATCACTAATGATGCGGCGGCTGTTGATTTGTCCCGATTCAACGATAACTTCTAGACCCTGACTGCGCAGGAGTTCTTGCCAAATTTGTACCTGAATGCCGGTGGGTTGAATGATGAGAATGGTGGGTTGAAGAGTAGCAGAGGCATCTGGCGGTCTGGTGGAGACAGCTTCATCGGTGCGAAATTCAAGGGTTGTTTTGCCGATAATGAAGCGATCGCCCGTTTTGAGGAGCGTTGGCACCTGAATCATTTGGCCATTGAGAACAGAGCCATTGCGACTCCCCAAATCAATAAGGTAATAATCATCATTATCTAGACGCTGAATCATCGCATGGCGACGGGAAGCCCAGCGATCTGCCAAAACAATCGTGCAGTCTTTGCCCCGGCCAATCACCCATGAATTTCCCTCAATAAGAGGGACGATATAGGTACTCGCCTCTGTGGAGATGACCAATTGTGGATACTGTCGTAGCAAGGTGATCCCTCTGCCAACTGTCTATAGGAGGTGTTATTCCAAATGATAGTCGGGACACTGAATCGCGGCCTCGGTGCCTGCCCAATCGGGATGCAGTGAACACTTTAACCGATAGTCTCCTGAAAAGAAGCGACAGCGGGCACAGGGAATTTGATGCAACCGGCGAGCGATCGCCAGCCCCTCCTGTGTCAGCTGCCACAGATTCCAAGCCAAGATGGCCAGCAGTAACCAAGCAAAACAAAAACAAATGGGCACTAGAACTGGCCCTACTGCCTGTAAAAAAGAGACTAACCAAGCAACCATAGGCGGCCACGCCAAACCCTAAAACGGCAGGGTGCTAGCTATCTATTATCTTATTTTGTGATCTTGTAATCTGACCTTAATAGTTTTTCAGCATATACCCCCTATACTAACCACATATACTAAATTTGAGTGGGGCAAATGCCCCCAGAGATAATTACAGCGGAAACACCTATGGGCATTCAAGAGATTGTTGAGCAAGCACTGCGCAACGGTTATTTGACACCAACGCAGGAAGCAGAAGTAGGGCGCATTTGCGATAAAGCTACAGAACTTTCCATGGAAGATTACATGGCGTTAGATCGCCTCATGGGTGCCCTATTGACGGGTCAAGTGGTCGCTGTCCCCCGCAAGCAATTCATCAACGTCATGGAAGAACTGGTGCTCACCGAGGCCATGACCCGCATTGCCGCCATTGAAGCAGAGCAAAAGTGCGCCCTTGATTTGGGAGATATTGCTGCCTATGCCCTCAATCGTCTGCCGCCACTTTATGCCACCACGGAAGAGGGAGCACAGTACCAGCGGCAGCGGGCCCAAGAAGAGCTGATGGACTTAATTCGCAGCCAAGTTCAAGAGGCCATTAACCACAACATGGCGCGGCCACAATTTCATCCGGAGCGATCGGTCATTGGCAAAACCTCCGGCAAAGAGGTCTTTAGCCAAGTCAGTTCTCTCCTACAAGCCTACGCCAATGACTATGAGGGTCCCAAGGGAGAGTCGGCACGGTGAAAATTTGGCTGTACGATACCACCCTGCGCGATGGCGCCCAGCGGGAAGGTCTCTCGCTCTCCCTGGAAGATAAACTGCGGATTGCCCGCCACCTCGATCGCCTTGGCATTCCCTTTATTGAGGGGGGATGGCCGGGAGCCAATCCCAAGGACGTACAGTTTTTTTGGCAGTTGCAGGAGACACCCCTACAACAGGCAGAAATCGTTGCTTTTTGTGCCACTCGTCGCCCCGGTCGCAAGGCGGCAGAAGAGCCAATGTTTGAGCCGATCCTAGCAGCCGGCACCCGCTGGGTGACACTCTTTGGTAAGTCTTGGGATCTCCATGTCACCGAGGGGCTTAAGACCAGCTTGGCGGAAAATTGCGCCATGATTGCCGATTCCATTCAGTTTCTGAAATCCCACGGACGGCGGGTGATCTACGATGCTGAGCATTGGTTTGATGGTTACCTTGCCAACCCTGAATATGCGCTCCAAACCCTTGAAACGGCTCTGGCCGCTGGTGCCGATTGGTTGGTTCTCTGTGATACCAATGGCGGTTGCCTCCCCCATCAAATTCAGGCAGTGGTGGCAGAGGTGATGGCGCACTTGGGGGGTCTTGACTGTTTGGGGATCCACACCCACAATGATGCAGGGACGGCAGTGGCCAATGCCCTGGCGGCAGTACAAAGCGGTGTGCGGATGGTGCAGGGAACTATCAACGGCTATGGCGAACGCTGTGGCAATGCCAATCTGTGTACCTTGATTCCCAATCTGCAATTGAAACTCGGCTATGACTGTGTCACCCCAGAGCAGTTGGCGACACTGACGGAAGTCAGCCGCCATGTGAGTGAAATTGTCAACCTTGCCCCCGATGATCATGCCCCCTATGTGGGGCTGTCGGCTTTTGCCCACAAGGGGGGAGTCCATGTCAGTGCTGTGCAGCGCAACCCCCGTACCTACGAGCATATTGAGCCGCATTTGGTGGGCAATCAACGGCGCATTATTATTTCTGAGCAGGCAGGTATCAGCAATCTCTTGGCGAAAACCAGTGAACTCGGCTTTGAGTTGGATCGGCAGCATCCCCTGAGTCGGACGATTTTGGAACGCATTAAGCACCTAGAAAGCGAAGGCTATCAATTTGAGGCGGCGGAAGCTAGCTTTGAACTGCTGATTCAGGAGGTCCTAGGGCAACGCCAGCGACCCTTTACCCTCAAGGGCTTTGATGTCTTTTGTCGCACCGATTCACGCCAACTGGAGGCCACGATTCGCAGCCAGTCTTTGGCCACGGTCAAAGTTGAAGTCAATGGTGAGGAGATGCTCACGGCGGCGGAGGGCAATGGCCCTGTCTCGGCATTGGATCAGGCACTGCGCAAGGCCTTGATGTCCTTTTATCCAGAGATTGCCGAGTTTCACCTGACGGACTACAAGGTGCGGATTTTAGATGGTCATGCGGGCACGGCGGCCAAAACTCGGGTACTGGTGGAATCCAGTAATGGGCGCGATCGCTGGGCAACGGTGGGCGTCTCTGCCAATATCATTGAAGCCTCCTACCAAGCGGTTGCCGAAGCCCTCGAATATGGCCTACAGCGCACTCGGCGATCGCAGGCTTTCCCTTTAGTCCCCTCCTAAAGCCTCCTAGGGCTGAGCTTGGCAAAATCCGCTAAGATCAAAACTGGTGTTTAGGTTGCATCACTGCCAAGGAGCCCCGTGTGCTCAGCACCCTCAAAGCAGATTTCCAAATTATCTTTGAGCGGGATCCTGCTGCCCGCAATTGGTTAGAGGTTGTTTTTTGCTATCCCGGACTGCAGGCCATTGTTCTCCATCGGTTGAGCCACTGGCTTTGGCGGCGGGGCATTCCCTTTATCCCCCGGTTCATTTCCCACATTGCCCGCCTCCTCACGGGGATTGAAATTCACCCCGGTGCCACGATTGGCAAGGGGGTTTTCATTGATCATGGCATGGGGGTCGTCATTGGTGAGACGGCCGTTGTGGGGAACTACTGTTTGATTTATCAAGGGGTGACCCTCGGCGGTACCGGTAAAGAAACAGGAAAGCGCCACCCCACCCTTGGTGAAAATGTGGTTGTTGGTGCAGGGGCAAAGGTGTTGGGCAACCTCACCATTGGGGACAATGTGCGCATTGGCGCAGGGTCTGTGGTGCTGCGGGATGTGCCTTCCGATTGTACGGTGGTGGGGATTCCCGGGCGGATTGTCTATCGTGCAGGAGCCAAAATTGCCCCCTTGGAACACGGTCAACTGCCTGACTCTGAGGCCGAAGCCATTCGCTATCTTTTGGATCGCATTGAACTCCTAGAGCAACAGGTGCAAACACTGCAACAGCAGAAAAAGGTGCCTGCCCTTGTTCAAGGACATTTGCAACCATCCCAAGGACAGGCCTGTCGCCTCAGCGATCGCCCCATTGAAGAGTTTCTCAACGGCGCTGGTATTTAGGCTGACCGCGCATAACACAGCCCGCAAACTCCCCAGCGCTGGAGTTCTTTGAGCGGCGTGGGGCACTGACAGCGGGGACACAGAGGATAGTCTCGCAATCGCTGGCGGACTTGGGCTTGCCACCGTTGAAAGGCCTCCTGGGGAGTGGCTGCAGGTGCCACATTGGGAAGATGCCCTACTTTCGGTAAGGCCTCATGGTGGGCGATCGCCGGGCTTTGGGGGCGCCAGTCCCGATTGGAAAAGCGAATATCCCTGAGGGTAATGCCTAGGGTCTGCTGAATTTTAGCGATCAGGGGCGATCGCGAGAACATTAGATGATGTGCCCAAGTACTACTGGCAACCGCCACGAGCAAAACCCCTTGAGCGGTAAGTTCCAGCGGTACAGTGTGCTCAGCCACAATCGTCCCCACCAGCTCTGGCCAGTGCTTTAAGAGACGCAAAAAATCCCGTGGCTGCTGCCATTCAGGAGCCTGCTGCCATTGCTGAAGTACCGTGGCCAGGGGGGTATAGGCCATTGGGGACTATTTCCGACTATTTCCGACTATTCGTGATCGTATTCCTCTTGCTTTTGCCGCTGCTCAAGGCGAATCGGTTGCTGTTCTTCCCAAGGATCCGCAGAGGGTTCTGATTCCGGTAGTTCTACGGGCATGGCTTGGGCTGGAGGTTTAACTTGGCGGGGGCGAGGACGCTCTTCGTACTCATACTCCTCCTCCTCGTACTCCACATACTCGGGCTGACGACGGCGCCGCCGTGGAGCAGTTTCCCAATCGACTTCGTAATCGCTGCGGCTGCGTTGGGGGGGATAGACGGGCGATCGCGCCCCTGAAGGCAGTTGATTACTGCTCGGCGTAACGGGTTGATAGTACTCATCCTCGTCGCTTTCCCAAGGAGGTGCTCCTAGACCAATCCGTTCTAAGAGTCCCACTGTCAATTGCCGCAGGCGGGTTTCTGCCCCTTCAAAGACGATAATGCGATCGGGTCCGGTGCTGACAATTTCCTCAATGGGCAATTCGTAGGTGCTAATCAGTTGGGCCGGAATCCATGGCAAGCCAATGGACGCCAAAATCAAATCCGTAATGTCGCCCGTGTCTGGATCAAACTTAAAGCCCCGCACCTTACCCAGCAATTCGCCGGTTTCCGTCACAATCTCACTATCAATCAGTGTGCTGTAGTTGTAGGTATTCAGAGCCTCGATGACATCATCATCGTGCTCAACGAGAATGACATCGCCAATTTGGCGAATACTGTCGAGAAGAATGTAGCGTTGCTCTCCGGTAAAGAGGGTATTGCGTACCCCCAAGGCCACCACTTGCCGCTGGTCAGTATCGACCCAAACTTGATTAATGACGCCTAACTTCCGACCAGTATCACGGGTAATTACCTGTGTACCGATCAAATCTGCCCGTTGCAGCAATTGCGTCGATATGGTCATGCCTTTGTGTATCCCAATGAATCTTAGTAATACTATAGCGGCGAATACCGATGGTACGCCAAAGGCGATCGCAGGAGTCATCCATTCCCCATGCCATCGGTGCTTCTAGGCTAGCGCATTTTTGCCAAACTGCTGCGTTGGATCGGACTATTTCCCTAGGATAGACTGGGTCAGTGCCATCACAGGCTGCATGAACGGTACTTCCTCACCCGAGAGCACTTGATGGACGACTTCGGGCAGAACTTGGTACGTCGCCTGAGCCGCCTTCTCATCCTTGAAGGCCTTGATGATTGTGCGGTACCACAGCAAGAAGCCATCCCGCAGGGCATCCAGATCTGCAAATAACATCGCGGTTGCCGCTAGGCGCAGCACATGCTTGCGATCGCGCCGACACACCGCTGCATAGTCCTGATTACCCTTACGGAAGATGTGGGGATTTTTGAGCCGCAGTTGCTGATCTACCTGATCAAGGATTTTCTCCTCAGCATCCCGGATTTTTTCGTAGGCACAAATGCGCTGCTCTGCCGCCGCTAGATAATTTCTGAGAAATTCTAGTTCCGTCGCACTGGCATAGCGACCGTCGGCCTCAAGGCTGAGTTTTTCCAGTTGACGCAGCATAAGTCTTGCCCCAGAGCAATTCTATTCTGACAAAATTGAACTGCCGAGGGCAAGGACAGGCTGCATCACCCGTTGTTCTTCGGGCGTGAGCAGTTGCTTGATCATGGTCGGCAGGTACTTGCCATAGGTGGAGGAAGCGGCGGCCTCATAGTTGAAGGATTTGACAATCGTGCGATACCACAGCAGGAAGTTATCCCGCAGCAAATCTAACTCGGAAAAGAGCATTGCCGAAGCACACAGGCGAATCGTATCCACCAAGTCGCGACGGCAGATTTCTGAGCGATCGCCATTGACGAAATGGAAACAGTGGGGATTTTCTGCCTTTTGCATAGATTGAATTTTATCCGCCATCATTTCCGCCTCAGCACGGATTTTTTCGTAGGCACTGATGCGAGTCTCCACCGAGGCCAGATAATCATGCAGAAAGTTTAACTCCTCAGGACGAGCATAGCGACCATCGGCAACAACGGTTAAGTGATTCAACTGACGGAACATAGGGCAATCCTCGCTAGAAAATCAATGAACACACTTCCCTATCGCTTATCGTTTCACCAGCTCCCCTTGGCGCAGGCGTTTTTCAATATCCCGTGCCGTCGCTCCTTCGTTTTGCCAGAAGGCAGCAGCATCAATGCGATCCTGTTTACCGACGAGGAACTTACAGTAGGTTTCCCCCATGGCGTAGCACTGCAACTCAATGCAACCCAGGGGCTTTTGAATCAAGCCCGAAAAGAAGCCGGCAAATAGACCAGCATAGATATAGCAGACCGGTTTGCCCACATCCCCCAGAGTGCGTGCTACCACGGAGTCAAAGATATTGATGAACATAAAACCGTTCTTTTGCTCCGTGAGATCCACTTCCCAGTTTCCCCAGCCTAGGGTTGTAAAGGGCCACCACCAAGCCTCTAGAATAAATGTCAAAGCAGCCTTGCGTAGCTCCCGCTGGTACTCCTGCTCAAAGTGTTGCTTAAAGACAACTGCATCGCGCTTACCCCATTCTTCGCCAATTCTGTACATAACGAGGGTCGAGGCAGGGCCAACTTCCTCTTCGAGACCTTCCACTAGACCAATAACAAAGTCTTCGGTCGCTAAGGCAATCCGCTGATCATACCAGTCAGTAATGCTGCCCCGTTGGCTATCAAATTGGAGATAGTCCCGCAGGCTATAGTGATTGGTGCGGCTTGGATGGATTTGGTGTAACCGATGCTGATAGCCCTGGGCAGGGATCATAGGATTGGCACTTTCAGCAGCGTGAGACGGCGTGACAGAAACCATAGATCAGCGAATTGCCCCCTATTGTGCTTCAACGTTAGGTACTAAGCAGCCACACTTTTTAGGCTAAAAGATTTTTCAGAGTCGTGACTCCGTACTGCCACGGATTTTTTGCCTAACGACACATTTGTATAAGTTCTGTTTCATTGATGCAGGGGATGCCCAATTCTTGAGCACGTCGTAATTTGCTCCCTGCTTTTTCGCCCACCACCAGATAATCCGTTTGCCGACTCACACTCTCACTCACGTGGCCGCCGTGTTTTTGGATCAGGGCTTTTGCTTGCTCACGGGTGAGGGTGGGCAGGGTGCCGGTAATCACAAAACGTTTGCCATTGAGGGATTTCTCCGTCGTCAGGGCCTTTTGCGCAGGGTGAAGCGCTGCCGCCAGTTGCAGTCCCAATGCCTGCAGATCAGCAATTAGAGACTGGTGATCAGGGTCTTGAAACCACTCCTGAACTGCTTGGGCAATTTCCTCACCAATGCCATCAACCCCACACAGATCGGCGACGGTGGCGGTGGCGAGTTCCTCAACAGACTTGAATCGATCGGCAAGCAGTTGGGCATTGACACTCCCCACATGGCGAATGCCTAAGCCGTAGAGCACCCGTGGCCACGGTTGTTGTTTCGAGTTGGCGATCGCCACCAACAATTTATCAGCGGACTTTTGACCCATACGCTCGAGGCTCAACAATTGTGCTGCCGTCAGGCGATAGAGATCCGCAGGGGTGCGCACCAATTCCTTCGTCACCAATTGCTGTACCAGCTTTTCCCCTAGGCCTTGAATATCCAAGGCATCCCGACTTGCCCAGTGCCGGATCTGGCCGCGCACGATCGCTGGACACCGAGGATTGCCACAGCGACTCACCGCCTCATTGGCAGGACGCACCACTGGCTGGTGGCATTCGGGACAGGCGGTGGGCATCGTAAAGGGTCGAGCCGTTGGCGGTCGCAATTCAGGAAACACCCGCACAATCTCTGGAATGATTTCCCCTGCTTTGTGGATGACGACTTTATCGCCAATGTGCAAATCCAACTCAGCAATGTAGTCTGCATTGTGCAACGTTGCCCGTGATACAGTGGTACCTGCTAATTGCACCGGCGCCAGTTCAGCCACGGGAGTAAGGGCCCCTGTGCGTCCCACCTGAACCGTAATCGCCAGCACATCGGTAATGGCCTGCTCCGGTTCGTACTTCCAAGCAATAGAACCTCGGGGAAACTTTTGCGTAAACCCAAGGGTCTGTTGCAGCTTTAAGTCATTGAGCTTGACCACAATGCCATCGGTCAGATAGGGCAGTTGGTGGCGTGCGGTTTGCCAGCGATCGTAGTAGGCTTTCACAGCCTCGAGGTCAGGGCAGTCGGCATGGTGGGGATTGACCCGAAAGCCAAGGTGTTGCAGTGCATAGAGCACTTGCCGCTGCGATTGGGGTTCCCCTGCTTGGTTCTCCCCCAAAGGAACGCTACCCCCTTCAGGCAAATGCAGGGCATAGGCAAAAAAGTCTAATTGGCGTTGGGCAACAATGCGGGGATCCAGTTGACGCAGGGTACCAGCTGCGGCATTGCGGGGATTGGCGAAGGGGGGCTCCCCCTGGGCTTGGCGTTCTTGGTTGAGTTGATGGAATCGCTCCAAAGGCAAAAAGGCTTCGCCGCGAACCTCAACGACAGGGGGTGGATTGTCAAGGGCTAAGCGCAGGGGAATTGGGCGAATTGTGCGCACATTGCTGGTAACATCCTCACCGCGTTGGCCATCGCCCCGAGTCGCTCCCCGCACGAGTAAACCGTTTTCGTAGGTTAAGGCAAGAGCCACGCCATCCATTTTGAGTTCGCAGACATATTCTGCTGGGGGGAGGGGCTCCTCTTGCCGTAGGGTGCGCCAATAGCGCTGCCAGCGTTCCTGCCACGCCACCATGTCGGCAAAGGTAAAGGCATTTTCAAGGCTATAGAGGGGAATGCGATGGCTAACACTCTCAAATTGACTGACGGGCGCTTCACCGATCCGCTGGGTGGGACTGTCGGGGGTAATGTACTCGGGATAAGCGGCCTCTAATTCCTGAAGCTCGCGATAGAGTTGGTCATAGACCTCATCTTCCATGATCGGCTGATCGAGGGCGTAGTAGGCGTAGCTCGCACGCTGAAGTAAGCGCCGCAGTTGTTGAATTCGTTCAGCGGGGGGTTCCTTCAAGACCATTTGCCCTATGAATCTGTACTCTTTTTGGCGCGTGGCTTGGCCACATGGGGCAGTCCCCAGCCCAGTTTTTGCTGCAGCACATGGAAGAATTCTGGCGCCCGCAGGCGAATAAAGCGGGCGCGGTAGGGGGCACGTTGCACAAAAACCTGATCCTCTGGCTGAATGTAGCAACCCGCATTGCCATCCACCACAAGAATCAGATGCTTGAAGGGGTTCGCTGGGTAGATCCACACTGGTTCGCTGTTGGAAAAGACAAGGGCACGGGAGGCTAAAGAGTGCGGACAAATGGGCACCAATTGCAAAGCTGCCACGCCTGGGGTAATCACAGGACCCCCTGCCGAGAGGGCATAGGCCGTAGAACCCGTGGGGGTAGAGAGAATTAGACCATCGGCAGCAATATCAACTCGGGCATGGGCACCCACATCCACTTCAAAGTGGCACATTCCCGTCAGGGGTTCTTTGTGGATCACCATTTCATTGAGGGAGAGAGCTTCCCAAATGACGGTTTGATCCCGCAGGACTTGAACCGTGAGCATCGTGCGATCTTCAATCGTGTAGTCGCCGCGTAGCACTTGATCAAGGGCAGGTTCTAGATCGGCCACGTAGCCCTCGGTAAGAAAGCCCAAGTGCCCGGTGTTGATGGTGAGCAGGGGAATCTCGCAGGGAGCCAACTGCCGAAAGGCAGAAAGCACCGTGCCATCGCCGCCAAGAACAACCGCAAAGGCCATGGAGGCATCAAAGCCAGGGGGCACCAGTTGATCAATGGGGGTATGGCAGACGGGACTATCGGGACGGGAATAGCCAAGAATGCCACCAATTCCCGTGGCCATGTGTACTTCCCAGCCCTGAAGTTCTAAAATTCGGCGGACATGGGCAGCTAACTCGACCGCAAGGGGTTTGCCTTCGTTGTAGATGATCCCCGCCTTCACAGCAACTCCTAGGGGGTGGACTTAAAGGGACTGCGTTTTTTGCGTCCAGATTTTTTCTGTTTGGCTTTTTCGTAATCCAATTCTTTGAGTTTACGCAGAATTCGGGTGAAATAGTCCTGTAAATACTCCTCAAGGGTCAGGGTTGCGTTGGGATCGAGGTCAAAGGTGCGATAGACGTCCTCCATCGGGGCATTGAAAACTTGACCACTGGCAATCACTTCCGTAAAGGCCAGGCGATCGCTAATGTTCCATGTCCACTGAAACCACTGGGTGGCCTGCCGTGCTGCTCGCAAGACGCCAATGGGCAAGCGGGTAATTTTTGCCTGCTGTCCTGAGAGGTTTTCACATAGCTGAATAATTTCATCCGCTGTCCAAGCGCGGGTGCCCGCTAAGTCAAAGGTTTTGCCATAGGTGGCAGGCCGATCAATGGCCCGCACTGCAAATTTGGCCACATCCTGGGTATCCATGTAGGCAATGGCGGTGGACTCTCCTAAAACCCAAATGGATTGATTTTCCAAAATCGGGATCGCATATTGGCCAATTAAGCCCTGAAAGAAGCCACAGGGACGCAGAATCGTGTAGTTTAGCCCCGATTCGCGCAGGAAGTCCTCGGTACAGTGTTTGATTTGCATCAGCGGCACCTGGGGATAATCCTGCGCCCTCATAATTGAGAAAAAGATCAAGTGTTCAATATCAGCAGCCTGGGCAGCCTGAATCAGGTTGACTTTGCCTTGCCAGTCCACTGCTGCGATGGTTAGCGTATCGGTGGGACGAGTGGCAGAGGCATCAATGACTACCGCGGCTTTGGCGTACTTCAGTGCCTCAAGAATACTGTCGGCGGCACAGAGGTTTCCCTGAAGAATCGTGGCGCCCCACTCCCGCAGAAATGTGGCTTTGGCCGGACTGCGGACAAAACAATAGACGTGATGTCCTTCATCTAGGGCACGGCGGACAATTTGCCGCCCTAGGGTACCTGTACCGCCAACGATAAAAACGTTCATGAAAAACTCTAGTCATAAATCTTAACTTTTGTAATACTTTATCAGAATTCCCGACGGAGGCGATCGCCCTTGGGGATCATTGTCCCTTAGGCAAAGGAAGACGGATTAAAGGGCAAAGTCTTCGCAGTGGAGCGTTTCCCATGTTTTGCGCCCCGTTACGGGATTGGTGCCACTGGCAACCTTGCAGAGTTTGCGTTGGGCGTCTTCCCGCAGTTCCACATCGGTAAAGTCAGCACCGGTGATAATGGCATCGTCAAAGTTGGTATTAAAGGCAAAGGCACCCTCAAGAATGGCATTGGTGAGGTTGGCCTTGGTCAGCCGTGCAGTGTCCAATGTGGCGTAGCGCAGATCAGCACCTTCGAGGTTAGCGGTTTCCAGGTTGGCACCAAAGAAGCTCACCCCCTGGAGATTGGTGTGGCTGAGGTTGCTATGGAAGAGATTCGCTTTTGTGAATTCCGACCCCCGCAGATCCCGTCCGGAAAAGTCCATGTTGATCAGGGCTTCTTTCGTATAATCTTCGGCGATCGCTCCTGGGGGTGTGAGCAAAATCCACAGGATGGCCAATAGCAGTGCTACCCACCAGCGCCAGTAACGGCTAATGGTGATTATAACAGCGGAGGATAACAGTAGCATAGGCAACACTATATTCTAGGGGAAGTGTCTATTGTTCAGATTATCAGCATGGAGATTTCTCAGGCTGAGTGGGTACGCGATACCTTTATTGATCATCGCTATGCCCAAGGCTACTTTCTCATGGGGGCGGGCGATCGCCTAGAGTGGTACACCAGCCGCCAGCGAGCCCTAATTCCCTTGGATGAGCGGTTTCGCTATCCCGCCTCACTGCGACGGGTGCTCAATCAAAATCGCTTTCAAGTAGCCATTAACCGAGATTTTAGTGCTGTCGTGGAGGGGTGCGCCGATCGCCCGATGACCTGGATTACCCCCCGTCTCAAGGAAGTGTACCATCTGCTTTACGCCACAGGTTGGGCGGTGAGTTTTGAAACGTGGCAGGGGGATGAACTCGCAGGGGGTATTCTCGGTATTGTTATTGGCGGTGCATTTATTGGTGAGTCTATGTTCTATCGCATTCCCAACGGCTCAAAAGTAGCGATGGTAAAACTGGTAGAACATCTGCGGCAGCGGGGCTTTTTACTGTTTGATGCTCAACTGCAAAATCCTCATCTTGAGCGCTTTGGGGCATATGTTGTCAGCCCTCGCAAGTATCGTCAGTTATTGGCACAGGCCATTCGTAAGCCCTGTCAATTTCTCTAATGTTTTAGGACAGGTACCTGCCCTATTTATCTATTAAAAAAATTAATCTATTCTTAAACCAAATTTAATTCTTGAAGTTAATTATTAAGTTGTTTATCAATCCACTCATTTTGGCAATTTTTATGAATGTTTTTGAGAAGAAAAGCTACACTGTTAGCCAAGAAGCATTCCTCTCAAAAAGATGATCACTCTACGCCGGCAAAAGCCCCTGCTTTTTTTGTTGCTTTCTCTGGTCAGCGGTTTGATTGTCAGCTTTGCTCCATCTCCTGTCCAGGCCTACGTGAATTTCCCAGCCTTGCCGGACACCTATGTCAATGATCTGGCCCAGGTGTTAGATGACTCCCAGCGAGAGCAGGTGCGTTCGCAACTTCAGGCCTTTCATCAACGCACCAATCAACAGGTACTGCTAGTCACTATTAATTCCTATCAGGACCACAGCAACGAACACGCCAGTTTTGAGGCGTTTGCTAGGGATTTGTTTAATCATCGAGGGGTGGGGAGCCGTTGGCGCAACGATGGTGTGATGCTGCTAGTGGCTCCGGGCAATCGCAAGGTGCGCATTCAATTGGGCAGTGCCTACGGCAGCGGTTGGAACTCCCGTATGCAAGCAGTGATTGACAACAACATGTTGCCGGATTTTCGTCGTGGCCAACTGGGGCAGGGGATCATCAAAGGTGTGGGCGCCTTACTCAATACATTGCAGACCGGCGAGCTAACAAACTCCGGTAGCAGTGTTCCGGCAACTGGCCTGTTCAGTTTTCTGAGCTCTTTTGTTGTCTTTCCGGGGCTGTTTATTGGAATTTTCTTTATTGGAATTTTCTTCTTGCTTATTACCATCTTAGGCTTAAGGCTTGCGGCCAAGATTGCCCCGTCCAACTTTGTGCAATCCGGCGATCGCTCTCGCGCCTCCCACAGCAATGATGACGATGATCGCTACTACAGTGACACCAGCGATGACACTTACTCCAGCTATAGTGATAGTGATAGTTTCTCGAGTAGTAGCGATGAAGGTGGGCAGTCCTCTGGCGGTGGTGCCGAGGGCAGCTGGTAAACTGATTGCCCCCTACTAGAAATGGCGATCAAGGTGCTAAAATAGCGTCGTTCCGTAGCACATGAGACACTCTCTTGACGCAGGCGACAAATCTCCCGGGTCTTGATTCCCCCCAAATTGATGAGTTTTTGCAGGAATTAGCGACCATCCAAGACTCTGGTCCTAAACGGATTGCGCTCCTTGGCTCGCGTCATGTCCCCATTACCCATCAGCACCTTATTGAAATGATGAGCTATGCCCTGGTGCTAGCTGGAAACCGCCTGATAACCTCAGGTGCCCTTGGAACCAATGCGGCGGCCATTCGGGGGGCAATGCGGGCAGACCCCAATTTGTTGACGGTGATCTTGCCCCAGAGTTTAGAGCGCCAGCCTCGGGAATCCCGCCAACAGCTGGATAAGGTAATGCACTTGGTGGAGAAACCCGAAAATGATCATCTCCCCCTTGCAGAAGCCAGCTCCCTCTGCAATCAGGAGATTATTGCCCGCTGTCAGCAACTGATTTGCTTTGCTTTCCACGATAGCCACACGCTACTGCAAACCTGTGAACTAGCGGAAGAGCAGCACAAGGTGGTCACGCTCTTTTACTTTGATTAACTGAGATGAATTGGGGACGGTTTTCCCCACCTAGGGCAATTGAGTCCCTATGCCAGAATAGGAGCAGGATTCAAGGTTGATAGTCGATGAGCGGCTTCTACAACTGGTATCGAAAGCTATTGCGGCACCCGAAGTATCGCTGGTTCATTATTGCCGCGAGCTTGATCTATTTGCTGAGTCCTCTGGATATTTTCCCCGATCTAGTGCCGATCGTTGGCCAGCTGGATGACGTCACGGTGATGGTCATCCTTGCCAGTGAGCTCGTGCAATTGCTGGTGGAGCGGATGAAAAGCCGGCGATCGCCCAACCTTACCACGACAGTAGATGTGGAAGCAGAACAAGTTTAAGGATTAATCCCGCGATCGCCAGTCACTGCCGACAGAGCGCAGCAGCCAGCGGTTTTGCACATAGCTGAGGAGACCGCTCATCAGTGTGGCTGCCATCAAAAGACCAATAGCGGGCATAAAGAGGGGTTCCCAGAGGCGAATCCACAGATTAAAGCCCAGGGGTAGATTCAAGGAGCGGCCAACAAGGGCAGCCACAAACCAGCCAAAACTGGCAAGGACAAAAAAGGTATCTGCGACTAAGAGCCAATGGATCACGTCCCGCAGCCGTGCCATGATTACCCCCCCAGTACCCATTGTTTGACGCGGGCAAGGCTCTCCCAATCGGGTTTACGCCTCAGGCCGTCGGCAAAGTTATCGATGACCTCTTGGCGCAGCTCGGCCACAGCGGCAACAACGGTTTGCGCCAATTCAATGTGGGGACGAACGCCCTTTTGTCCGGTTTCTAGCATGGCCACCGCAAGGTTAATGCGCGCTTGGGGGTCTTCAGGGTTGAGCTTGACTGCTTTTTGGGCAGCCTTTAGGGCAGATTGGGGCTTGTCCTCCAGAAGGTAAAGCCATGCCAAGCAGGTCCAAGCGGAGCTACTTTTTTGAGCACGCTGGCAAATCTCTTTGAAAGTAGGAATTAACTCTGAGGCAGGCGCTCCCTCTTTGTAGCGGGCGATCGCCGCCTCAAATTGACGTTCAACGTCACTTACAGACTGAGATGGGGTCAAGGGCAGGACTCCTTAGGCAGAAAATGAGGTACCACAGCCACAGGTTTGGGTAGCATTGGGATTCGTAAACTTAAAGCCGCCACCAATCAGGGCGTTGCTGTAGTCCAGAACCAAGCCATAAATGTAGAGCATACTCTTGGGATCGGAGACCACCTTGAAGCCGTCATAGTCAAAGACTTCATCATCGGGACGGATATTAGCGGGGTCTTCAAAGTCCATGGTGTAGGACATCCCTGCACAGCCACCCCCCTTGACGCCCACCCGCAAACACAGGTCTTTGCCGTGCTTATCGCGGAGCTCGAGCAAATGCTTGAGGGCAGCTTCGGTCATCATGATTCCCTTGGCGGGTTGTGTGGCCTGGGTCATCACCCACTCCTAAAAGACTCCAAACTTTATCGTAGCAAGTTCAGCGGTGGGTCACCATCTCGTGGGCACGCTTGAAAGCTTCGTCAAGGACCTCCGAGAGGGTGGGATGGGTGTGGACATTGAAGGCCAAGTGGCTCACCGTCTGGCGATCGCGAATGGCATTAGCCGCCTCTTGAATTAAATCCGCAGCATGGAGACCAAAGATATGCGCCCCCAATAGCTCGCCGGTATCAGCGCGGAAGATCACCTTGGCTAGGCCATCGGTTTCCGTTTCCGCCAATGCCTTGGAGTTGCCCTTAAAGTAGGTGCGTGCCACCTGCACCTCAAAGCCTTCTTTTTCCCCTAGCTCCCGGGCTTGGGGTTCCGTCAGGCCGACAAAGCTCATTTCTGGGTGAGTAAAGGCCGCCGCAGGAATACTGCGATAGTCCACTTGGCGAGGCCGTCCGACAATGGTTTCAACAACGGCAATCCCCTGCGCCGAAGCGGCATGGGCCAGCATCATTTTCCCTGTGGCATCGCCGATCGCCCACAAATGGGGAACGGGTTTCCCTTTTTTTGTTACCGCCAAATACTCATTGACGGGGATAAAGCCACGCTTATCGGTGCTCACACCTACACTCTCTAGGCCAATGTCTTGGGTAGCGGGAATGCGACCGGTGGCCACAAGGCAGGCATCCACTTCGAGAACATCAACCACTTCTTGGGTTTTCCCATCTGCGAGTTCAATGACCACCGGGCTACCGGGGATGACGCGCTTGGCGAGGGTGCCGCTGTAGGTTTCAATATCGCGCCCAGCAATCAAGATCCGCTGTGCCTGTTTAGCAATATCTGGATCAAAGGTGGGCATCAGTTGATCCAGGGCCTCAATCATTGTCACTTCACTGCCGAGGGCCGTGTAAATATCGGCAAATTCTAGACCAATGTAGCCGCTGCCAATAATGGCCACCCACTGCGGCAACCAATCCAGCTTAATGGCATCGTCACTGGTATAAACCGTCTTGCCATCCACTTCAATACCGGGGGGCACCCAAGGCACTGACCCCGTCGCAATGATGATGTCCTTGGCCGTAATGATTTTTTCCCCCGTGGGGGTGGTGATGCTCACTTTTTGGGAACCCGCTATTTTCCCTCGGCCAATGAGGATATCCACACCGAGGCGCTTGAGACTGTTGGTGAGATCACTGCGGATCTTTTGAACTAAGTTGGCGGCATGGGCAGCAACGCCGGCGCGATCCACATTCACCTGCCCCAGTTGAATCCCCAAGGCTTGCCAGTGGCTGGCTTGGCGAAGTTCCCGTACCCGTCCGGCTGCCGCCAGGAGTGCCTTTGAGGGAATGCAGCCGCGGTTGACGCAGGTGCCCCCCATCTCTGCCGCTTCCACTATCGCTGTTTTTAGGCCAACACTGACGGCATGGAGGGCAGCCCCATGCCCCCCGACACCAGCACCAATAATGACGAGATCGTAGTCAAAGCTCAAGGACGCTTCTCCCCAACTGCATTCCCTTAGCTTATCAAAGGGCGTCCCCCCTGAGAACTTAGGCCTTTTGGCTATAGGCAGTTAGGGGCTCTTTGATCCAGCGAATGTAGAGATGTTTGAATGTGGATTTGAGGACGCGGGGGGCGCCAAAGTCAATGGGCATCATTTGCTGCGGCAGTTGCCAATCGCGAATTGTTAGTTCATGGGGCTGTGCCAAGGGGAACTCAATCTCACTCAGCTCATAGTTGTAGCCGAGGGCGGTGGCAGCGCGTTGGGTGGGAATGCGCTCAGGGTCAACATTCAAGATAGCCACAAAGGCGCGATCGAGGGCAAAAACATCGCGACTGGCACCCAAAACATGCAGGGGTCGCGGCGTGCCACCACTGGGGCCGTTGCCTTCATGGCCAATAATGCCATCCATAATTGTGAGGTCGGGGGCGATCGCCCGTGCGGTTTCCACAAGCATGCGGCCAAAGCGATCGGCATCCTTACCTGCTTCCATGTGCCACCATGCCTTCATTTTGCCGGGGACACAGCCAAAGAGATTCTTCACCCCGAGGGTGAGGGTCAGTTGCACGTGGGATTTGACTTTGGGGAGGTTAATGACCACATCGGCGGCCATTGCTTCTTTACTCAGGCGCAGGTGGGCAAATTCGGGATTATCTGTGGCATAGCGATCGCCATGGAATTCAATGACGGGTAAATTTAATGCCTGAATATAGGGCAGGTATCCATTGCTGCGGGCAACCCCCAATGCGGAGCCAAAGGCAGGTCCATCCCCAAGAAAGGGTTTGCCACCGGCGGCTTGTACCATTTTGGCAACGCAATAGACCAGTTCAGGACGGGTCACGCATTCCTGCTTTGGCCGTGCCCCCGTGAGTAAATTGGGCTTGAGGAGCACGCGATCGCCCGGTTTAACAATTGCCGCCATTCCCCCCAAGGGCGCCAGGAGTTCTTCAAGAGAGCCACTGAGAGGGTCAAGGTCATAGGAGGTTGCCCGCAGTAAGCTTACACTTGGCATTAGAGGTTCCTCATTGCTTGGCAGTCTTTCCCCACAGTGTGCCACAAAGCATTATAGAGCGACATCCTCTAGCCACCTCCCTGATCCACCTCAATTCACAGGTGAAAATAAAAAAATAGCCAAAAAATACCCTAAGGAGAATTGATGCCCCCCAGGGAGCGATCGCAAATGTCCCAAGGCCCTGAGTCAGAATTTCGGCAGCAGGTGGAGCGCCTGCATCGCTTTACTGTTGTCATGCGCTGGAGTGTGGTGCTCTTTCTTTGGCTGACTGTCGGCATCTGGAGTCTTTGGGGCTTCCGTTATGAAATTAGCCTCATGGGTGAGCATTTTACGTGGGCAGCGTTGCGCTATGGCATTCTTTTCAATCGGCTGCCGGCGATCGGTTTGGCGCTGTGTATTGCCATGACCCTGAGCGTTCTGTACTGGCAGACCCGCAACATTTTCTGGGGGAGATCCCCGCGGTGGCAGCAACGTCTCGAAAAACAAGTCCTGCGCATTCGTCAGCAGGGGCAAGGTCATCCCCTATGGCATTGGGTGTGTCGGCAGTAGCAGCGCTGCAAGGGGCCCCGGCACCGGGAAAATAATTAGCAATAGCAACACCAGCGCCATCAGGCCAAGGGCATCGCGCCAGTTATCCAATTCACTGACATCATTGAGGGCAGGTTCATCAAAAGCGGGCATAAAGAACAAGATCAGTGCCCAAACAAAAAGCCACGGTTGAATAAAGGAGAGAATCAGCACTAGTAAACGGCTGACTTGGCCAATGACTGCCCCCGTCCGATGACCGTACATCCCATGGACAATGTGACCCCCATCCAATTGACCCACAGGCATCAGGTTCAAAGCTGTCACTACCAAACCTAGCACCCCCGCCACTGCCATCGGATGGAGGTGTAGCGCACTGTTACTCTTGAGGGCAGTGCCAAAAATGGCTTTGGCAATCAGGGTAAAAAGAATCGAAATACGGGGACTAAACAGGTGGGGATTCAGGGGCTGTCCCGAAGCATTGACTGGCAGTTGCACCACCTCGGACTGCTGTAACCCCCAAACTAGAATTGGTAGCGTCACGATCAACCCAGCAATAGGACCCGCAATACTAATGTCAAAGAGGGCACGGCGATGGGGAACTGGCGATCGCATCTGGATAAAGGCCCCCAGTGTGCCCATGGCAAAGGGCAGGGGAATAAAGTAGGGCAGCGTTGCCTTCACACCGTAATACCATGCAGTAGCAAAGTGTCCCAGTTCATGGATGCCCAAAATCAACAGCAGACTGACGCTGTAGGGCAACCCCTGCCAGAGCAAACTGGGATTGAGCCGCAGTTCCGCCGCCGTTAGATCAGGCGCCACAAGTGCCAAGCCAGCAACGGTGGTTGTGAAAAAAGTTAAGGTCAAAAGGCCAAGGCTGAGACCAGGACGAAAAAGCTGTTGGGGCTGGGGCAGACGATCGCGGGGAATCAGGGCAAAAAAAGGCTTATTCCTCAAACCCATTTGAAACATAACCAGAAAGCGATCGCCAAAGCGTTGGGCAATATTGCGCTCCACTGTTTCATAGACTTGGTTGGCATCACCGCGCAGTTGCCCACGGCAGATCACCGCCTGTGGACGATACTCAATTTGCTGCAGGTAGTACATTCCCCAGGGGAAACAGCTCTGCAATTGCGTTTCTTCCTCCTGATTGAGGAGCTTGCCATTGTCCGTCAGTGGGGGTGGCGGCGGAGCCGGTAAGGAGGACTGGCCTCGGCGCAAGAGCACAAGGTAGAGCACCGAACTGCTGACAAAGATCAGGATCAGCCATCCCGAAGGCACAGGTGTATTCCCCAACAGCAGCAGCCAACCCGCAATAAAAAAGGCTGGCAACATCAGCACTAGCCACAGGAGCCACCAAGGGGTTTGACTGACACGGGCAGCACTCTGGCGGACAATAAAGACCAAGATTAAACCCAATACAATAAGGGAAATCCATGTCATGATTTCGATACCTGTGGCTCAACAACAGAAACTGCCCCGCCTTGTATTACCGAGGGTCTATGGGTTTCCACCCAACCGCGAGACACTGGGAGGTACTGCTTATCTCATTGTAGAAAACGATGGCAATACCCTGATTGATTCCCCCCCTTGGACAGATGGCAGCCAACATTGGCTCAGGGAGCAGGGTGGCGTTAAGCGCCTCATCCTTACCCACCGGGGGGCGATCGCCCGCGTCAGGGCCATTCAGGACACCTTTGACTGCGAAGTGATGATCCATGCCCAGGAGGCCTATCTGCTGCCCCAAGTGACGGTAACCCCGTTTAACCACCATCTGGCCATTGGTGAAACCCTGGAAATTCTCTGGACCCCCGGTCACTCTCCCGGCAGTGCCTGTGTCTATTGGTCCTGCCAAGGGGGCGTTCTCTTTACGGGTCGTCACCTCCTGCCTACGCCCACCGGAGAATTAGCACCGATTAAAACGGCTACCACCTTCCACTGGCCGCGGCAACTGCGCAGCGTTGAGGCACTAAAAGCCTTCTGTCGGCAGAAGTCCTTGAGTTATCTGTGTCCGGGGGCAAATATGGGTTTTCTGCGGGGGACGCTGGCGATCGCCAACGCCCAAGCCGTCCTGCAAGGACTCTCAGTTGATAACCTTCTTTGCGACAAGTTTTAATGTTTTCTTAATTTCCTCTTCAGGGTAATTTTCAGGGCCACGGGTTCGGAAATAAGAACTTAGAGAGATCGTTAAACCCCACTTGTATCAAGACTTGCATCCTCTATAGTGAAGGTGGGTAGAGGGAATCAGCCCAAGTCACGAGCAAAGGCAATACAAGCAAATTTAGTTGTTGGTGCTGTTCTCTCTGTCAACCATCCCGCGGGCAATCTAAAACTAAAACGATACAGGAGGATAAGCGTATGGCACTCGTTCGTTGGGAACCGTTCCGCGAAATCGATGCAATTCAACGCCAAATGAACCGTCTATTCGATGAATTGATTCCCTTGACGGAGCGACGCAGTGATCTGAGTTTTCTGCCTGCTGCAGAACTGGAAGAAACCCCTGAAGCGCTTCTTTTGAAAGTAGAGCTTCCGGGAATGGATCCCAAAGACATTGACGTCCAAGTTACAGCGGAAGCCGTTTCCATTAGTGGCGAACGCAAGTCTGAAACCAAAACTGAAACAGAGGGCATGAAACGGACAGAATTCCGCTATGGCAAATTCCAACGGGTCATTCCTCTGCCAGTTCGGATTCAAAACACCAGTGTTAAAGCTGAATACAAAGATGGCATCCTGCACCTGACCCTGCCGAAAGCGGAAGAAGAGAAAAACCGCGTCGTCAAAGTGAGCCTTGCCTAATCTGCCCCGTTTTAGGCCAAAGGGTCAAGGTTCTTGAACAAATAATGACGATCCCCCAGTAATGGGGGATTTTTTTGAGTTTCAGTGAATGGGAGAAAAAACTATGAAGCTAAGGCCACCTCAACCAGTTGTTGCAATTCACCACTTTGGTATAGCTCGATGAGAATATCGGAGCCGCCAATGAACTCGCCGTTGATAAACACTTGGGGAATCGTTGGCCAGTTGGAATACTCCTTAATCCCTTGACGAATCTCAAAATCCTCAAGGACATCCACTGTCTCATAGGGGACGCCGAGGGCATTCAAAATTTGCACCGCATTGTTAGAAAAACCGCATTGGGGCATCAGCTTGCTCCCCTTCATGAAAACAATAATCTTGTTGCTCTTGACGAGGTTATCAATTTTGGCGTGGAGTTCGGGTGTCATCGTTCGCTTTTCCTCTTGAGTTGACCAGTTACAAAATTGCATTCTAAATCACTGACGTTGTGCCCATTGTTCGGGAGTATAGGTCTTCAGGGCCAGGGCGTGGAGTTCATTGCTGGCCATGAGATCCTTGAGGCTGCTATAGACCAATTGGTGCTGCTGCACCAGTCGCTTCCCCTCAAAGGCGGCAGAGACCACTACAGCTTCGTAATGATCGCCACCCCCCGTTAAATCCTGCACTTGCACAAAGGCATCGGGTAAGCGGGATTGAATTAAGGTGGTCAGTTGTTCAGGAGTAACCATAGATAATCATTTATTTTCGCTGGAATCGATAACTTACTGAGTCTATTCTTTTTAGTGTATCGCTAAATGTTAAGTTGTTGGGGTCTGGAGGGGCTGACACTGACGAAGGGCACGCACCAATTCCTCAAGGCGAATAGGCTTGCTCACATAATCGTCCATGCCTGCGTCGAGACAAAGCTGGCGATCGCTCTCCATGGCATTGGCGGTCATGGCAATAATTCGCGGACGGGGTTTCTTGAGCCCTTGAAACAGTTGAGTCACTTCTCGGGTAGCCGTAATGCCATCCATCTCCGGCATTTGCATATCCATCAAAATTACATCGTAGGGTTGCCGCTGCACCGCATCCAGGACCTCCAAGCCGTTGGCCGCAATATCGCCGCGATAGCCCAACTTTTCCAAAATCCGCAACGCCACCATCTGGTTGACCTTGTTATCTTCAGCCACCAGAATGCGCAGGGGCGGTAATTCTGCTTTTAGGTGTTCAAAGGATGGTGCCGCCGCTGGTTTGGGGGATACCGTTTTCTGCTTTTCGCAAAATAAACTGTTGAGGGCATTGTATAGTGTCGATTGTTTCACAGGCTTGCTAATCAGGCTGGAAAATAGAGCCTTTTCTGACTCCGTTAGGGTATTTCCCAAGGAGGTCAGTAGGATCAGGGGCAATTCACCATAGGCTGCGCGAATTTGGCGAGCAAGGGTAACCCCATCCATCTCAGGCATTTGTAGGTCTAGAATGGCCAGATCCACCCACCCTTGTTGTTGGAGGAGGGCAAGGGCACTGGGGCCACTCTCTGCCACAAGGGGTTGCATTTTCCATTTTTTGATTTGTAGCGCTAAAATTTGGCGGTTGGTTGCATTATCGTCGACAATAAGAACGCGGCGATTTTCAAGGTAACAAGTGTCATCAGTTGGCTCTGGTGCTGGATTCGGATTGAGCAAAAACCGTGCTGTAAAGTAAAAAACTGATCCGCTCTCGGCTATTGGAATTGACTCGTAGACCGCCAGGGGTGTGCCGCCTACAACGAGAGATTCTCCCGTCTTTTTGCTTTCTACCCAAATTTGCCCCCCCATCCGCTCCACCAGACGTTGGCAGATCACTAAACCCAGTCCAGTGCCGCCATACTGGCGAGTGGTTGAGGCATCCACTTGGCTAAAGGGCTTGAAAAGGCGATTCATACCGGCTGCAGAAATACCGATGCCCGTATCCTGAATAGCAAATAAATAGGAATAATATGAGGGCATAAATTCATACTGGCTCATCGGCATTGGTTTTGCCTTTACGTAAAGTGTGACATTGCCCTTTTGGGTAAACTTGATGGCATTGCCGATGAGATTGACAAGCACCTGTCGCAGCCGTCCCATGTCGCCAATGACAGCGCAAGGAACCCCTGAATCTATGTGGGCAGCCAGTTCGACCTCGCGTTCGGCGGCACGGCTTGCCAGCAGATCTAGGACCTCTTCGACGCAAGTGCGCAGATTAAAGGGATAGCTCTCCAGCTCTAACTTGCCGGACTCAATTTTCGAGAAATCGAGAATATCGTTGATCACTCCTAGCAGTGCATCACCACTGAGGCGAATGGTATTGACAAACTCCTGCTGTTGGGGATTGAGGGGGGTGTCGAGCAGCAATCCGGTCAGACCAATGATGGCGTTCATGGGAGTGCGAATTTCATGGCTCATGGTGGCCAAAAACTCGCTCTTGGCACGGCTGGCTTCCTCGGCGGCTTGACGCGCTACCTCTAGAAGTTCCTGTTGCTGCATCATTTGTGAGATATCTTCCCAGGTACCGACAAAACTATCTGTGGCGCTGCTTTCCTGGAGGGGAATGATGCGGGCATTAATCCAGTGACTGCTGCTGTCGTTGTGGACAATCCGGAATCTTTCGTGAAAAGGTACTCTTTTTTGCTGGCATGCTGCCCAGGCTTTCAAGACGCGATCGCGATCCTCAGGATGGAGACGTTCTATCCACTGCTGTTGAGCTTCCTCTAGGTTGTGGACCTGCAACAGTTGCAGTAACCGCTGGTTGAGAAATGTCGGTTGTCCTTGGGCATCAAGGGTAAAAATCCCCACAGGTGCCATTTCACTGACACTGCGAAAGCGGGCGTTACTTGTTTCCAATAGCTTCTGTAGGCTACGTTTGCGTTGGCGATCGCGGGTGATGAGTAGGACAGCGACGGCTGCCAAAATGCAGAGTGCAGTAAAGGAGACCAGGAAGTCTCGATTTAAATGGTCGAGGTATTGTTCTAGGGCGCTGCTGGGTAGGAATCCAATCAACCACCAACGGACGTTACTTTGGCGGCGAGAGGAATGAGCACTCCTCTCAGCAGAGATCCAGTTCTCTTGCAACAGAGAAAAACTCTGAAAGACAAATAAGCCATCGGGGCCAAACAGGCCGCCCCTCAACTGATGTTGCATTTGCTGCCACAGGAGGGGATATTGATGGCGGACAGTGAACTGCCGTCGCTCAGGAAAATCGAATCCCCACTGCTCCCTAATATCTTCGCCGAGGAGCCAATACCCTTGATCGTCTGCAACCAGGCACCACCCCATTTGTATGTTGCACCGGCTGAGGAGGTTATTGAAAAGATGGTTGAGTTGGTAACGGACAACTAGGACGCCCTTGGGTGCGGACTGATGGTACAGAGGGACCCCAATGTAGAGCACAGGGAAAGGCAAACCCGAGCTTTTTGTGGCGGTGACCTCCACAGGGGAGACAAAGACTTGATCAGGAGTTAATTCCCGCAGGATCGGCCAGTAGGAGTTAATGGCTTTCACCGTAGAGGGAGGATCACTTTGGGGTGTGCTAGTCCACTGAAAACGGATTCTGCCCCTGGTGTCCAACACATAGAGTTGATCGTAGTGTTCCTTTAGGCGGTGCCACTGATCTACCAGTTCCTGCACTTCTTCAGCTAGCTCCCCTTGGGAGGGGCTATCAATGAGCTCGTGCCAGAGATGAAAGCTACCCAAACCCTTAGGATCAGTGACAGCATCATCAATGTCATTTGCTATTGTCAACTGGATTTCCTCTAGTTTGCCTTCCTGTCCTACTCGAAAATCCTTGAAAAGCGCCTGCCGTTGCCCAACGTAAAGTGGCGTCAAAAGAGCAGCAATCACGGCGGTTGTCGGCAAAAAAAGCTGAATGAAGGAGAGCAAAGGAAAGCGAAACATGAAGATTCTCACCCGCGGTGACGATTCTTTTGAGAGGGAACTGCCGATGCAACACTCATCAAATAGTGTATCGTGGGGAATGGAGTGATGGTTGAGTTCAGATCGAGCAATGATTGAGCCTTTACTATGCGGGATTGTTTTAGGGCTGATTCCAGTGACGTTGGCAGGGTTATTCTTTGCTGCGTACCAACAATACAAGCGGGGCAGCCAGCTTGAACTCTAGGGCCTTGCCCAAAACACGATTTGCGAAGGTCACTCCTGACTATGGCTTTACCGATTGTTGCTGTCGTTGGTCGCCCCAATGTGGGCAAATCAACGTTTGTTAACCGCCTTGCCGGTGAACGGGATGCCATTGTCCACGATGAACCGGGAGTAACCCGCGATCGCACCTACCGACCCGCTTTTTGGCAAGATCGGGAATTTCTGGTCGTGGATACCGGGGGCTTAGTGTTTGATGATGACAGTGACTTTTTGCCCCTGATTCGTCAGCAGGCAGAGCTTGCCCTTCAGGAGGCCACGGCAGCAATTTTCGTCGTGGATGGTCAAGCAGGGCCTACGGCGCTCGACTATGAGATTGCTGCCTGGTTGCGCCAGCTTTCCCTACCGGTTTTAGTGGCGGTGAATAAATGCGAGTCGCGTCAAATGGGTCAGGTACAGGCGGCGGAGTTTTGGTCCCTGGGCCTGGGAGAGCCCTACCCGATTTCTAGTATCCACGGCAGCGGTACGGGGGAGTTGCTGGATCAATTGATTACCTACTTGCCAGCGGGGGAAACGCTTCCCGAGGCGCCGGAGATTCAGGTGGCCATTGCGGGGCGTCCTAATGTGGGTAAATCCAGCTTGCTCAATGCCCTAATTGGGAGCGATCGCGCCATTGTCAGTCCGATTTCAGGGACCACCCGCGACGCCATTGACACAGTCATTGAACACGGGGGCACCCAGTACCGCTTCATTGATACCGCTGGCATTCGGAAACGGACTCATGTGGCCTATGGGCCCGAGATGTTTAGTGTCCATCGTGCCTTTAAGGCCATTCACCGCTCCGATGTGGTGCTGTTGGTTTTGGATGCCCTTGAAGAGATTACCGAACAGGATCAACGCTTGGCAGGGCACATTGCCGATCAGGGGCGTGCCTGTGTGCTGATTGTCAACAAGTGGGATGCTGTCCTCGACAAAGATACCTATACCATTAACGCTTATCGCGATCGCCTATATCAGCGGCTGCATTTTCTGGAGTGGGCAGATGCCCTCTTTGTCAGTGCCCATACGGGTCAACGCCTTGAGAAAATTTTTGCAGCGGTGGATGCGGCGGTTGAACAACATCGTCGCCGAGTCACTACAGCAGTGGTCAATGACGTCATTCAAGAAGCCCTCCACTGGCATACTCCCCCCGCCACTCGCCAAGGCCGCCAAGGCAAAATCTACTACGCCACTCAAGTTGCCACCCAACCGCCAACATTTGCGATTTTTGTCAACGATGCCAAACTCTTCAAGGAGAACTATCGCCGCTACATTGAGAGCCAAATTCGTCAGCAGCTAGGATTTCGGGGTACCCCCATTCGCCTCCTTTGGCGGAGCAAGAAACCTCGTGAAGCCGCGGAGTTGGTTGCCCGTTAGGGCTGGCGTTCAACTCTTTTCACCAAACGAAATTTTCCGCTTTGGCCATCGTCACTCATCTCAATCTGACCGACGTAAAAGAAGCGTTGCAGGACCTCTCCTTGAGGTGTAAAGCGAATTTCTCCAAGGGGAGTTTCATAAACTCCCTTGAGAATCTCTTGGTTCAAGGCCTGACGCAAATCCGCCAGGGGCAATTCCGACAAGTTCTTTGCTTGGGAAAGGCGGGCTAAGGAGTCCGCGAAGACCTGAACTGCCGTAAAGGCTTGGGCACTGAACTGAGAGGGGGCTTGGCTATATTTGGCTGCAAAGGCGTTGCGGAACTTGACGTTCATCGGATCGGGGTTTTCGGAATTATAGGCCTGCGCCACCAGAACGCCATTACAGAGGCGACGACAAACAGGGAAGATGTTGACGGTATTGACGCCATTCCCCCCCAAAATTAACCCTTGGTAGCCCAGTTCCCGCAGTTGACGAATGAGGTTACCGCCGTCCGCTGCTAGGCCAGAGATGACAATTAAGTCCGGTTTGAGGCTGAGGGTGGCATTGATTTGGGCTTGGAAATTCGTATCAGTGGTTTGGGTTTGCTGGACAGTCACCAGTTCAAGCTTGGGATGCTCACGAATGGCTTTTTGAAAGATCTCGGTTTCTGAGCGACTAAAGGCATCATCTTGGGCAAAGAAGACAGCCACTCGGCGAATGTTGGGGTTAATCTCAAGGGCCGCTTGAATCGCCGTGGGCGCCACCACCTCCACCCCTGCGGAGACGCGACTAATGAAGGCACCCATTTCAGGAATGCCACGGGCTGTATTGGAGGGAGCGACAACCGGTACACCCGCTTGCTCGGCAATGGGATCGGCACTAAAGGCTTGCTGCGAGAGGGTAGGGCCAACAATCCCAATCACGCGATCGCCATTGATCAAGGTTTGAAAAACGTTCACTGCCCCGGCCTCATCACTGCCGGTATCCTGAATCACCAGCCGCAGGGTCCGCCCCTTGATCTGGCCTGATTGATTAAAAAATTCCTCGGCGACTCGCACCCCCTGTAGTTGCTCTTGGCCATAGAGAGCCGCATTACCTGTTTGGGCGAGGGCAACCCCCAGGGGCAATGCATTGCTGTTTACTGAGGGAGACTCGGTGGCCGTACAACCACTGAGGGCGATCGCCCCCAGTGCAAGCATGAACCAGGGAGACTTCACCACCAATTAGACCCGTGCTTCCAAAGACTTGAGGTATTCTGTATTCACCCCGGACTCGCGCACAAGGGCAATTTTACCGGTGCGGGCAATTTCGCGAATCCCAAATTTATTCAGCATTTGCACTAGGGCAACCATTTTGCCAGGGTCACCGGAGACCTCGATGATGAGCGAATCGTCGGACACATCCACGACCTTAGCGCGGAAAATTTGCACCAATTCCAAGATTTCAGAGCGGGTGCTGGCAGTGGCATTCACCTTCAGGAGCATCAGCTCCCGTTCTACACAGGGAATTGTGGTAATATCCTGCACCTTGAGGACATTGATCAGCTTGTAGAGTTGCTTGGTCAACTGCTCAATGACAGCATCATCTCCAGGCACCACCATCGTAATACGGGAGATGCCAATTTGCTCCGCAGGTCCTACCGCCAAGCTCTCGATGTTAAAGCCACGCCGCGCAAATAGACCGGCAATGCGAGTGAGCACACCCGCCTCATCTTCCACCAAAACCGATAGGGTATGTTTCATAACTGGGATTGAATCCTGCTGCCGTGCTGGGATGCTGGTTCTCTTTAGTTTAGCGGACAAGCCGACACTCTGCGAAGAGGCGATGGCCAATGCGAAAGAGTTCCTGCCCCCTATGCAGATAGCGATCGTCGTAAGTGTGGCTAAATTGCTCTAGCTCCTCGAGACCATCCACCAGTTGATGCAAACAGTAGTAGAGGTGGGCTGCCACCTTGGCGACAGCTGCAGGGTTGGGTTGGGCTTGGAATGCATAGCGGGCACGGGTAAGGGCGCGGCGACAGTCCTGCAGGTAGGTGAGGAACTGCTCCATGAGGTCATCATCAAAGGGATCGGCAGCAAGGGCATCAATCTGCTGGGGGAGCGATCGCAAGACCGCTGCAATAATCCGACGCACGGGCGTGTAGGTGAGGGCCAGCCATTGTTCTAGCTCGCGATCGGCCGCTTGGGAACGCTGAACATCGGGCCTAGCATTTCTTGGCTGGACACGGTGCCGGGCATCATAGGCCCGCCGAGACTGCTCATCCCCCAAAATTTCATAGGCGGCGTTAATGGCCGCCATTCGCTCATGGCGAGAGCGATCGCTGGGATGGTAGTCGGGGTGATACTGCTTGACTAAGCGCCGATAGGCGGCCTTAATCTCGGCTTGGGTGGCCGTTACTGCCACCTGTAGGGTGACGTAGGGATTGGGCTGAGACATGGAAATTGTGGGCAGACCTCTGTATTTAGGTTAAAGTGCTGATTTGGCGGTGTCGAGAAATGGTTATCTATGAAACTGCAAGAACGTCTTGGGGGAGCCAATATCTATCTTGTGGGCATGATGGGTGCTGGTAAAACCACCACGGGTCGCCTCCTGGCCCAACGCTTGGGCTATAGTTTTGTGGATACCGATGCTGTGATTACGGCGTTTCGCCAACGACCGATTCGCGAAATCTTTGCCCAAGAGGGGGAGCCTGCCTTTCGGGAGTTGGAGCAACAGGTCCTAGCACAGGTCTCTAGTTACCATCACTTAGTGGTGGCCACCGGTGGGGGCATTGTCCTCAACCCGATGAACTGGAGTTATCTGCATCACGGTATTGTGGTCTGGCTTCATGTCCCCCTTGCGGTGCTCTGTCAACGCCTGCGCCAAGATCGGGAACGTCCCCTGTTGCAGGAGCAGCCTCTTGAGGAACGCTTGGGTGAACTGCTGCAGGCGCGTCAACACCTCTATGCTCAGGCAGATTTAGAGCTCAGGATTACGCTGGAAGATACCCCGGAAACGGTGTGCGATCGCCTGTTGGAAACCCTACCCTGTATCTTGAAACCAATGGAACCATGCTAGAGGTTTTGGCCATTCTTTCAGCGGCCGCAGCAGGGGGACTTCGCCTGGCACTTCCCCTACTGTTGATCGGTCTATTGCAGGGGGAACAACTCTGGTCACAGGTCCCTTTGTTGCGTCACTGTTCCCCCTATTGGGTAGTTGGTGTGCTGGCTGCTTGGTCGTTCCTGGAGATCTTTCTTTCTGGGAACCTCTGGGGCTACCGCTTCATTATCCTTGTGCAACTGTGCTTTAGCCCCCTTGTGGGTGCGCTCCTGGGCATGACGGTGGCAACAGCCACAGATACACCCCAGTGGCTCATTGCTACCTTTAGTGGTCTTTTTGCCTTTGTGTTGCAATTGGTGCAGGTGGGTTGGTTTTATCGCCTAGGGAAGCTACCCCGTTGGGTCATTGTCGGACAGGATATCCTGTGTGCGCTGTTAATTTTATTTGCCCTGAGGGCACCCAAGCAGGGCGGGTTGATTGCCTTACTCCTGTTGTGGTTGGCCGTTCGCAGTGCTAAGGATTGGCAGCAACGACATCGCTACTCCCGTCGCCGCCGCCTAAATTCTTAGGACTTGTGCTAGAGTCTCTCTAGCGTGGCAGGAGGATGGGGATGTGAAGCGACAGGTATTCGTTGCAATAGCAATGATGAGTGGGGCGATCGCTAGCCCTACCGCCTTTGCCATGCCTGCCTCCATGCAACAACTTCTGCAAACCAATGCTTGTCCCGGCTGTGATCTGCGGAATGTTGATTTGCGCGGCTATAACTTGGCGGGGGCCAATTTGCGCGGTGCCAATCTTCAGGGCGCCAACCTCCAGGATACCAACCTCATGGTGGCCAATTTGGTAGGGGCAAATCTGAGTCATGCTAACCTCACCGCCGCCTATTTAGAACGAGCCAACCTAGAAGAGGCCAATCTCAGTGGTGCTAACCTTAGCCGTGCAATTTTGCGCCATAGTCATGCTCGCCGTGCCAATTTCAGCAACAGCAACTTAACGGGAGCCGATGTCCGCTATGGGGATTTTCGCCGCGCCCATCTCAACGGCGCTACCTTTGAGCAAGCCAATATGCAGTGGGCACGGTTAGACAATGCCACTGTCGGTCAGACCAACTTTAGGGATGCTTACCGTCCCCGTATGCCCTATCGCCTCAATCTCCCCTAAAGGCGGGGGTGGCACCCATCAGTTCGTAGGGAACCTTGGTGCCCCCAAGGCCACAGTAGCCATTCACATTGCGCTGTAGGTATTGCTGGTGGTAGGGTTCGGCAAAGTAGAATTCAGGCGCCGGTAGAATTTCAGTGGTGATCGTGCCATAGCCAGCGGCTGTTAGGGCTGCTTGGTAGCGATCGCGACTGGCCTCGGCAAGGGCTTTTTGCTCAGGGGAATAGTAGTAGATACCGGAGCGATACTGCGTCCCCACATCATTGCCTTGGCGCATGCCTTGGGTGGGGTCATGGTTTTCCCAAAAGACCTTGAGCAATTCCTCATAGCTGACTATCTGGGGGTCAAAGACCACCCGCACGACCTCATTGTGACCTGTCATGCCCGTGCACACCTCTTCATAGGTGGGATTGGGGGTATAGCCGCCTGCATAGCCCACAGCAGTAACATAGACCCCCGGCACCTGCCAAAACTTGCGCTCAGCCCCCCAAAAGCAGCCCATGCCAAACATCGCTAACTCCATGCCTTCGGGATAGGGAGGGGTGAGGGGATGACCATTAACCAAGTGAGCCTTTGGCACGGGCATTGGTTCTGCTCGGCCGGGTAAAGCCTCACTGGGGCTAGGCATTGTCAACTTTTTGTTTTTGAATCCGAAGAATCCCATGATTGATGTGCCCTCGATAGTTCACGACGCTTTATATATTCTGACGAGCTTTGGGTGAATCATGCGAGGATGGACTACCCTCTCAAGCTTTAGTTGGCTGCTTGCTGACGCTCCCATTCCCTTAAGGGGCGCTGGAGGGCATTTCTGAGATCAAGGGGAACGAGGGTTACCGTCATTTTTTGCCGTGGTGCTGCGGGAGGGTCAATTTCGGCGTAGAGTTTGAGGCCGTCAAAGGTGGTGTCCCCCAAGTGTAAACGGTGCTGCTGGCCGTCTTTGAGGGTGATATCCACAGTGGCCCTGGGGGGAGCAAGGCCATAATCTCTGGCACGTTCAGTAGGTACATCGAGGGAGCGATCGCGCTGACCCGTGGCCAATAGGTTTAATAAGAAGACAACCGTACCCTCTTGCGCGGGGATTTGTTTTTCCCGATCAATCACCCAGTTGCCTGTAGCCAGCTTTTTCAAGTTCAAGCTGTAGTCAGGGGCAATAATTTTCAGTGCCACAACATCCGCCTCTTGGAAGTGGAAGAGGGGTTTCTTGATGGGCGTATCACTACGGTTGGGATTGGGCAGTTGTTGCTCAAACAGCAAGAGACCGCCGCCTAAGATGGCCGCCGTTGTTAAAAGAACTAGCGTTTTTGTGCGGATGCCACTTGCCATTAGCGACCCAATTATCAGCCCATTGATAGGGGAGACGTTCAACTCCCTTGGCGCAGCCTATCGAGGACTGAGCGATCCTCCAAGGTTGAAGTATCGCCAACTACCTCTTGACCTGCGGCTAGGGAACGGAGCAGCCGCCGCATGATTTTGCCTGACCGTGTCTTGGGTAGGGCATCGGTAAAGCGAATCTCCGCTGGACGTGCCAAGGCACCAATTTCATTGACAACGTGTTGCTTTAATTCCTGTTGGAGGGCATCACTGGGGGTCGCCGATCCTTCAAGAATCACAAAAGCAACGATCTCTTCCCCTTTGACCTCGTCGGGTTTACCCACAACGGCGGCTTCAGCAACGGCAGGGTGGGAGACCAATGCCGATTCAATTTCCATGGTGCCCAGGCGGTGGCCCGAGACATTGATCACATCGTCAACCCGTCCCATCACCCAAAAGTAGCCATCTTCATCCCTGCGGGCACCATCGCCGGCAAAGTAAAAATACTGACCATCGCGAGGGGGAATGTGCTCCCAATAGGTGCGGCGGAAGCGATCGGGATCCCCATACACCGTGCGCATCATCCCCGGCCAAGGATGACGAATGACCAGATAGCCACCCTCATTGACGCCGACCGGGTTGCCCTCAAGGTCCACGACATCGGCGAGAATCCCCGGAAAGGGCTTGCTAGCAGAGCCGGGCTTCATAGGAAGTGCCCCCGGCAGTGAGGTGATCATGTGACCCCCGGTTTCCGTTTGCCACCAGGTATCCACAATCGGGCAGCGCTCACCGCCGATGACGCGGTAGTACCACATCCATGCTTCGGGGTTGATGGGTTCACCCACGGTTCCCAAAAGGCGTAGGGAGGAGAGGTCGCGCGCCCGCGGCAAGTGTTCACCCATTTTGATGAAGGCACGAATAGCAGTGGGAGCCGTGTAAAAAATCGTCACCCCATACTTCTCAATCACATCCCAGAAGCAACCGGGGTTGGAGGGGCGGGGTGCCCCTTCATACATGAGGGTGGTGGCACCATTGGACAGCGGCCCATAGACAATATAGCTGTGACCCGTAATCCAGCCAACATCGGCGGTACACCAATAGACATCGGTATCTTGGAGGTCAAAGACCCATTGAGTGGTGATATGGGTGTAGAGGTTGTATCCTGCGGTGGTGTGGACAACACCCTTGGGTTTGCCGGTGGAGCCGGAGGTGTAAAGGATAAAGAGTAAATCCTCGCTGTCCATAGGTTCGGCAGGACAGTCGGCACTGACTCCCTTTTGCAAATCGTGCCACCAGTGATCGCGACCGGGCACCATGGTTACTGGCTGCTGGGTGCGCTGCACCACCAAGACATTTTCAACGCTGGGAACGCCTTGATGGGCAAGGGCTTTATCCACCTGATCTTTCAGGGGTACAATGGCATCTTTACGCCAGCCACCGTCAGCGGTAACAACCAGTTTGGCTTGGGCATCAATGAGGCGATCGCGCAAGGCTTCAGCACTAAAACCGCCAAAGACCACTGAGTGGGGCGCACCAATGCGCGCACAGGCCAACATGGCAATGGCTGCCTCTGGAATCATCGGCATATAAATACCAACGCGATCGCCCTTTTTCACCCCTAGTTGCTTGAGAACATTGGCAAATTGGCACACCTCACGGTGCAGTTGGGCATAGGTGAGAGTGCGGCTATCACCGGGTTCGCCTTCCCAGATTAAGGCGGCTTTATTCTTGCGCCATGTTTTGAGGTGGCGATCCAAGCAGTTGTAGGTGATGTTGATTTTGCCATTGACAAACCACTTGGCATTGGGCGGCTGCCAATCCAGTACTTGCTCCCAAGGTTGAAACCACTCTAGCTCCTGCTGGGCAAGCTCTCCCCAAAAAGCGGCGGGATCAGCTTTTGCCTTTTCGTAGAGGGCATTGTAGGCCTCAAGGGAATGAATCCGCGCCTTGGCCACAAAATCATCGGGGGGATAAAAAAGGCGGTTTTCCTGAAGAATCGACTCAATCGTGGGATGACTCATCCGTTTTATCCGTGGCAGCAGGATCTATCATAAGGGGCGATCGCCTCACCCCTTGCTATCCCCGCTGAATCCAATCCAAACCAATTCCCCGGGCCATCATGGCTGCTAAGAAGGGAATGGCACTGAGAAAGGCCAATTCAGCCCGAATCACCCAGGTCAAACGCTGCACCGTCGGCAATTCCAGGGTTGGGGCTTTCTCTTCCCGCAGCGGTTTAATCCACAGTAGGAACGAGATCGTCGGATACAGCGACAATAACCCCACTAAAATAAATAAGCCCACTTTCAGGTGAAAGACGGGGTTACCTAAATAGTATTCAGTCCCTTTGCCAAAATAGAGAACCCGCAAAATACCGGTCACAAGAACGGTAACCGCAGCAATGCCATAGAGGGCATCAGTAATCACCAATCGCCAAGCCTGTTTAAGATCTAAATCCTTGCGCAGGGTCAAGTGTTCGACTACGAGGGCAGCAAAGGCTACCATAAAGCTGAGGTAATGCAGGTAGGCGATCGCAGCACTGCTCCAAAGGGCGTTCATCCGAAGTGTTCCTTGGCGACTAAGGGAGTTTGCAAAAAGGGCTGTACTAATCCTAGGGGGCAGCCTCGGCATGCGCAAGGGCCAGCCCCACGAGTTTTTAGGCTTTAGCCACGGCGCAGATCTTTGGCCATGGCGCGAAAGAGATCTAAGCTGGGATCTCTGCGGCGGCGTTCCTCTTCTTCCACCGCAGGGGGGATGACATCACTGACACTGGGTTCGGGTTTGCCTTTGTTTTCGGCCTCGGGATTCACCTTTTCAAGGGAGGAGACCAACTCCACCACTTCGACTTCTTCTTTGGCACCGCCAGTTGCAGGGAACGTTTTTTTCACGACCTTGGCGGTGCGCATGTACTCAATGTTGCCGTAGGTCTTGGCTTCATCGGGATCGAGAAAAAAATCTTTGCTGGGCCGGGCATCAGCTTGCGTGCCCCGCCGGAAAAGGCCATCAAAGAGTCCCATAGCGCAATTGTTACCTTTTGTGAAGAAACCGCTGATCAGTTTACAATAAAAGCCCAAGGAGGGGCTATCAGAATTCCGCAAGGGCGTGGCGATCGCTAACTGTAGTGTCAGTTGTTATCCCCTTGGCTCCCCAACCCTTGGCTGCTCATGGTAGGTTAACGGTGGAAATGCCAGAGGATGCAGGACCATGCCAGCCAAAACTAAAGGAGAGTCGCTCGTCCGCTTGCTGAATGTTGGCAAAGCCTACCGTCAGCCCAACGGTCAGGTCATTAGCATTATGGAAAATATTAACCTGGAGTTGCGCACGGGGGAAATTGTTGCCCTCTTGGGGCCCTCAGGATCGGGTAAGTCAACCCTAATGCGCATTATTACAGGTTTAGTTGCACCTACGTCTGGGCAGGTCTTGTACCGCGAGCAGCCAATGCAGGGTTTGAATCCGGGAGCCGCCATCGTCTTTCAAAGTTCGGCGCTCTATCCGTGGCTAACCGTTTTGGAAAATGTGGAACTGGGGCTAAAGGCCTTGGGAGAAGGCCCACATGAAGGCGCACATGAAGGTCAACATTTTGTAACAGCGCTAGGCCGCTGACTGCTGCAACAGTTGTACAATTGGCAACTCAGTAATGTCCCTGCCCAGCAGGGGCTGCACCTGTTCCAAAATAGAGAAAATTTCTTGGCGGCAGTTCCATTGGGAGTTCTCACCGTACTGAAGAGTGAGGTGTGTCAAAACTTCCAAAGCATAGTCAGGAAAGTCTAGTGCATCCGCGATCGCTGCCAGTTTTAGTAGGTGTACTGGCGTTTGTAGGTGAGCATTTTGCAGCTGTTGATCATGACCGAGTAAATCTCGCAGGTAAATGGCATCTGCCCATAGAAGTTGACCTGATCGTCGTTGAGACTGTAAAGGTGAGAGGTAGCGCGGCAAGCGGCACCAACCATCATTAGTCAGCAGGTCAAAGAGCACAAAGCCTCGCGCACGTAAGTAAGCATCAATGTCGCTAAATAGGGGTTGACCTTTGTAGACCTGTGAGAACTCCACTTCAATAACAATACCTAAAGTAGTTGCAGCTAAAAGATGCTCCCCACCTTGCAAAACATCAAGATCGGCACCTTGAACATCCACTTGGAGAACATCCACGCTCTCTAGTCCCTCCGCTTGGGCAAAAGCGCTCAGGGTGGTTGTTTCCACCTGCACAGTCGCCTCAATATTCAAACTGGGATTAAATCCTTGAAAGCGGGATGTATAGCTTGAATTGGGCTCATAGAGAGAGCTGCAGTGGGTTGCGCGCGTAATATAAAGGGTTGCTTCCCCCACTGCTTTACCAAGGGCAAGGGGATAGTGCCGCTCAAACCAATCGATTCCTTGGGCTTCGAGGGCAGCATTTGCCTCATCGCAAGCCTCCGGGTCCGCGTCAAAGCCATAAATCTTTAGGTTAGGAGCAAAAATATGCCACGGGGATTGAGCATAATTATCCTCACGGTAAATTTTGCGAGAACCCACAATGCATAGGGTCAAGGAAATAGGATCGAGCTTCCCTGCACTTTTCAGCGTATTGTTAATAAGTCCCATAGCGCAGTAGACAGTGTACAGCTGACCTAGGATTCTAAATCATGTTTCAAGACGGGGTCTATTTTCTCAAGCCTAGCTATCTAGGCTAGATAGCTGCTCCAACATAATTGCTTAATTGATGTTCTAATTTTTATCCCCTTGGCTCCCCAACCCTTGGCTGCTCATGGTAGGTTAACGGTGGAAATGCCAGAGGATGCAGGACCATGCCAGCCAAAACTAAAGGAGAGTCGCTTGTCCGCTTGCTGAATGTTGGCAAAGCCTACCGTCAGCCCAACGGTCAGGTCATTAGCATTATGGAAAATATTAACCTGGAGTTGCGCACGGGGGAAATTGTTGCCCTCTTGGGGCCCTCAGGATCGGGTAAGTCAACCCTAATGCGCATTATTACAGGTTTAGTTGCACCTACGTCTGGGCAGGTCTTGTACCGCGAGCAGCCAATGCAGGGTTTGAATCCGGGAGCCGCCATCGTCTTTCAAAGTTCGGCGCTCTATCCGTGGCTAACCGTTTTGGAAAATGTGGAACTGGGGCTAAAGGCCTTGGGAGAAGGCCCGCGATCGCGCCGCCGCAAGGCACTGCGGATGATTGATATTATTGGCTTGGATGGCTTTGAAAACGCCTACCCCAAGGAACTGTCGGGGGGCATGCGGCAGCGGGTGGGATTTGCCCGGGCTTTGGCAGTGGAGCCGGAACTCCTGTGCATGGATGAGCCATTTTCGGCCTTGGACGTGCTGACGGCGGAGAACCTGCGTTTTGAACTTCTTGATCTGTGGCTAGAGCACAAAATTCCTACCCAGAGCATTTTGATTGTCACCCACCACATTGAAGAGGCCGTCATTCTCGCCGATCGTATTATTGTTTTGGGGAGCAACCCCGGTCGCGTCCGCGCTGATTTTCCAGTCACCCTGCCCCACTATCGCGATCGCAAGACGCCGGAGTTTCAAGCCACCGTGGATCGCATCTATAAAATTCTCACTAACCCCCATGTAGATGAATTGGAGGAACTAGAACCCAGGCCGACTACCGTTGCCAGCAGTCAGGAACCCCGTTATCCATTGCTGCCCCATGTGCGCATTGGTTCGATCGCCGGTCTATTGGAACTCCTAGAACACCGCAAAGAAGACCTCTACCGCATTGCCCAGGAGTTGCAATTGGAGCTAGACGATATTCTGCCCATTGTCGAAGCTGCCCAGATGATGGAACTGGTGGAGCTGAAGGAGGGGGATATCAGTGTGACCCCTATTGGCAATGCCTTTATTCAGGGGGACATTGACCAGCGCAAGCTGATTATTCGTCAGCAACTCCTCAAGCATATCCGCCTTGTGCAGCAAATCCATACTTTTCTGATGGCTAAGCAAAACCACCGCATTCCCGAAAGTTTGGTGCTGGATATTTTAGAGCGGCACTTTACGCCGCAGGAGGCCGAGCGCCAGCTCAATACCGCCATTGACTGGGGACGCTATGCCGAACTCTTTGGCTATGACGAACCATCTAAGGAAATTTTCCTTGAAGTCAGTGAACCAGAAGAGCCATTGTCCCTTGAAACGACGGCTGTTTGACAACCGCCTACGGAGCCTGCCCTTGGCTAAATTCCTCTAGGGCTTCCAGGACGTGGGTAGCATACATCAGGGCAGGACCGCCGTCCATGGCTACCGTGACCATCAGGGTTTCCATAATTTCCTCAGGGGTTGCGCCCGCCTGCAAGGCAGCGCGGGTATGGAACGCGATACAGCCATCGCAATGCTTAGCCACACCAATAGCAAGGGCAATCAACTCCTTGGTTTTCGTGTCAAGGGCACCGGGGATTGAAGAGGCACGACTCAAGCTATAAAAGGCTTTCATGGCGTCGGGCATCGCCGCCGCTAGCTTTGCCGTGTAGGATTTGATGTGGTTAATTTGCTCAGTGTACATCGCTGTTTTCAAACATTTCGTGTTCCCCCTATCATCCCCCATAGGAAGGCTGACGCTGCTGAAATTTCAACGTTTTTTCTTAATTCCTCTTCCTTTGAATTCCTCTTCCTTTGACGGCAAGAACAGCTTGGGGAATGATTGAGGAGTTGGGGATCATTTTGAGCAGAATTTAGGGTTGGCCTATGGGCTTTAGGTGGATGAGCACAACCGGTTTTTTGAGCGGATTGCTCCTGGTGCTGGGATGTCAAGCAGCGACCGTATTGCCAGGAACCCTAAAAACTCCTGGGAAAGTGCCCCCTTTTGCCCCTCGCTCCCTGTACACAACCATTGATGAGTTTGGCCAGCCTCAGTTTCAAGTTGATGGCCGCAAACTATTTCGCGATCGCCCCCTGCCCCCGCACCGCATTAGTACTGTCCCCATAAAGCTGCTGCAGGTGTTGCGCAGCACTCGCCAGTATTTTCAAGACTTTAGTGAAACCGACCCCATTACCCAACGGGAAGGTATTCTGGGGATTCAAGGGGTTACTCTGCCCCAGGTCCTCGACACACTAGATTTCATGATTGCGACGCTCACGGAGGATATCAGCCGCAAGCGCCCGATTCGTTTGCAGGACCCCGCATTTATTAATCAGCACTTTCGTGTCATTCAATGGCTGCCCCACAATCCCCGTAATCCAAACCAAACTGAGGAATTGCGCCTCACCAACTACGCAGTCTTTACCCATCGCGGCTCCCACACCCCCACACAGACATACAATACGGCCCTTTATGCTCTGCCGCCCCGGGTTTCCAATCAACCAGAGGATAGGTTTTATCAGCAACTGACAAAACAACAGGTTCTTGCCGGGATTTTTGAACCGGGGGGTGCCCTCCATGGCCGGGTACAACCTTTGGCCTACCTGACGCGAGCCGCCTTTGAAGATGCCCTCATGCAGGGGACAATTCTTGTGGAATTTACCGATGGCAGTCGCGCCTTTTTTAATGTGGATCGCAACAATGGTCTGCCCTTTGTTAAGGGGGTTTCTCCCTATGAGCAGCAACGCTACTGGTATTTTCGGCAAGTGGCTGCCATTAAGGGCTACGGCAGCACCATTGAGAACAAAATTAATATTGAACCTGAGGTGACGTTTGCTGGAGATGTTTGGAATATCGGTCTTGGGCGAGTGGTGGTGATTGAAGATCGACGGGGTAAACCGCCCCAACTGCGCCTCGGGGTTATTGCCGATACAGGAGGGGCCTTTGCTCCCAATCTCTATCAGTTGGACTTTTTGGCAGGGATTTTTCGCGATCGCCCCACCTACCAAGCAGTTGCCCGGCAATTACCCAATTATGTCCGTGCCTACATTTTGATTAAAAAGCCTGTAAAAAGCAGGAATCAATAAAAAATTATCCTAGCGCTGGCCAAGAAATTTATGGGTTTGGGGGACAACCCGCACATGGGTTAGCCTTGTTTTGAGTTGCCCTTGCCACTTGAGGACTTGGTCAGGGGTGGGTGGGGGAGTACAGCGACCGGTACCTACGGGTGTCACCGGTTGGAGAAAGATGGGGATATGGGGGTTGACACTAGCGACAAGGGCACTGAGCCGATCCAGATCGGCGGGATCAGTAGTGCGGGAAACAATCACTTTGCAAAAGACCTCAACAGGGGCGCGATCGCACAGGCGCAAAAAGACCCCATGGGCTGACCAATGGCATTCACCGCTGACACTGGGGAGCTTGATGTCCATGCCAACACTATCGAGATAGGGAAGAATGAGTTGCAGCGCCTCTGGATGATGTCCGCCAGTCTCAAGGTAGAGGGGCAGGGAGCTATGGGCCTTGAGGAGGGGCAAAAATCGTGCTAGCGTTGCAGCATGGAGCAGGGGCTCGCCGCCGGTGAGGCTAATACTGTCGTGGATTGGCGGAGTATTGAGCCGCTGTACGGCTTCGAGAATATGGGCGGCAGAGACGGGGTTGGGGACGGTTTGAAAGTGGCGATCGCCAGTCTGCTTTTCAATCAGGGCATGGGAGGGAACAAACCATGTATGAGCACTGTCACAATAGGTGCAGCGTAGATCACAGCCTGCCAAGCGAATAAATATCTGCCGACAACCGACATTGGCGCCTTCCCCTTGAATGGCTGAAAAGATCTCCACCAAGGGAAGCGCAATTGCCCCAAGGGAGGAATGATCCTTCGTTTGGTACTCTTTTGCAGAAATCACAGGGGGTAAGCAAGCCTGATCACAATGGAGCCCTCTTCCCGATAGTACCTTAAAGATAGTTAGCGTGTTCAGTAGGTCAATGCTATGTCTGCCCATCGTTTTAGCCTTGCGTGGCTACTCCTCGGTACCTGGGCAATGGGGATAGGTGCCCTGCCAGTCATGCCATCGTTACCTGCTGTTGCCCAAAATTCCTCTAACCCAGCCAGTGAGTTCGATCGCTACATGCAGCGGGGGTATGAACTCACCGCCAAGCGTGACTATCAATCAGCCTTGGTGAATTTCCGCCGTGCCCTCAGTTTGCGTCCTAATAACCGTTATGCCCTCATGGCCATTAGTAATGTCGAGGCCTATCTTGCTCGCGATCGCTACGCTGCCCAATCGAGTCATCGTCTCACCTTTGTGCCCACAAATCGTGGGATGCCCGGGCAACGGATTGCCGGCGCCACTCGCTTTGGTGAATGTACCCAGGGTTCCATGACAAAAATTATTGCTCTTGTTCCCGATAACAACTTGGGTATGACCGCTGTGGCCAATCCCAGTCTCTTTTTCTTTGTCCCCCAAAGCACGGCCACATCTGCGGAACTGATACTCCTTTCAGAAGCTGGAGATCTGCTCCTCAGCCAGCAAGTCCCCCTGAAGGGTAAAGCCGGGATTTTGCCCGTAACTATTGATGCCAGTCAGGCGAAGCTACAACCGGGACAAAAATACCAGTGGATCTTCTCCCTCACCTGTAAGCCCAATGAACCGGATGCCAATCCCTTTGTGACGGGCTGGATTGAGCGGGCTGAGCTAGATAGTAACCTTGCTCGAGTGATGACCACCATGGCACCGGCGGATCGCCTCCCCCTTTTGGTCACCAGTCAACTCTGGAACGATACCTTGGCCACCCTTGTGGAGTTGCAGCAAAGGAATCCTAATAACCCTGTCATCAAACAGCAGTGGCAGGATCTGCTCAAGAGTGCGGGTATTGATCCACAAATTGCCAACATGCCGTTGTTGCAATAAGATCCCCCTGTGGCGGTATTGAGGGCGGCGGGCTGAGGGCAATCCTTAGATCAATGTTGCACTAGGATAGAAGGTAGGCTGCATTATAGGAGCGTGCGCCATGCTAAAGAGATATCGATCGCCATTTCCCCTTTGGCTAACCAGTATTGTGCTCCTTGGAGCGATCGCCCCTCTGCCGGCCTTGGCCCAACGGGCTGCGGGCGACATTGTCATTATTGGCAACTCCCCCTCTGAGTGGGGGCGCAACCAGCGCTACTGGAACCACTTGCTCAACCTGTCGGGAGCCGCCGCAGCCGCTTCTGCACCCACAACACCAGGAGCTCCCCAAGAAGTTGATCCCAAAGTTCTAGAACAACAGCTCCTAGGCAACATTCGCGTCAGTCAACCCCAGCTGGAGCCGGTCATTCGATTACCGGGGTCTTCAGTGGTGAAAGGCACAGTTACAAACAATAACCGCCAACCGGTAACCATCCAATCCATTAACTATGAGGTGGTGGGGCCCGACGGCCAAGTTCTGCAAACAGGTGCCGTGACGCCGGAACCCGCAACGGTAGGTCCTGGTCAGACGGTGACGTATCAACAAATGCTGCCTACGGTGCCAGCGGATATTGGGGCCCAGGTGCGCCTGATGCAGCCAGCAGTGCAGCTTCAAGGGGGTGTCTAGACTTCTTCGCCTCGGTATCACCGGGGGGATTGCCTGCGGTAAATCCGTGGTGGCGGGTTATTTGCAGCGGCAGTATGGGGTGCCCATTGTCGATGCTGATGTATTAGCGCGGCAGGTGGTTGCCGTGGGCACACCCATTTATCAAGCCATTGTCGATCGCTATGGGGATGGGATTTGCCGTAGGGATGGTACCCTGGATCGCTCCCGTTTAGGGGAAATTGTCTTTGCTCAGCCGCAGGAGCGCCAATGGCTAGAGGCGCAAATTCACCCTGCGGTGGTTGCCGAGATGGAGCAAGCGATGGCTACCTGTGATCAACCCCTGATGGCCTTGGTTATTCCCCTACTGTTTGAAGCCCATCTTGAAGGCTTGGTGGATCACATTTGGGTAGTCGCCACTCCCCCTGAGCAACAGTTAGCTCGTCTGCAGCAGCGCGATCGCCTCTCTGCCCATGCCGCTGGCCAACGCCTAGCCAGTCAACTGCCCCTAGAGGAAAAAATTCGGCGGGCAGATACAGTGCTCTGGAATACAGGTTCCCTTGAGGAGCTTTACCGTCAGGTGGATCAGGCCTTTTCCTTACTGGGCAGAGGTGGCAAGGGAGGTTAGCCCCATCGTGACCTGCTGTAGGAAACTTTCTGGATGGATGGGCAAGGGAATGTAGCGATCGACCCCTTGGTAATTGCCCTTTGATCCCAAGATGAAAATCTTGAGTTGCTCAGGGGTACAGCGTTGTCGCAACTGATCCACTAGCTCCTGCACATCGCCATAGCTAAAGGGCTCCGCCAAGAGAACGGCAATTGGTGTCAGTGCCAGCAAGCGTTCCACTTCACCATCCACCAGCCAAATGACTTGATAGCCTGCGGTGGTCAAAATCGAGCAGATCAGGGTGGATGTGGCTTCATCCTCACTCACAAGAACAATTCGCCCTTCAGGTTCAACCAACACCTCCGTTGTTGCCAGAGGCGGGACATCCAGCTTGGGTTTAGGGGGATCTGGCAGCGGGTCTGAAATTGCCGGCAGCCCCACTGTGAAGGTACTGCCTTTGCCTTCGGTGGAGTCAACATCAATCCAGCCATGGTGCAGATCCACCCACTGCTTGGTGAGGGCTAACCCCAAACCTGCTCCGGTATAGGCGCGGCCAAAGGAGCTATCCAATTGTTGAAATTTTTGAAATAGTAAGGATTGCAGGTGAGCAGGGATGCCAATACCAGTGTCTTGTACTTGGAAAATCAGCTCATCCTCTTTCCACCAAGCCCGTAGGATCACTTCCCCCATGGCAGGGGTGAACTTGATGGCGTTGCTGAGGAGGTTAATGAGAATTTGCTGGATGCGGCGATAGTCTCCCCAAAAGCGATCGCGAGTAGGGGGAATCATCAGTTGGTGGCGCAGGTTCACCTGATGGCGGTGGGCTTGGGGTTTGACGACTTCAAGGCAGTCCGCACACAGTTGCCGAATCGAAAAGGCGCTGCGATGGAGCTGCGATCGCCCCAATTCTGCCTCCGAGAGATCGAGAATGCTGTTGATTAACTCCAGCAGGTGGGTGCCACTCTCATGGATAATTTCCAGATATTCCCGCTGTTTTGCTGTCAATGGGCCAAGGGGCCAGCGCAGTAGGGTGGCAGAAACGCCAATGACACAGGTGAGGGGCGTGCGCAGTTCATGACTCATGGTCGCCAAAAAGTCGTTTTTAATGCGGTGGGCGGCTTCCATAGCACTTAGGGCTTCCCGCAGCGCTTGGGTGCGTTCATTCACCCGCTGTTCCAGGGTGGCCTTTTGCTGTTGTAATTCGCTGTAGAGTTGCGCTTGGTAAATGGCAATGCTCAGGTGTTGACTGAGGTGGGTGAGAAATTCAACCTCCTGGGGTTGCCACTGGCGGGGGCGATCGCACTGGTGGGCAATGAGCACTCCCCAGAGCCGATCTTGAACAATAATCGGCACAATTAGCCATGACTTGATCTGCCAGTGGGCGGCAAAGGACTGGAGGCAGGGCACCGCCCCATAGAACTGTTGAATGTCACTGACCACAATCGCCTCACCCTGACTCAGGCGCTGATAGCTACTGCTAGGTAACCCTGACCACTGCCAACAGTCATCCCATATCCCCAAGACCGAGGGAATTTCGCTATTGCGGCAGGATTCATAGGTGATTTGGCCGCGCAGTTCCCCTTCGGTCTGAGCGAATTGCCCCACCAGCAACCGATCCACATCCAAAAACTCGCGAATGCGATCCACGGCTATTTTCAGGAGTTCAGGCAACTCCAGGCTCTGGCGAATTTGGGTTGTCACCTGATGCAGCAGCCGTTCTTGGGCTTGGCGTTCATTGAGGGCCGCCGTGACTAGGGGTTGGCAACTTTGGCACTGGGCAGTCGTTTCTTCACCGAGGACTGCCATGAGGGCGATCGCCAGATCAGCGGGCAACATCTGTTCCTTGGCATTTAAGGGACTCAGTTGCTGCAAAACAGCACGGATCAGGGGGCGACGGTTCACAGGAACTTGGCTGCGGATTTTGCGCAAAAAGCGGGCGATCGCCCTAGGGTTAGTGAGAATTGCTACCCGATAGGTACTCATCTGCGGCACGGGTTCTGCCTGCAATAGCAGCGCAAAGCTCTCTGCCACGACAATGAGAAAGGGAGCATCAGTAGAGGCGATCACCTCTTCACGGGTGAGGACAGTTGCCCCGCGACGGCTTGCTTGTGCGAGGAGGACTGTGGCGATTCGCTCGTAGAGAAATGCTGGTAGAATTCGATCAAAGATGGGCTGGGGCATCGTTTCTTAAGTTCAATCCTTGATCGCTTCGTTGCAGGAAAGGGCATTGCCATGGGGCTTGCGATCGCTAGCGGCTTTTTCCATTAATTTCTGTTGTAGTGACTCAGGGGGTATAAGGGGGAAAGCCCACCAGTTTTTTTAATGATTGCTGTCAACCTATGCATCGAATTCTTACATTGAATGATCTCACTGTTGCTACAGATAACAGCAATGTTGCATTTCTACAGCAAAGCAGTGCTCCCATCGTTATTTTAACGGGAGCGGATACGGATATTGCTCTGCTGGCCCAAGCCTACCACCAACTGCCAAAGGACTTTCCCCCTTTGCGTCTTGCTAACTTACTTCATTTACAAGCGGCAGCGGCGATTGATGACTATGGCGATCGCGTTCTAGCCAAGGCCGATGTTGTGGTGATTCGCCTCTTGGGAGGACGGGGCTATTGGAGCTATGGCCTCGAGGTGGCGCAGCAAATGGTCAGCGATCGCGGCGGCCAGTTGATTTTGCTGCCGGGGGACGATCGCCCTGATCTAGAACTGATGAGCCTCTCCAGTTGGCCACTGGCGCAAGTTGATCGCCTCTGGCAATACTTTTGCGAGGGAGGACAGGAAAATATTCAGTGGGCCCTAGAGTTTATTGGTCACTACGGCTGCGGTTGGGGGGCTCCTCCCCGTCCCCCCCAAAGGATTCCCCGCTGGGGCACCTATCCAATTTCGGGGCAGATCCCCAAGGACTGGCCGCAGGTGGGGATTCTCTTTTACCGTGCCCATTACTTGGCGGGTAACACTGCTGTGATTGAGGCCCTTGCTCAGGCCTTGATGCAGCGGCAATTGGCACCTGTTGCCGTGTTTGTCTCCTCGCTCCAAGACCCAGAAATTCAACGGGGACTGCTGGCAGCGTGGCAGGGCAAGGTGGAACTGATTCTGAATACGACGGGGTTTGCGATCGCTAAAGCCAGCGAGGTTGATCTTTGGCAGCAGTTGGATGTTCCGGTGTTACAGGTCATTCTCAGCAGCAGCACCTACGAGACTTGGCAACAGCAGCCCCAAGGACTGACGCCCCGTGACCTGGCAATGCACGTGGTTTTGCCGGAGGTGGATGGCCGCATCATTACCCGTGCCGTCTCCTTTAAGGCGGTCTCCCAAATTCAACCAGAGGTGGAAACCGCCGTGACCACTTATGCCCCAGTGGGCGATCGCCTAGACTGGGTCAGTGATTTGGCGGCCAACTGGCTGAAACTCCGCCGCAAAGCCCCTGCGGAACGCCGCATTGCCCTGATTTTAGCCAACTACCCCTGCCGGGATGGTCGTCTTGCCAATGGCGTGGGCCTTGACACCCCCAACAGTACCGTGGAACTGCTCAAAGCACTTCAGGCCGCTGGCTACGATCTGGGTCCTGACCCTCTGCCTAGGGATGGCGATGCCCTAATCCAACACCTCAGCCGTTACCGCACCAACGACCCTGAAGGCAATCACTGGCGGCTGCCCCGCTATACCCTCTCCCTTGACACCTACCAGCACTATTTTCGCAACCTACCAAGGGCAGTACAGACGGCCATTAACCAACGCTGGCCGGCACCCACCAGCGATCTCCCCATTGCGGGTGACTGTTGGGGGAACATTTTTGTCGGCATCCAACCCAGTCGGGGCTATGATCGCGACCCCAGTTTGAATTACCATGCCCCCGATTTGGAACCCACCCCAGAGTATCTCGCCTTTTACTTTTGGTTGCGCCATGTCTTTGGAGCAGATGCGATTGTCCATGTGGGCAAGCACGGCAATCTCGAATGGCTCCCGGGCAAGGGGATTGCCCTCAGTGAGGCCTGTTTCCCTGAAATTGCCCTTGGCCCTGTGCCCCACTTTTACCCCTTTATCGTCAATGACCCCGGTGAAGGCGCCCAGGCCAAACGCCGTGCCCAAGCGGTGATTTTGGATCATCTGACCCCGCCCCTCACCCGTGCCGAGCTGTACGGTGGCCTAGAGACCCTCAGCCACTACATTGAGGAATACTACGCCGCTGAGCAGTTCGATCGCCCCCGTTTGACTGTGCTGCGGCAGCAGATTGAAGCCCTGGTCAAAGAACTCGATCTCGATCAAGAAATTAGCGCTCCCAATCCTGAGGAAACTTGGACCGCATGGCTAGCGCGCACCGATGGCTACCTCTGTGATCTGCGGGATGCCCAAATCCGCGATGGCCTGCATATTCTTGGCCAATGCCCCCAAGGACGACAGTTGCGGGATCTAATTCTTGCCATTGCCCGCAGTCCCAGTGACCAGCATAGGGGTCTCACTCGGGCTCTAGCACAGGATCAAGGGGTGGATTTAGACCCCCTCACCGCTGATCCAACCGCCCCCAGTCCTGTCCTCGGCTATCGCTCCGTGGGCCAGTGGCAAAATGCCCTCGAAGAAACTGCGGCAACACTGGTGGAGGGTTTATTGCGGGGCACCCCCAATCTCCCCGGTGGCAGTGCAACTCAGCAGGTACTGGATTGGATTCGCACGGTTCTCTACCCTGCCCTGCAACAGACCCGCCAAGAAATTGACCACTTTCTCCATGGCCTCAATGGTGGCTATGTTCCCAGTGGGGCTGCGGGTGCCCCTAGTCGCGGTCGTCCCGATGTCTTACCCACGGGCCGGAATTTCTATGCCGTGGATCTGCGATCGGTGCCCACAGAGGCTGCATGGGCCTTGGCGGAGCGATCAGCGGCGGCACTGATCGAACGCTATTGTCAAGAGCAGGGGGACTTTCCCCGTACCCTTGGTCTGTCGGTGTGGGGCACAGCAACAATGCGTACAGGGGGCGACGATATTGCCCAAGCCCTTGCCCTTTTGGGAGTGCGACCGGTCTGGGAAGGCGCCTCACGACGGGTGGTGGATTTAGAGGTGATTCCCCTGTCGCTGTTGGGACGACCGCGTGTGGATGTTATGCTGCGGATTTCTGGCTTTTTCCGCGATGCTTTTCCCAACCTCATTGCCCTCTTTGATGAGGCGGTGCAGCGGGTGAGCCAGTTGGATGAACCCCCCGATCAAAATCCCTTAGCGGCCCAAGTGGCCAAAGAAACGGCCTATTGGCAACAACAGGGTCTCTCCTTGGATCAAGCTCAGCAACGGGCACGCTTTCGCATCTTTGGTTCCAAACCCGGTGCCTATGGTGCGGGACTCCAAGGACTCATCGAAGCCCAAAACTGGCGGGGGGATGAGGATCTTGCCCGCGCCTACATCCACTGGAGTAGCTATGCCTACACCGGGGCAGCCCACAGCCACAATGCAGCGGAAGCCCTAGAGCAGCGGCTCAGTCAACTGCAAGTGGTGCTGCAAAACCAAGACAACCGCGAGCACGATCTGTTGGATTCCGATGATTATTACCAGTTTCAGGGGGGCTTGACCGTTGCGGTGCGATCGCGCTCAGGGCAGCAGCCCACGGTTTACTTTGGCGATCACTCACGGCCAGAGCAGCCGAAAATTCGCACTCTACAGGAGGAACTGTTGCGGGTCTATCGCTCCCGCGTCGTTAATCCCAAATGGCTAACAGGTGTCAAGCGTCATGGCTACAAAGGCGCCTTCGAAATGGCAGCCACGGTAGATTATCTTTTTGGCTATGCCGCTACGGCTCGCTGTGTACCCGATTATGTGTTTACAGGCATTGCCCAAACCTATTTGCTGGATAGCGAAATGCAGGCCTTTGTGGCGCACCATAATCCTTGGGCACTGCGGGACATGGCTGAGCGACTCCTGGAAGCTGCCCAACGCCAACTGTGGCAGCCACCTGATCCCCAGATGTTAGACCGCCTGCGATCGCTCGCCCTCGAGGCCGAAGGTTTAATTGAGGGCAACAGTGCCCCCTAGTACAGCAAAATCAAGCGCAGCACCCGCGCGACCGCTGCCACCAAGCAGACAGTCACCAACTGCCCCGGCAAGGCAAAAAGCGAATACTGCTCTAGTAGCTCCACCAAGGGGTGACTCAACTGCCCGGCAAGAGCCAGAGCACCGAGGTAGAGGGCACCGCAGACATGAATGAGCACCAGTCCCCCTAGGCTGCTCAAGGCAAGCCATTCTAAACTGACCCGTTTTTGGGGACGAAAGGCCAGCCAACCACAGACCCAGGCCCCCGGCACAAAACCCAAGAGGTACCCGAATGTTGGTTCACGCCAATAGTCTAGGCCGCCCCCTTGGGAAAAAACCTGAAACCCACTCAGCCCCAGAATCAAATAGGCCACCTGTGAGAGAGCTGCGGCTTGCCGTCCTCCCATACAGCCGACAAAAAGAACAGCGGCCACCTGGTAGGAGACCGGTAACGGGTGCACTGGAACCGCTGCCCAGGAGGTGGGTAAAACAACCTGCCCTTCCTCGTTGAAAAAGTTGGGCAAGGCGATCGCCGCTTCCATGAACGTTCCGGCAACGGTTAGGAGGAGGCCTAAAATCGCCCACAAAAATTCATCAAGGGGTGACAAGTCGTTTCTCAAAAGCGCTGCAACACATTCGGTGGGACTGAGGGGGTCGGACTCGTATAGCGAAATGTGAGATCTGTATCTCCCATCATGATAATGTCCCCATGGTGCAATACCCGCTCATCCGATAGGGGAGTACCGTTAAGCAATGTGCAATTGCGACTATTGTTGTCACGGATTAGGTACACTAGTGCATTGCCACGAGGCCGCAGTTCAATGGTTGCCTGATGTCGGGAAACATAGGGGTCATGAATAATAATGTCACAGTCACTGGCGCGGCCAATTTTCCAGAACGCTTTTCCTGAAAGGTGATACTTGCCTACCGCCGTGCCTTGGGAGTGCACAATCAGCCATGCTTGTTTGTCAAGGTCTGGAAAGCACGTCATAAAAGTTGACCACAGATACTTTTACTTTTATCATACGTACTCCATCCGTAGTTTTGCAGGTGGCTGAGATTCTGAAAACCTATGGAAATTCGAGATGAAATGCTTTTGATCTGCAGATGTCAATTTCAGTATTTTTACGGATAGCAAAAGGTTAGGGAGTGTGTTTAGATAGGGCTAGGCGAAAATTATTTCAAGTAAAAAAGTTTTTGGAGCAAGGCGTTCACACATCGATTAGATTCACAATCAGATCCATACATAAATTAGACAAGATGGCTTAGTAGTTTTTTACTTGCTTTAACTAGTTTCTTATAGGTTTCCTATGAGCAAGGGCGTTTCAGCTTCTTTGACCCAGATTAAAAATCAGGTTGTACCAGCTCAGCAACTGAAGCTACGGCGATCGCTCCTTGCTAATCTGTTAGTTTTCGCAGCCGGGTGTGGCATCCTTGCCTTTGCAGTCTTGTTTCTCTACCGCCATTTAACAACAGTGCGCAGTCGTGATGCAGTCATTAATGGCGTGATTGTGAACGTGCGGGCTCCAGAGGAAGGAACACTAGAGAAACTCCAGGCGCAGGTAGGGGACTTTATCGAACCCACGGATGCACCCTTGGCCCTCATAGAAAATGACTATGTCAGTCAAGGCAACGCTCGCGAAGTTGAAAAATGGTTAGAGCGGCGGCGGGGAGAATTAAAAGCTGCTCAGGTAAAGTTGGCTCAATTGCAAAGACTCCTCGCCTCTGCCCAAAGGGATGAACGCAATCAGCACAGACTAGAGGTGGAGCAAACCAATCGCCAAGTGGCTGCTGCTCAAGCAGAACTCGCAGCGGCTAAGGCCAAGCTTGCGGATGCCAAGGCGCGCTATCAACTGGCACAAATGAACTACCAGCGCTTTAGCCAGTTGGCCCGGCAGGGGGCGGTACCCCAAGCCCAAGCGGATGCGGCTCTAACGGAGTTGCAGCAAAGCCAAGCCCAAGTGGCTGCTCGTCAACGGGAGGTGGAAGCTGCGGCTCACACCGTTGAGGCCCTGAAGGCTGATGCCCGTGCTGCTGAATTGGGGCTGACACTGCGCAACACTCGCAGTAACTATGACCCCCGCCTAAGGCGGCAAGAGTTACAAACTCAAATTAGCGAACAGCAGGCGATCGTCCAAGGGATGCAACAGGAAATGGCTGCCCAACAACGACAAGTTGCCCAAGCCCAGCGGGAGGTTGCTCAGCGCAAAGTGGTGAAGGTGACTGCTCCCATTGCCGGTTATGTCTGGCGGGTGGATGCCCGTCCGGGGATGTTTCTCGGTAAAGGGGATCAAATTTTGCAATTGTTGGATTGTCGGCGTCGTTGGATCGATGTCTTTGTCGATGAACAATTACTGCGGCTCATTCCTCCGGGCACTCGGGCAAAAATTGAACTCTATGGGGCCAAAGGGAAAGTTCTTCAGGGCACAGTCACCAATATTCGCTCTGGCTTGGGTCGCCTCAACCCCGGCGATGATCAGGTGATCCCAATTCCCGAAAACTATCCGCGTCAAAGTCAAGTGCGTGTTGAGCTAGATTCTGACCAAGATTGGGGCGACGGTAACTTTTGCTATGTGGGCTACACTGCACGGGTGACCTTTCAAATTAACCCCTAGATTTTTATATCTATCCTAAAGAATGCTCAATCCTTCATAGTGGCCTTTTATCTCGGGGATAAGAGATATTGATGCAACTTGGCACTGATTCCCGTCAGGGCTGGTGCTATTCATAGATAAGATTAAATTTGATTAGTCTTGCCCATAGATGTAGGCGGGGTTTATGTTGCAATCGTTTGCAGATACGGTGTGGCTCATTCCCTTTTACTCCCTCGCGGGAATGGTGTTGTCCTTGATTTGGTCACCGGGGATTACACGGAAAACGGGGCCACGGCCAGCGGGCTATTTGAATATCTTGCTCACGTTTTTTTCCTTTGTGCATGCACTGTTGGCAACGGTGGCGATCGCCAACCAACCACCACAGTATTTGCACTGGACGTGGCTTGATGTGGCGGGTCTGCACCTTGACATTCCCGTTGAAATTTCGATTTTGACGACTACCGCCCTGATGCTAATCACAGCCTTGAACCTTATGGCTCAGGTGTTTGCGGTGGGCTACATGGAGATGGATTGGGGCTGGGCCCGCTTCTTTGCCCTGCTAGCTCTTTTTGAAGGTGGTATGGGAGCGCTGGTGCTCCTCGATTCTCTCTTTTTCAACTATGTGGTTTTGGAAATTTTGACCCTTGCCACCTATTTGCTGATTGGACTGTGGTTTAACCAACCCTTGGTGGTGACCGGTGCCCGCGATGCCTTTCTAACGAAACGGGTGGGAGACTTGGTACTCCTGATGGGGGTGTTGGCGATTTATCCTCTGGCTGGTTCCTGGAACTACGACGATTTGGCGGCTTGGGCAGCAACGGCTCAAGTAAACTCCACCCTCATTACCCTGATTTGTTTGGCGCTGATTGCAGGACCGATGGGGAAATGTGCCCAGTTTCCGCTACACCTGTGGTTGGATGAGGCGATGGAAGGGCCAATTCCGGCCTCGATTTTGCGGAATGCAGTGGTTGTGGCCACGGGGGCATGGGTGCTAGTGAAGCTGACGCCAGTGCTGAGCCTTTCCCCGGTTGCTCTAACCGCTTTGTTGGTGATTGGTAGCGTCACGGCCTTGGGGGGAACCCTGATTGCCATTGCCCAAGTGGACATTAAACGCGCCCTCTCCTATTTGGTGAGTGCCTACATGGGGTGGGTGTTTATTGCTGTTGGCCTCAAGGAGCCGGGCTTAGCTTTTGTCTTTATCCTCACCTATAGCCTGGCCATGGCAGTGCTAATGATGAGCATCGGCAGCATTATCTGGAATAGTGTTACCCAAGATCTGCGCTTGCTGGGTGGGCTGTGGTCCCGGCGCCCCATTTCGGGGATCTCCTTTCTCGTGGGTTCCGCAGGGCTGCTGGCGGTTCCACCCTTGGCCAGTTTTTTCCCCCAGGCAGAATTGCTGGATACGGCCTTTGCCCAACTGCCTTGGGTAGGGGGGGTGCTTCTGTTGATGAATACTTTTGCGGCTTTTAGTCTTGGGCGCACATTTTGCCTAGTTTGGGGCGGTGAGGTCAAACCGATGACGGCGCGATCGCCCGAGGTCTTTTGGCCGATGATTTTGCCGATGACCGTTGATCTAGGGCTGGTGCTGCACTTGCCAATTCTCATGGCGCGCTTTGATTGGGTGATTTGGACCCAACCTTCCTTGGCCACCGCTGCGGCACTGACTATCACTGCTCTTTTGGGCTGGGGGGTAGCCGCATGGGTCTATCTTGGCAAAGCAATTCCCAAACCCGTGCAGTTTCCCCTGCCGTCGGTACAGAATCTGCTGGCCTACGACTTCTATACGCCAAAGCTCTACAGAGCAACGGTGGTGGGAGTGGTGGATATGATTTCCCGCATTACCGCTTGGTTTGATCGCACATTTGTGGACGGGACCGGCAATGCCTTTGGCGTGGTCACTCTTTTGGGGGGCGATCGCCTGAAATATAGTACAACGGGGCAATCCCAAGCCTATATCCTCACCATCTTGATGGGCATTGCCATTTTAGTCATTGCCATTTGTTGGCCACTGCTGGCTTAGTGCTCCATTCATTGAGGTTTCTGCCTATGCTGACGCTGTTAATCGTGTTGCCGGTGATCGGCGCTCTCCTGATGCCGCTGCTGCCAGAGCGAGTCCTACGTTCGGTGGCTTTAGTTATCGCCGGTCTCACCTTTGCCCTGTCCCTCTGGATGCTGACGCAGTTCGATGTTCACCAGAGCGCACTGCAATTTACGGAATTTGTGCCGTGGCTGTTGCCTTTGGGATTGAACTATTCCCTTGGGGTGGATGGTCTCTCGCTGCCCCTGATTGTTTTGGGGACCTTCTTGACCCTTGGGGTTGTATTCACAGGTGAGAAAACTGGACAGCGGCTTTTTTATGCCCTGGTTCTTTTGGCCAATGCCGGCATTACAGGGGCCTTAGCGGCCCAGAATCTGCTGCTGTTTTTTCTCTTTTACGAACTTGAGTTGGTGCCCTTTTACCTGTTGATTTTGATCTGGGGGGGGCAGCGTCGTGAGCAAGCAGCGGTTAAGTTTCTGATTTATACGGCAGTGTCGGGCATTCTTGTCCTCGCCGCCTTTTTGGCAATGGGTTGGCTGACCCACGCCCCTAGTTTTGACTCTGCCGATATTCAAATCGCTGGCTTGGCACCGACGACCCAAGGGATTCTGCTGTTGCTGTTGATCTTGGGCTTTGGGATCAAAATGCCCTTGGTGCCCCTCCACAGTTGGTTGCCCGATGCCTATGTAGAGGCTTCAACCCCGACAGCAATTCTCCTTGGGGGAGCACTGGCAAAACTGGGTGCCTATGGCTTGGTGCGTTTTGCCCTGGGCTATTTTCCAGAGGCTTGGGCACAGTTTTCTGGTCTGTTGGCGATCGTGGCGGCGGTGGGCATTGCCTATGGTGCCCTTGCGGCCATTGCCCAAAAGGATATTAAACGGATGGTGGCCTACAGTTCCATTGGCCATATGAGTTATGTCCTTCTAGCGGCAGCGGCCCATACCCACCTCAGCATGGTGGGAGCGATCGCCCAAATGATAAGTCATGGCCTAATCTTGGCACTCCTGTTCTATCTGGTGGGTGTAATTGAAACGAAAGTCGGGACCCGGGAACTGAACGTGCTCAATGGCCTGCTCAATCCCCTGCGGGGCTTGCCGACCACCAGTGCCCTCTTAATTTTGGGCGGGATGGCGAGTGCAGGTATTCCAGGGCTTGTGGGGTTTGTAGCGGAATTTTTAATCTTCCAAGGCAGCTATGGGATGTTCCCCCTACCAACCCTGGTTGCTGTGGTGGGCACTGGCCTCACAGCGGTTTATTTCGTGATTATGATTAACCGCACCTGTTTTGGCCGCCTTGACAATCGCACAGCCTACTACCCACGGGTAGTCTGGTCAGAGAAAATGCCTGCCCTCGTCCTGACCCTGTTGATTGTATTTTTGGGGGTTCAACCCACCTGGCTGGTGCGCTGGAGTGAAACCACCAGTGCTCAGATCGTTGCTGCCGTCCCCCGTACCAATGAACTTGTTGCCACCTTAGCCAAGCGTTAGGAGAATTTCCCATGGTTCAAGCAATGGAGCGCCCCAGTTCTGCCAAGCTGCCACCCCTAGATCATCCCCTCGCCGATATTATTTACCGCCTTGAGGCAGGAGGTGCCCTGATTCCCGACACACCAGTGAACCTGATGAAAATTATCGGGATGTACAAGGCCTACTCCATTCCAATGGACTTCTACTGGCGGGACTTGCTCTATCTCGGTGAGCGGGTCTTTATTAATCCCTTTCCCTTCTTTAAGTATTTTCCGACCAAGGAATACTTTGAGTTGCCCAATCACTACGCCGGTGATACCGCCGATCTGCGGATTTGGCGCGGCCCTGCCCATGCCCATCCGGAACTCATGGAATTTATTGAAAAAGGGGAGACCGGCAAAATGCCCCGTCTGCTCCACCACCTCTGGCATGACCGCATCAACATGGAATTTTCCGAAGATTTGGCGCGGGCAATGATGTGGCACCGCATGGGCGGTCAGTTGGATATTTACCTTGACTCCGAGGAGTACAAAGCGGCAGCGGATAAGGCGATTCGTGCTTACTTCAAGCGCAACCCATTGATGCTCGGGCTATACAAACTCTTTCCCGACCTTTTTTTAGAGCAGGCTCGCCAAGCCACGTACATGAATGTGCTGGGACTCTTTTGGGAAGTGATGGCACCTGTCTTCTTTGAGATTAGCGATCGCTACGATGAGGGCAGTATTACCAGTGTCAAGGATGCCATGAACTTCTTGGTCAATGGAATTTTTGCCATTGCCGGTCGTCCCATTTACCACCATGTCTATATTGATGACGAGGTTCATGTCCTTGTGCCCAAGGAAAAGGGCTTTATGTGGCTCTACGAGGCAGCCTTCCCCTATGTGGAAGCGGTCTTCTACCGCACCTCTCCTTTCCGCGGCACAAAGTCCTACAACGCCCAAGCCAATCAGGTGCCCACTGATCAGGTGGACTTCCACTATGGCATTCTCTTTGCCGATAAATTCCCTGTGGGGACGGCGGGTATTCCACCAACGTTGCTCCACCAAGATATGTATCATTTCTTACCCCAGTACCTAAAGGATTACTTCCACCAGCACTGTCGCGGTGAGGATGATATTTTGGTGCAGTTGGGTATTGCCTTCCAGCACGCTATGTACACCGTGACCTCCGCCGTTTTGCAAGCCACCCGTGCTGCCTTCTACTACCCCTTGGATGATCCCAATCCAGAGCATTTAATGGCGAATCGGCGCTTCTTTGTCGCCCAGATGGATCGCTTTTTGCGGCCCCAGTACGGCATTGCCGAAGCCTGCAAAATCCGCAATGTTCAGGATCCCAATTATTTGTAGGGAGTTGTAGGGCAAGGGGAGGGAGAGGGGGGTGTATCTCTTCTCCCTTTTTGCTAGGCTGGAGGCAAAGTGAATTTTTGTAACGAGGTGTCACTGCTGTGGCTAAGGTCGAAATCTATACGTGGTCTCGTTGTCCTTTTTGTATTCGGGCAAAGCAATTGCTGACGCAAAAAGGAGTGAAGTTTACAGAGTACGTCATTGATGGAGATGAAGTAGCCCGTGACGCGATGGCAAAACGAGCCCATGGCCGGCGATCGCTCCCGCAGATTTTTATTGACAATGAACACATTGGCGGCTGTGACGATCTCTATGCCCTGGAGGCGCAAGGAAAATTGGATGCCCTGTTGCAAGGGGTAGCTTAGTGGATATTGCCTTTATTATTGACCCGATCGCCAGCCTTGACCCCGGCCACGATACCAGTGTGGCCTTGATGGAGGCTGCGCAAGCGGCAGGGGCACGGGTGTGGGTAACGGAAATTTCCCAACTGCTGATCCGAGAAGGTCAGGTATGGGCGGCGCTGACTCCCATCCAGTTATCGCCAGTGCAACTGGTGGACGGCCAGTGGCAGATTCCCCAACCTTGGTTTGAGCTGGGTGCACTCGAATGGCGCCCCCTCAACACCTTCAGAGCAGTGTGGATGCGCAAGGATCCGCCCGTCAACACCGCCTACCTCTATGCTACCTACTGTCTTGATTTAGTCGATCCCCAAACCACCCTTGTCCTCAACTCGCCAGCGGGGTTACGCCATGCCAATGAAAAGATGTATGCCCTGCAATTTACCAGTGTGATTCCCAAGACCATTGTGACTGCAGACAAGCAGCGCATCCGTGAATTTGTGCAGCAGCAGGGTATGGCGGTGCTCAAACCCTTGGGGGGCAAAGGGGGCGAAGGGATTCTCTTTCTGCAGGCGGGCGATCGCAACCTCAACTCCATGATTGAAATCAGTACCCAACGGGGACAACTGCCCGTGATGCTGCAGGAGTACCTACCCGCCGCTAAGGAGGGGGACAAACGGATTATTCTTCTCAACGGCGAACCGATCGGTGCTGTTAACCGGATTCCCACAGGGGATGAATTTCGGGGCAATATGGCCACCGGTGGGCGCGTGGCAGCCGCAGAGATTACGGAGCGCGATCGCCAGATTTGTCAAACCTTAGCCCCTGCCTTGCGGCGCGATGGCCTCTATTTTGTAGGGATTGATGTTATTGGCGGCTACTTAACAGAAGTGAATGTGACTAGCCCCACCGGTGTTCGCGAAATTGATCGCCTCAATGGGACTCGCCTCGGTCAACAGGTGATGGCTTGGCTATTTAGTTAATGTTCAATTCTATTCAATTCTATGAATCAGATGAAAGTGTTTTTGCCGCAATTTTGCTAACTGCATAGGAGGCTCAGGGAACTCAGATAGAGGTTCAATAGGGTAAATTTTTGCCAACAGAGGTCCTAGATTGGGATGGTTTAACAATTGGGGCTTTGGGTTCGGCTCAAATCCAGATGACCCACTCTAATGATTGAAGAATAAACTGTGGCTACTCCCCCAAGCAGTAAATGCTTAGATGGTGTGACCCGTTGTCTGACTACCCCCGTGAAATCAGCACAATTGAGGTTAGTTGCCATACTTTGCAACACTGCGGGCGTTTTAGCTATAGGGATTAAAGCCCTTTTGACAGGAGCCAGCGTCTTAAGCAAAACTGCTGTACTGAGTCTCCTACTTTTCCCTATAATTAATCATCTAGATTGTTTAGCATGTCTATGAGTCGCGGCACGCTCTTCGATAAGGTTTGGGAACAGCACACAGTGGCTACACTGCCTTCAGGGCAAACTCAACTCTTTATTGGCCTGCACCTAATCCACGAAGTGACGAGTCCCCAAGCCTTTGCCATGCTGCGGGAGCGGGGGTTGCCAGTGCTCTATCCCCAGCGAACCATAGCGACAGTGGATCACATTGTGCCTACAGATACGCTGGCGCGTCCTCTCCAAGACGCCCTTGCTGAAGAGATGCTGCAAGCCCTTGAGGCGAACTGCCGTGCCCACAATATTCCCTTTTTTGGGATTGGCTCCGGTCGTCAGGGCATTGTCCATGTCATTGCCCCGGAGCAGGGGTTAACGCAACCGGGGATGACGATTGCCTGCGGCGATAGCCACACCTCTACCCACGGTGCCTTTGGGGCGATCGCCTTCGGTATTGGCACCAGTCAAGTGCGGGATGTTTTGGCCACCCAGACCCTTGCCCTCAATAAGCTGAAGGTTCGCAAAGTGGAAGTCAATGGCTCCCTTGCGGCTGGCGTCTATGCCAAAGATGTCATTCTGCACGTTATTCGCCACCTGGGTGTCAAGGGTGGTGTGGGCTATGCCTATGAATTTGCGGGTACCACGTTTGGCCAACTTTCAATGGAAGAACGCATGACCGTCTGCAATATGGCCATTGAGGGAGGTGCCCGCTGCGGCTATGTCAACCCCGATGAAACCACCTTTGCCTACCTTAAGGGACGGCCTTTTGCCCCCCAAGGAAAAGCCTGGGACGAAGCGGTGGCATGGTGGCGATCGCTAGCCAGTGATGCCGATGCTGAATACGATGATGTTGTGACATTTGCGGCTGCGGATATTGCACCGACGGTGACCTGGGGCATTACCCCCGGCCAGAGCGTTGCCGTGGATGAAACCTTGCCCACCCTAGAGAGCTTGCCGGTGGCAGAACGGGCGATCGCCGCCGAAGCCTATGCCTACATGGATCTACAACCAGGTCAGCCCATTCAAGGAACCAAGATTGATGTCTGCTTTATCGGCAGTTGCACCAACGGTCGCATCAGTGACCTGCGGCAGGCGGCCAAAGTTGTTGAAGGGCGCAAAGTCAAACCCGGTGTCAAAGCCTTCGTTGTCCCCGGTTCAGAACGAGTGAAAGCGCAAGCCGAAGCTGAAGGCCTAGATGTCGTTTTCAAAGCCGCGGGGTTTGAATGGCGCAACCCCGGCTGTTCAATGTGCCTTGCCATGAACCCCGACAAACTGCAAGGGCGTCAGATCAGCGCCTCCTCCTCCAATCGCAACTTCAAGGGACGCCAAGGCTCTCCAAGCGGGCGCACTCTCCTCATGAGTCCGGCGATGGTGGCAGCAGCGGCAATTGCCGGTGAAGTGACCGATGTGCGAGCGTTCCTTTAGACTCCCGCTGAATTCCCGATCAGCCCCTTGACCTCACTGTTTTTCAGGGCAGTTCTTCAGATGAGAGACAGGGAGCAATAGTCTCGTCTAGGATCATCATAGATGTTCGCTGAGAGGTTCGATGGTCTAGAGGAGGCGTTCCTATGAAGGCGTTACAGGGCGTGCTGGGCGCTCTAGTGTTGGGTGCGGCCTCTGCCTTGCCGGCTGCCGCTGAAACGCTGATTTCCGATAGCGGTCTGACCCGCATTTATGACTATCGGTTCAGCCACGCCCCAGGGGATGTCTTGACCTACACCACAGAGGTCAATGGGCGACTTTATGAGGGCACAATTACCCTAACGGCAATTGGCAATGGATTTGTGCGCGGCTTTTTTAGCGATCGCGATCTAGGGGGTAATTTTGGCTGTAGTGGTGAAGTAACCATTCAATGGGTGCGTAGCGATCGCTATATTTCCGTCTGGCGCATTGGCGGCACCTATGCCCCGTACCTGCGGTGTCCACAGGCGGGAACCACGGCTCGCTTAAATATGCGCCGTTATCCCTGAGGGGTAGTGCCAACTGGCGGGAAGTTTCCTGGACAAGTAATTAACAAATTAAGAATTAGCAACATTGAACTGTAATCATGAATTAAAATAAGTTTTGGTACCTTGGGTGCCGGCAGAGAGACATTTTCAGGAATGATCATTGACGAATTTGAGCACTTTACCGAATTATTGGTGAACTACACCGATGATCTGATTTGCCTGCACGAAACCGATGGCAACTACCTATACGTGACTCCCTCCAGTCAAACGCTTTTGGGCTATTCTCCTGAAGAGCTGATTGGTAAAAATCCCTATACCCTGTTTCACCCTGAGGATGCTGAGCGAATTCGCAGTGGCGCCCACGCCCTCGCCCTACAGGGCAGCGCCAATTTGACAGAAACCTATCGCATGCGCAAAAAGAGTGGTGGCTATGTTTGGTTAGAAACCCTCACTCACCCCATTTGCGATGAAGCGGGAAACGTTTTATTTTTAGTGACGACATCGCGGGACGTGACTCGTCGCCGTCAACTGGAACTAGAACTAAAAGCCAACCAAGAACTCTTAGAAGCCTTTTTTCAGCAGTCCCTTGAGGCCTGCTTCTTCATGATGTTGGATCAGCCCATTCGCTGGGATGACACGGTCAATAAAGAGGACATATTGGAGTATGTCCTAGATCACCAGCGGATGACGCGTGTCAACAATGCCTTTGCCCAGCAATATCAATTGCCACCCCAAGAGTTGATTGGCTTGACACCGCGCCTTTGGTTTAAGGAGGATCTGGAACTGGCTAAACGGTTGTGGCGCGCCCTCTTTGATTTAGGCTATTTTCACACTGAACTTGAGCTGCACCGCCATGACGGTAGCTCTTTTTGGATTGAAGGGAATTACGTTTGTCTGTACAACGAAAATCAGGAAATTATTGGCCACTTTGGTGTGCAGCGGGACATTAGCGATCGCATCCGTCTGCAAGCAGAAATTGTCCAAAAGACGGCTGAACTAGAGTATTTCTTTGGCTCTTCCCTAGAGCTATTTATGATCGCCGATAGTGAGGGACGGCTGCGGCGGGTGAATCACCATTGGCAAACCTGCCTAGGCTATGACCTGAATCGGGTGATGGGGGCAAAGTTTGAGGAATTTCTGCATCCGGGCGATCGCCCCCGCCATCGACAAATGCAGCAACGTCTCCTTGCCGGCGAGCAAATCACGAACCACACAATTCGCCTGCGCACCCAAGGGGGAGACTACCGCTGGTATGAATGGCAAGGACTACTGAGCCAGGGGCAAATTTACGCAGCGGCGCGGGATGTCACTGAGCAGCGGCAATTTAGCGATCGCCTGCAAGCGGCCTACAACCAAGTGACCGACATTTTAGAGAGCATGTCCGATCACTTCTTTGAGGTCGATCATGATTTTACAGTTATTTATGTCAATGGCAATCTCTGCCGCTTAGTGGGCAAATCCGCCTCACAAATGTTAGGAAAAAACCTCTGGGAGCTCTTCCCCGATGCCCGCAACTCGATTTTTGAGGAGCAATGTCGGCGGGCAATGACACAGCAGACTCCCGTCCAATTTGAAGCCTTTTATGAGGGGCTCAACCAGTGGTTCGCAGTACGGGTCTTTCCCACCAGCCGTGGTTTGGCCATTTTCTGCCAAAATATTACGCTGCAAGTGGACTCCAGTACCTCGTTGCAACGGCGGCAAACTCAAGCTGAACTCCTCCATCGCCTCACCATTAAGATTCGCCGCTCACTAGATCTTGAAACCGTTCTCAAAACTGCCCTTGAGGAAATTCGCCAACTCTTGAACGTAGATCGCACCCTCATTTTCCAGTTCTGCGCTGACGGCACAGGGGAAGTGGTGGCCGAATCTGTTGCGGCACCGCCGTTTTCTCTGATGCACCGCACCTTCCATGACCCGTGTTTCCACCGTGAGTCTGCTGAAGCTTATGTTCAGGGGCGGGTACTGGCGATTGCGGATATTAACACCGCCACCCTCGCTCAATGTCACCGCGATTTTCTCAGCCAATTGCAGGTGCGTGCCCTATTAGCAGTACCGATTATTCAGGAGGAACGCCTCTGGGGATTATTTCTGTGTCACCACTGCTCTTCTGCGCGGCCTTGGGCCAATGATGAGGTGGAACTGATCCGCCAACTGGGGGAACAACTGAGCTTTGGGATTCACCGCGCTGAATTAGTGAGTGCGCTACATCAGGAAAAAGAGCGCTATCGGCGGGTTCTCGAGGCGCAGACAGAACTGCTCTACCGCTGCACACCGGAGGGACATCTGACCTTTGGCAATCCCGCCTTCTTTCGCTATCTAGCTGAAGCAGGGATGAATTGTGACTTTGGGGACGTGATCCGGCATCCCTTTGATCCTGTGACGCAGCAACGCTTTCAACAGCATCTGCAAGCCCTCAGCCCAGCACAGCCCATCAGCACTATTGAATGCGCTGTCACCCTCAGTGGCGGACAGCTTGCCTGGTTTGAATGGACCACGCGCGCCTTTTTTGATCACCATGGACGCTGTGTGGAGTATCAATGTGTGGGTCGCGATATTACCTGCCGCAAGCAAATGGAGGAGCAGCTTATTCACGATGCTCTCCACGATGCCCTGACGGGACTCCCGAACCGTACACTGCTTCAAGAGCGCTTAAAACACTGCTGGCGCCAGTATCAACGCCGTCGCGATCGCCCCTTTGCTGTTGTTTTTATTGATATTGATCGCTTTAAGCGGGTTAATGATAGCTTGGGACACCAAGCCGGTGACCAGTTACTCATCACCCTTGCCCAGCGAATGCAGACTGTGGTGCGTCAGGGGGATACCTTGGCTCGCTTGAGTGGGGATGAATTTGTCGTCCTCTGTGAAGACCTTGATCCCCAGCAGATGGTGGCCCAGGTGCAAGCGCAGGTTACTGACCTAGAGCGGGTCATTCAGGAACCCCTGATCATTGATGGTCACTTGTTAAGCGTGAGTGCCAGTATTGGCGTCGCCTTTAGCGATCGCGAGGCCACCTCTGCCGCTACCCTTCTGCGGGATGCTGACATTGCCATGTACCAAGCAAAAAAACAAGGACTGGGGCAGTGGTGCATCTTTGACCCGCAAATGCACACCCAAGCCCAAAGTTGCTTTACCCTGGAGAGCCAATTGCATCAGGCGATCGCCAACAGTGAGTTACAGGTGTATTTTCAGCCCATTGTTGAGATGAAGACGGGGGCAATTGTAGGGCTGGAGGCCCTCAGCCGATGGTTTGACCCCGAAAAAGGTGAAATTTCTCCCAGTGAATTCATCACCCTGGCGGAGCAGGCAGGTCTCATTGTTAGCCTTGGCCGGCAGGTCCTTGAACGCGCGATCCAGGAATTCAGCCAGTGGCGGCAACAGGACAGCCGTCGCCAAACCATGACCTTGGGCATTAATATCTCGCCGCAGCAACTGGTGGATGCCAACTTTGTCAGTGATATTTTGGCGGCGCTGCGCCGTGCCCAATTGCCCCCCCATCTCCTCCATCTGGAGATTACTGAAACGACAATGATCCGTAACCTTGAAGCCACATTGCAGGTGGCTGAGGAACTGCAACAATTGGGGGTTGCCCTCAACATTGATGATTTTGGTACGGGCTATTCCTCCCTGAGTCGGTTGCATCAGTTACCCATCCACGCCCTGAAAATTGATCGCTCCTTTGTCCAGAGCTTAGAGGAAAGTCAAGCAGCACAGGAAATTATTGGTGCTGTGATTGCCCTAGGCAAGAGTCTACGTTTAGATGTGGTTGCAGAAGGCGTGGAAACGGCGGTTCAAGCCGCCCAATTGATGGATCTCGGCTGTCTGTATGGCCAAGGGTACTTCTTCTATCCGCCGTTACCCATTGATCGCCTGCCTTAGGATTTGCTGCTGGCATCCTCATGGGGAAGAAAGGGGAGGCTTTCCCACCAACTTTGATAGTTTTTGCTGATTTCCTGCCACAAATCGGCGGGCTGTTGCAGTGTCTGCTGCAGGCGATCGCGCTCCTGTTCGAGGCGTTGCAGATTCATCTCCAGTTGGTGATAGGTGGCTTCTAGGGTGGTGAGTTGATCACTGAGGCTTTGATGCTGCTGTTGCCAGTAATCACGCTCTGCTCGTAATTGTTGATTTTCCGCAGTGATTGCCTGAAGTTGCTGCTGGAGTTGAATGCAGTCATTTTGTCGCTGTGCCAATTCGGCTTCAAGGGTGGCTTTTGGGGACAGCTGCCGTCGCGATCGCAGAATCGTCCACAGCAGAACCAGTGTGGCCACCACACCGTAGCTCGCCAGTGCCCAAGTTCCCTGTGCAGATAACGCCGCCCACACCATGATGCCTCCTAAGGAATGGATACCACTAAGGGGGGAGCGATCGCCTCTGCAAGATATTGCCGCAGCACCATGGCTAGCCAATCCACATCGGCAGCGGTGGTCTCTCGCCCCAAGGTAATACGAATCCCTGCTTTGGCGGTTTCAGGATCGTAGCCCATGGCCAAGAGGGTTGGACTCGGTTGGGTTTGGCCACTTTGACAGGCAGATCCCGCACTAATGCCAATGCCTGCAAGGTTGAGTTGCCGGACAACGGTTTTGCCATTCAAGGGCTGGCCGTGGCGATCGCGCACAATCAAACTCAGGTGATGGGGCAGTCGCTGCCAGGGGTGCCCCGTTTGTTCCACTTGGGGATGATCCTGTAACTGCTGCCACAGGCGATCGCGCAATTGAGCAAGGCGCATGGGTTCTGTTGCCAGTTCAGTGGCTGCCCACTCCGCCGCCACTCCAAAACCCACCAGGGTCGGCACCGCCTGCGTTCCTGACCTCAGGCCAAGTTCCTGTCCACCGCCGCGCAAAAGCGGTTCTAAGGCCACCCCTGATCGCACATAGAGCGCCCCCGCCCCCTGAGGGCCGTAAATTTTATGACTAGACAGAGAGAGTAAATCCACCCCCAAGCGTCGCACATCCAAGGGAACTCGTCCCGCCACTTGAACCGCATCTGTATGGAAAAGCACCCCTACCTCTTGGCAAATGGCGGCGAGTTCAGTAATGGGTTGGAGGGTGCCCACCTCACTTTGGCCGTAGATAATGGAGACCAAGACCGTATTCGGTTGCAGGGCCTGCCGCAGTTGAGCAGGTTCCACCTGTCCCCAGTGGTTGACCGGCAAGCGTGTCACCTGCCAGCCTTGGGCTTCAAGGGCAGCCGCCGGTTTAGCCACCGCCGAATGCTCAACCGCTGAAATAATGAAATGCTGAGGTTGGCGGTAACGCTGGCAAACTCCCCACAGGGCAAGATTATCGGCTTCTGTACCCCCAGAGGTAAAGATGATCTCATCGGCTTGGGCATGAATCAGTGCCGCCACCTGCATCCGTGCCTGTTCCAAGGCGATCGCTGCCCGTTGTCCCCACTCGTGAGTACTGGATGGATTGCCCCACTGCTGCTCATAGGCCGCCGCCATGGCCGCAAGGGCCTCCGCTCGACAGGGGGTTGTCGCACCATAGTCAAAATACAGTTGCATGGGCAGGAGCAGCTTCCAGAGACCAACGGTGGAACTATCTTAAAACTCAGTCCCTTAAGCCCATTGTAGCTGATGGTTCCCTCGGTCCTTTGTGCTGCCAAAGGGCTGATTTTAGGAAATATCCCTCAGCAGCCGCCTGTAGAAACCTCTGCAGGGTTGCCTTAGACCCTATCATGGGCTTGCAGGTTTCAGATCCCTTTTCCGAGATCTCCCAGGCGCCATCGGGGCTGTCGCTCTTGAGAAGACCCGCTTTGGCCATGGAGTTCCTTGCCCATTGAGCGAAATTTTGCCAACGCGGCTGCTTGTTGGAAAGTAGGGGCTAAGGTCCACCTCTCGCAGGATGCCGTTCATCTCCTTGTACACTTCCTTAAGCACCTCTGCAACCTTGCCAGAACCGCCACGCCGAGCGAGGACGGGCAGGATCGGCAGGTAGGATGCATCCTCCGGTGGGCGGCGACCACGGGGCAGCCGACCTCGATGGCGACGGCTCACCTTTATTGCGGCTGTGTTGGCCGCCTCTGTCTCTTTGTCTTCCAGTAGAGCGAGATGGTCCCATTCACGCTGCAAGGCGACCGCTTTCTCACGAGATGCAGTGAGTTTCTCTGCCTGTTTAAGGGCTTTCTTAGCACCGTTGTGGTCGTGAGCCTTAAGGGCACAGACGGCAACCTGATTGCTAGAGTCGATCGCCATCTCAATTGTCTCTAAAAGAAGGTCCAAGGCAGCGGTCACAGGGGTTAGATGGTTCTGTATCACCTCCATATGCTCCTAGGGGTTCCAGGGAGAAGCCGCCTCACTATCGGTCTTTAGAAGAGGACATTGAGGGCTGACCAATCCACTTGGGGGTAGAGGCGTTCAAGTTCCCCGAGGCAGGTAAACTTTTGCTGTCGCCGCCGCTCTAAAATTGCATTGGCTGTGGTGGCGTCAATTCCTAGTTTTTGTTGCATCTGTTGGCGAGTAGCACGGTTGATGGCGATCGCCGGCGCATTTTTTGCATCCGCAGCAACGGTTTGCGCCTCAAGTGGCTCTAGGGTTGCCTCCAAAGTGTCTATATTAGCTGCAGCAGGACTGTCGCTAGGGGGCATTTCCGCGCAGATCTGACCATCGCGGGGAATCGCGTAGTGGAGAAAATCCTGCGCCAAGCGGGTATTTGGGAAAATGGCTTGGGCTTCTGCCAAAAGATCTTCCACCTGCACAGGGTTACCGGGAGCGTAGCGGGCGCTAAAGTGGGTGAGAAAAAGCAATTTCACTTGGGCAAAAGCGGCTACCTGCGCCGCCATAGTGGATGTGGAGTGGAGGCGGGCAAAGGCCAGATTCGCCTCCTGATGGGAAAAGGTGGCTTCGTGAATGAGGACATCCGCCTGCTGGGCCAGTTCCACAGCACTATCACAAAAGACGGTATCGGTGCAATAGACCATACTGCGTCCTCGCTGCGGTGGATCGCAGAAGTCACGACCATCAAAGGTGCGGCCATCCTCTAAAGTGATAGTTTTTCCCTGCTTGAGTTGACCATACAGGGGTCCAAAGGGAATCCCCAGGGCTTGGGCTTTTTCCACATGAAACCGACCGGGGCGATCGCCCTCCGTCACCCGGTAGCCAAAGGCGGGAACGCGATGATGCAGCAGCCGACAGGTCACGGTAAACTCGCCATCGCTAAAGACTTCCCCAGGCTCCACCGTATGTACTTGCAACTTGTAGGGAAGTCGCATCACGGACCAGCGCAAACAACTGGCAATGTAGCGATCCAAGGTCGGTGGGCCATAGACATCAATTTGACTCACAGTTCCCGCAAGGCCACAACTGGCCAGCAAGCCCATTAGGCCAAAGATGTGATCGCCGTGCATGTGGGTAATGAAAATCCGGCGAATCTGACTGGTTCGCAGGTCGCTGCGCAGCAATTGGTGCTGGGTGGCTTCACCGCAGTCAAAGAGCCAAATTTCCTTGCGCTGGGGCAGCCGCAGAGCCACACTGGAAACATTGCGTGTGCGGGTGGGCACCCCAGAACTAGTGCCTAGAAATGTGATTTCCACGCTTAGTCGTCTAGGAGTTGCAGATCATCAAAACGGATTTCCACAGTGCTGGTTTGGCCATTTTCATGGGTGTGCACCACCTGCCGACTCATGAGATAGTAGTTGCCCACGGGCACATAGGTATCCTCAAACTCCATTTGCCGCACCACTTCGTTAGTCTGGGGATTGCGGAAGACGGCCACATAGTTGGTGGAAATGTAACCTGAGCCAGTGTCAAGGGCTTCACGGTGGGTAATGGCAAAGGCGACACGGCCCATGACACGGCTAACATAGACAATTTGATTGTCCCTGACTTTGTAGTTGGAGCCCATAGCATCGCCACTGACTAGGATCTCCACGGCACCGCTGGCATCGGTTTGGCCAATTTGAAACGTGTTTTTGCCGTGGGCCGCCTCAAAACTGTTGCGCTTGCGGTGGACAATCACATCCCGCAGTTGATTGTAGAGGGATTCGCGGACATGTTCATCTTCGATCCCGCTCACCTCAACGCTGTAGTCGCGGCTAACTTTGACCTGCCCTTGATAGGTGCGATCGCCCTCAATGAGTGTCACCTTTGCCGTAAACCCGGGAAAATTTTCATCCCATGTGTAACGATTTTCGTAGGCAGCGCGAAAGAGCGCCTGTGCATCAAGGGTCTGTGTTGCTGGCATCGGTACATCCTCGGTAACAGTTACTGTGTTTTAAGATAACTGATTCTTACTCCCCTTGACGGCCACGTATATCTAGTGTTCACTAGGGTTAAATCACAGCGTACTACACTAGATGTATGATCCCTAGGGGATCGTTGTTCATTTTGACTGGACAGAAACACTATGGTGGCACAACTCTCGGTTTCCGCGTCTGAGGCAAGCTTGCCCCTAACCTATGGTATTGAGGGAGTGGTGCAGGTGTTTACCTGTCCGCAGCGGCACTTTTTCACCACAGTCATCGCCCAGGCGTTGCGGGTTGCTGCCCAGGGCAGTGGCGTTATGATTGTTCAATTCCTCAAGGGCGGCATTCAAATGGGGGTTGAGCACCCAATTCAGTTGGGGCAGCATCTCACGTGGTGGCGACCGGCGCTGCAACGCTGTTTAGGCCAAGGAGATTCGATCACTCCCCAAGAAAAGGCAGCAGTGCGTGAGCTGTGGCAGCATTTGCAAACCAAAGTGCAGGAGGGACAGCACCGTTTGGTGGTTTTAGATGAGGTCAGTGTGGCCATGCAACTGGGGGTGCTAACGGAAGGGGAGGTACTGGACTTTCTCAAGAATCGCCCCCGCACCCTCGATGTCATGTTGACGGGGCCTGAAATGCCAGAATCGCTGCTGGCGATCGCTGACCAAATTACGGAGTTACGTCGTTTGATTTAGGTTTAATTGAGGGGGGCAGAAACGGTTTCTAACCACTCGAGTAGATACTCATTCACCAAGTCGGGTTGCTCCTGCTGCACAAAGTGCCCACAGTAGTCCAAGTATTGAATTTTCAGTTCCTTAACGTAGGCTTCGGTGCCGTAGGTGAGTTCAATGCCCAAGGTAGGGTCTTGGCGCCCCCAGAGCATCAGCGTTGGTACGTCGAGTACGCCCCACTCGCGACTGTAAAGACTTTGTAACCCCGCACGGTAGTAGTTGAGCATTCCCGATAGGGCACCCCGCTGAGCGGCGGCATCCTGATAGCGGGCAATGTCCAGGGGGCGGATGGCCTGCTGGTTCACAGCTGCCCAGCGAAAGATTTGGGCGATCGCCCCATAGCCTCCCCACTCCAAGAGAATCTCTGGTAGCCACGGCAGCTGAAAGAGCAGCATATAACTACTGCGCAACCATTGCTCAAAATTCAACTGTTGAAACTTGGCAGGATGGGGACAAGCCAGCACACTCAGGGTTTGCATCCGCTCAGGTACGGCATAGGCGACTCCCCAAGCCACCATTCCCCCCCAATCGTGCCCCACCAAGTGACATCGCCGATAGCCAAGGCCGTCAATGACACCGACAATGTCAAGAATTAACTCATCGAGAACATAGCTAGCGGTATCCTGGGGTTTATCACTGAGATGATAGCCCCGCAAATCTAGGGCAACGACTTTGTGCTTTTGCGCCAATACCGGAATTTGATGTCGCCAAGAATACCAAAACTCTGGAAAACCATGGAGCAGCAGCACCAACTCCCCTTCTCCTTGGGTGACATAGTGGAGACGGATACCATTGGAAACAATAAACTTATGGATCCACGGGCCTTCAATCATATGCACCTTGGGGGCTGGCACTTTTCACTATAGCCAAGGAAACCCTGAAGGAGGGTATTGCCGCAGCCTCAAGAATAAAACCCCCAGATAGAATGCGCCGTGGGGGTAATTATGTGAACTAAGGAGTCGGGATGCTCTTAGTATAGGGGTAGTATAGGGGCAAAGCTGACAATGCCTACTCGGTTTTAATAGGCAAGGGTTTCGAGGGCCTGACGCAGGTAAGCGGTAACGCAAGCATCCAAATCCGTGGGCTGCTCAATAACAACACTCGCCTGCTTTTCGCTCAGCCAGCGCTGAAAACCCGAGCTGTGGGCGATCGCTTGCTTTAGGGAGTTCCAAACCTCGGCGGAGGCTTGCGGGTTGGGAACCGTAACGCTTTCCATAGATACTCTCCTAGTCGGTTTGGAGTTAGGGGAAGGATTCAGCTATGGTTCTACGATAGCGTAGGAAACTCTCCCCGTTTGTATGGGATGTTACGATTTATTTCACAATTGGGCCAAGAATCAGAAAAAGACGCGGTGTTGCAGGCAAGGCATCTGTTGACGCACTTGCTCAAGGCGGCTGGGTTCAATGGCCGCAATCGCGAGGCCAGGGCGATCGCCCGCATCTGCGAGGATGGTTCCCCAAGGATCCACAATCAGTGCATGGCCGTGGGTTTGCCGCCGTGCATAGTGAACCCCCGTCTGGGCCGGCGCAATGACATAACAGGTATTTTCGATGGCCCGAGCTTGCAGTAGAACCTGCCAGTGATCCTTACCCGTGAAGGCGGTAAAGGCAGCGGGCACAAACAGGACCGTTGCCCCCGCCTGGGAGAGGGCACGGTAAAGTTCTGGAAAGCGGACATCGTAGCACACCGACAAGCCAATATTGCCGAGTTCCTTACTGGGATAGACCGAGGGCAACTGCTGTCCGGCGAGCACTGTGCCCGATTCGTGGTAAATATTGCCATCGGGCAAATCGACATCAAATAAATGCACCTTTTGGTAGCGGCTCAATTCTTCCCCCGTCGGGCCGATCAATACCGCTGTGTTATAGACCTTGCCTTCCGTTGCCGGCACCGGATAGCCACCCCCCACCAGCGTAATCTGGAATCGCTGGGCCATCCGTTTCAAAAAGGCCTCAGTCCGCTCAGCGATCGTTGCTGCCTGGGCAACTTTCTCGCGATCGTCACCGAGAAAAGAAAAATTTTCTGGCAACCCAATGAGTTCTGCCCCTCGTCTCACCGCCAATTCAATGAGTTCTTCTGCCTGAGCCAAATTTGCTTCAAGATTGGGTTGGCTCGTCATTTGGACTGCGGCAGCGAGATAGGATTTCATGTCTGTTGCAAAAAAGACAGCAACCCGTTATTCTAGCGCTGCAATCTGCCTAGGGCAAGTCTAGGGAGAACGTAGGTTCCGCAAGATCGGATTGCGTTGGGTAGGGAGCTGATGCTCATGGGCGGTGCGATAGGCCCAAAAGACATAGCCGGCAATAAAGAGGTTCAACAGCACAACCAGCAGTAGCTTGGTACGACTAATGGGATGTAAGCGCGGCGTTTTTTGGGGTAGAAATGGGACGGCCATGGCTGCTCTCAGAATGCAACAGTTCCAGCGTCCACCATCATGAGTCGTTGTTCACTCTCAATTTGTTTTCTGTGGTCAACGATGGCGAAGTTCCGGTTGCCTCTACTATAGATCGCTGCCTCAGGGGCAACCCCGCATCTGAAATGTCTTTTAATGGTTGATCATAAAACTACATGATTGCTCAGACATGCCCAGGTACCCCTCAAAAGCCATCCGCCCCCAAGGAAGGCCCCAGGGGCGGTCTGGTGGTTATCGTGGGTATCAACTGCTAGGAGAAGCGGCCTCCTAGATGCTGATTTCAAATCAACAGATGGAGAACAACTCTTCCCTAGAGCTGAGTGACTCCAAAACGACGACCCAAGCGTTTACTACTATCTGCCATGGGCATCACCTCCATCTCCCTGAACGGTAATTTGCAAAACAACTGGCTTTAGAATAGCACACTCAAAGGGTATTGTGGCAAGCGCTGGGCAAAATTAGCATGGCATCGCCAAAGGAATAGAAACGGTACTGGCGATCGATGGCCTGTTGGTACAATTGCAGCAACCGTTCACGGCCAATAAAGGCACTGACGAGCATCATCAAGCTAGAGCGGGGGAGATGAAAGTTGGTAATGAACCCCTCGACAATCTTGGGCTGATACCCCGGATAAATATAGAGATCACTCTTGCCGCAAAAGGGTTGCAGGGTGCCTGAGTGGGCAGCTGTTTCTAGGGCGCGAATAACGGTGGTGCCGACGGCAATGATCCGTCCTCCGGCGGCTTTGGCAGCCTGAATCCGTTCGACAGTGGCAGCCGATACCTCAAGCCATTCTTCGTGGAGATGGTGGTGACGAATATCCTTGGCCTCCACAGGACGAAAGGTGCCAATGCCTACATGGAGCGTTAGAAAACAGTGATCAATGCCGCGATCGGCCAACTTGCTAAAGAGTTCGGGGGTAAAGTGCAAGCCAGCGGTTGGCGCAGCCACAGCACCAGGACGGCGGGCATAGACGGTTTGGTATTGCTCAGTATCCGCAAGGGGATGATCAATGTAGGGAGGTAAGGGCACTTCCCCTAGGTGATCTAGGTATGACCACAGGCGATCGCCCGGCGGCAGGTCGAATTCAATCACCCGTCCTCGGGTTTCCTCATCAATGGTCTGTACCGTTGCTTGCAGCGGGCCGATTTGAATCACTGCCCCAGGGCGCAATTTTCGACCGGGTTTGACCAAGGCCAACCACTGGCGATCGCTCAACTCTTCAAGGAGAAACACCTCAACGGTGCGGCCGGCGGCGCCCACTTTTTGACCTATTAGCCGCGCTGGAATCACCCGCGTATCATTGAGCACCAGCAGATCCCCTGGCGCCAACAGTTGCGGTAGCTCATAGAAGTAGTGATCGGCGGCGGTGTCGCGGGTCACCACCATCAGGCGGGAGCGATCGCGGGGGGAAACCGGCTGTTGGGCAATCCGCTCCGGGGGTAGCTGATAGTCGTAGGCGTCGAGGGAAAAATCGTCAGGATGAGGCATTATTGCGGTGGGGTCAACGGTGAGGGGGATGACTCTACCACAGAGCGATTCATAGAACTCATCACAGCCAGAAAGCCCAGGGCAGCAGCGGCAATGCCCACAGCAATCAGCAGGAGTAGCCACGCTTGGGAACGAGGCCTTGGGGTTGGCTGCAGTTGGGGTTGAGGGGATTCCAGAACTTGGGAAACCGTCAGATCGAGTTCTGATGGCTCGGGTGGGGGGACGTAGCCCATTGTAATGTCTGTCACCTCCGGCAGCTCCCCTTGGCAGACCATGTCGCTGTAATCGAAGTCAAGGACACCGGCTCTATTCTTGACCCGACAGTGAATGAGCACGACTGTTACATTGTCATGGCCATTGAGGCGATTGGCCAGATCAATCAGTTGTTCAGCAGCAGCACTGAGGGAAAGCCCACCTTGGAGTACAGGCAGGAGGTACTGTCGCCAGTAGGTTTCGACACGGTTAAAGTCGCTGAGACCATCGGAACACAGCAGAAGAACTCCCTCTTCATCCAGCAAAAAGCGTTCGACCGTGGGATGGAGATGCTGGGAGGGTGCCATCCCCAAAGCTTGCACCAAGGAACCACCATAGGGCAACTCCAAGGCTTGATGGTAGGTACTCATCCCCAAGCGCACATCGCGGCTGGCCACATCGTCATCGAGGGTGAGTTGGTAGCAGCCCCAGCGGTTGATCCAGTAAGCGCGGCTATCCCCAATGTGGGCAAGGTAAAGATAGGCCTGTTCAATCAGGGCACCGACGACCGTGGTTCCCATGCGCTGGCGCTCGTGGCGCTGCTCCGTATCATTGCGTTCATTGATTGCATCATTAGTGGCCTGAATGGCCGTTTGAATGGCTTCCTCAACTGTGGCGGGAGGGGTCTCTAGAAGATTCAGGGGCTTGAGGCTTTCCGCCAGCATGTTAATGGCTAAGCCTGAGGCCACATCGCCACCTTCGTGGCCACCCACACCATCACACACCAAAGCCAAAACCCATGACTGATTGGCGAGGTCAGTCTGGGGCAAGCATTTATCCTCATTGCGACTACGACTGGGCCCTTGATCGGAGCGGCTGGCAATATCGTAGTGGTACTCATAACCGAGGTCATCGAGAGCCTGTTGAAAGAGGGTCTCTAGGGTTTGGCGCACGGATTCAGGGGTGGTTTCCTGAGTCTCCTGCATTTGTTGGCACAGAATTGTGAAGGCCTGCTGAAAGTTTTCCCCTTGATCGCTAAAGCTGAAATGGGTTTGCCAGAATTGGCCAAGGTCAGCCAAGGTAGGATGATGGCCTGCTTGCAGTTGCAGCAGCCGCACAAGGGAACCCTCGGCTCGCAAAAGCTGGGGATTGAGGAGTGTAGGAGCGACATTTTCTGCCACCAGCGCTGGCCAAAGGGAGATGATTTGCCATAACCAGTTGAGGCGGCGCACTAAATTGGCTTTGTTCCAGATGGTGGTGAGGGGAGCGGCATGGGTAAGGCCGGGGACAACTTTGGCATCGGCAATGTCAATGCAACTGACGGGGGCATGCTCAAGGAGCAACAGGTCTCCTTCTGGGAGAGAAAGCGCGCCAAACAGTTCTGGAACATGGGGACGCTTGGGAAATAGGCGCAGGTAGGGACGGTAGAGTTGGGCAGTATTGTCCACACTGGGGGCTGGCTCCCCCGGCATTAGGTCTAAGAGTAAGTGTTTGCCTTGCACCAAATAGCGATCGCCCATCAGCTCGCCGAGGCTGTAGTGATCTAAAGCGGAGCCAATGGCCCACAAATAGCGTTTTAGGAGTGGCACCTGACAGTGGCAACATTCAACTTCGTGAATGGAATTGGCGGTGCCACACTCTGGGCAAATAAGATTAGGGGCAGGGGGATTCATCGCTTCAATCCTGAGATGGCCGCCGCAGTCATCATCACCCGCAGCAGGTACGCATAAAGTCGCTGAGCCAGTCATTCGCTAGTCCATAGCAGCGGCGAACAGCATACATTCAATCCCTATCCTAGCTTTTCTGCGGCAACAGCGGCATTGTGGGGTAAGCCGATAGATGGCTACGGCAGCCCCCAAGATAGAATTGAATAAATCAAGATAGAATTGAATAAATAAAGTCAATCTTTAGGCAAGAGCATCAAAACCAGGGGTGCAAATTTTTGTGAATTTTAATGTTATTTGCTACAGCGCTTATCAATAAACGCATAAATAAAGTCTTAAGGAATCATCGAGGTGAGAGGGAGAGACTGTGGAGCAGTTGAGTTCAGACTTAAATTTGCAAGCCTTAGTGCAAACACCCTTGGTTTCAATTGCTCCAGGGGATTCCTTCAATAACATTCTCCAAGGCTTACAGAAAAATCAGGGTGCTGGCCTGGTTGTAGAGGAGCAGGGGCAGTTTCGGGGATTGATTACCCAACGGGAAGTGATCCGCGCCCTGGGCAAGGGCTACTCTCCCCAGGAGATAACTGCTGAGCGGATCATGCTGCCATCGGACTACTGTTTGAGCCTTAAGGATCTTGATGATCTCCTGGGGGTTCTAGGGCGTTTTCGTCACTTGGGCGTGGATGCCCTGGCAGTGGTCAATGAATCTCAAGGGGTTGAGGGACTGCTGACCCGCCCAGCTCTGCGTGAGCGCTTGCGCCCTGCGGATCTGCTGCGGATCAAGCGGGTAGCGGAGGTGATGGTCTGTGATGTGGCCACCATTGCGGCTGAGGCTTCGTTACAGGAGGCGGTTGTTCTGATGAGCGAACGGGGTGTCACCAGTTTGGTGGTTCCTGAAGAAACATCCTCTGGTGTGCTGCCGCGCGGCATTGTGACGGAAAAGGATATCTTTGAGGCACTGCATCGCCAAGGGGGAGTGCTCACAGGAACCGTCGGCAGTATAATGTCTCAGCCTGTGCTGACCGTGAAGCCCGATCAAAGTTTGTGGCAGGTGAATCATTTGCTCAAGGAGCATCAAGTGCGTCGCGTCGTGGTCGTGGACGATGATGGCCAGATGGTGGGAATTGTCACCCAGAGCAATCTTTTGGCGGCCATTGACATCACTGAGGCTCAAGGGGTGATTCAGGTGCTCACCCAGGAACTCAGCAAGGCAACGGCGGAACTGCACTGGCAACTGTCGCGGCAACAGGCCATTACGGCAGCAATTACGGAGAGTGAACAGCGCTATAACACCCTCATTAGTCACTTACCGGTTGCCCTCTATCGGCGCGATCGCGCTCGCCTGTGGCACTTCAACTATGTCAGCGACCAAATTTACCAGCTCACGGGTTACTTTCCCCAAGATTTACCCGACTGGCGGCAAATTGTCCCACCGCCGGATCTGACCCTGGCTGAACGGGAGATTGAGCAGGCCATTCAGCAACAGCGGGCCTACAGTACCACCTACCGCATTCGACATCGGGATGGCTGTTTCCGGTACTTGAGCGATCGCGGGCAGTTTGACCCCTACAGTCAAATGCTCCATGGCGTCCTTGTGGATGTATCGGATCAAAAGCGCACAGAGGAGCGACTGAAAACTTCCCTAGAGCGGGAAATGATTGTCAGCACCATTATTCAGGACATTCGCCAGTCCATTCGCCTAGAGGAGATTTTGCAGCGGGCGGTAAATAGCATCCAACAACTGCTGCTGAGCGATCGCGTGCTGATTTACCGCTTTTTAGGGGATGGCAGTGGCATAGTTGCCGTGGAGGCCACCACCTTACCCCAGTACTCGATTTTGGGTCAAGTGATCCACGATCCGTGTTTTACCAAAGAAACAGCGCGGCGGTTTTTGGAGGGACGCACGCTGAGTATTAGCGATGTCAACCAAGCGCAACTCCAGGATTGCTATCGTGAGTTACTGACTCGCTTGCAGGTGCAGGCCAATCTGGTGGTGCCCCTGCTGCAGGGCCAGCACCTGTGGGGACTCCTCATTGCTCACCATTGTCGCAGCCCTCGCCTGTGGCAGCGGGAGGAGTTGTTCCTGCTCCAGCGGATTGCCGAACCCTTGACGGTGGCCCTACAACAGGCGGAGATGTACGAAGCCCTAGAGCAGGCCAATACCAATCTCCAGGAAATGGTGTATATCGACAGTCTCACAGATATTGGCAATCGCCGCTGTTTTGATGAATTATTCCTAAAGGAATGGCGACGCTGCCAGCGGGAGCAAAAACCCTTAAGTTTAATCATGCTGGATATTGATTGCTTTAAGGCCTACAACGACCACTACGGTCATTTGCAGGGGGATGAGATTCTTAAGCAGGTGGCACGAATTTTGGAAAGCCATTTGCAGCGGGCAGGGGATTTGGCCACCCGCTTTGGCGGGGAAGAGTTTGCCCTGATCCTACCCGATACCGATCAAAGGGGAGCCATTCATATTGTTGAGAAGATCCAAGGAGCACTCGCTGAAGCCAATATCACCCATGCAAAAAGTACAGTGGGGCCAAAACTAACGGCCAGTTTTGGGATTGCAACAACCATCCCTACCCTTGACCATACCCCAGAAATGCTGTTGCATCTCGCGGATCAGTGCCTCTATGAAGCAAAAACCCACGGCCGCGATCGCTGGGTCGCTAGGGAGCTATCGTGAAGGTGAGGGGTAGGTAAATTCGCAGCCATGCTCCCCCATAATCAGGATGATTGGCGGCTTCGATATAGCCCCCATGGCACTCAACAATTTGGCGGGCAATGGCTAATCCTAAGCCGCTGCCACTGCCCACGGGAAGCAGCCGCCCTTCATGATCCGTGGGAATGACAAAGCGCTGCCGCCGTACCTGTGCCCGATAAAACCGCTCAAAGACATAGGGCAAGTCCTTAGGGGGAAAACCACTGCCCGTATCAATGACTTCGAGACAGAGATACCCCCCCTCGCGATCGCTCCGCAGCCGCGTCAGGACCTGACCGCCGCCAGGGCCGTGTTTAATGGCGTTGTCGTAAAGATTCACCAGCAGGCGCAGCAGTTGCGATTCATTCCCGCAGTAGGGAAACTGCTCTGGGCCAGTGTACTCGTGGTGAATGTCTTTGGTCGCAGCAAGGGGGGCGAGGGATTGCCACGCCGTTTCAATGAGTTGGACAAGGTCGAGGGGGTGCCGCTCTAGGCCATCGGCGGGGGTGTGACTGAGGCGGTTTAACTCTAGGAGTTCTTGGACGAGGAGACTGAGGCGAATAATTTCCTCAAGGAGGCGATCGACCCAGTCCCGTAACGACTGCGGCACCCGTTGTTGCAGGGTTTCAGTGACTAGACGCAGGGAAGTCAAGGGGGTTTTCAGTTCATGGGCCACATCTGCTGCCCAGCGATCGCGCTCATCCCGCAGCCGCACCACCTCTTCGCAGTCCTCAATAAATACACCCACATGTCCTTCCTCAAGGAAGAGTCCCCGGGCCCGCAGGGGTTTGCGCTTGGTTTGCCCCGTTGGTGTGAGGTAAGCGTAAAGCCATTCCTGCTCGGTTATCGTTTGCGCTTGGCGCACCTCCTCAATGAGACAGTCCAGTTCATAGGAGCGCACCAGTTCTAGAAAAAGGCGGCCTTCAGGCGACCTGAAGCCAAACAGCGATCGCGCCGCCGCGTTACAGCAGACCACACAGTTGGCCTCATCCACCTCCAAATAGGCAATGGGGGCATATTCAAGGATCCTTTGAGAGCGCAGCATTTGCTGACGGCAGCGTTCCTGTTCCTGAAGCTGTTGGCTGAGGAGGGTCTGTAGGCGGTGCCACGGTGAGGATTTGAAGGGACGGGCAGCGTAGGGCTCAAGGAGCGTCTGCAAAGCATATCGTACTTGTCGCCACTGCCAGAACCAAAGGATTAGCCCCAACAGCAGTCCAGCCCCAAAAAAGATCAACTCCATGCTTGAATGCCAGAATCGCCTCTATTCTATGGTTATTCCGAGTTGGTTTGCTCTGCGATGTCATCACCCCTTTTGCGTGTCGAGGCCCTCACCGTTGACTTTCCCCAAGCCAATCAAACCCTACGGGCAGTGGATGGGATTTCCTTTTACTTGGAGCGTGGCCAGACCCTTGGCCTTGTTGGTGAGTCGGGTTCAGGGAAATCGGTGACCTGTTTGGCGCTGTTGCAGTTGCTCTTGCCGCCGGCACAGATCAGCCATGGCCAAGCGTGGTTTCAGCCAGAACCCGAGGGGACAGCCATTGATTTGCTGCGCTGCCCCCCCCGCCAAATGCAGCAGATTCGGGGTCGCCAAATCGGTATGGTCTTCCAAGAGCCGATGAGTTCCCTCAATCCGGTCTACTCCATTGGCTTTCAACTGGCAGAGGCCATTGATCCGCAGCAACGACTTTCCCAAGGGCAATGTCAACAGCGGGCGATCGCCCTCCTTGAGCAGGTGCATCTCCTCAAACCGGAAGACCCCCTTGAGGAGAAAAAGCGGTTTCTCGGTCGCTATCCCCATCAACTCTCCGGGGGGCAAATTCAGCGACTGATGATTGCCATGGCTATGGCGGCTTCGCCAGCGCTCTTGATTGCTGATGAGCCCACTACTGCCCTCGATGTTACTGTGCAGGCGGCGATCCTGCGGCTATTGCGAGAATTACAGCAGCAGTATCATCTGTCATTGATTTTTGTGACCCATGATTTGAATCTGATTGCGGAATTGGCGGATCAGGTCGTTGTCATGTACCAAGGGCAGATTGTTGAATCGGGGACGGTGCAGCAGGTTTTTCGCCACCCCCAACATCCCTATACCAAGGGGCTACTGGCCTGTCGTCCCCGCTTGGATCAGCGCCTGGCGATTCTGCCAACAGTGGCGGATTTTCTAGGGGACACCCCCCCGCGATTAGAAGTGATTTCCCCAGGGCAGCAGCAGGAACGCCTAGGGCATTTGGCCAGCCAACCCCCCTTGGTGCGGGTGGAGCACCTCTGGGTTAAGTATCCGATTGCGGGGGGGCAGCGCTCGGTAACCGCCCTCAGGGATATCTCATTTACGATTCGCACAGGGGAGACCTTGGGCCTTGTGGGGGAATCGGGCTGTGGCAAAACCACCTTAGCACGCACCCTCTTGCGCCTCCTAGAACCGACCCAAGGCCAGATTTTTTTTGGCGATCGCGACATTAGCCATCTATCGCCTCGCCAATTGCGTCCCCTGCGGCAACGCATGCAACTGATTTTCCAGGACCCCTACAGTTCCTTGAACCCACGCATGACCATTGGCGAGTTGGTGGCCGAACCGCTGCGGATTCACCGCCCTCAGCAATCGCAACGGGAACACCGAGAGCGGGTGGCCTATCTCCTTGAGCGGGTGGGCATTGACCCCCAAGCTCAAAATCGCTATCCCCATGAATTTTCGGGGGGGCAGCGGCAGCGGATTTGCATTGCCCGTGCCTTGGCCTTGAATCCCGAGTTTGTCGTCTGCGATGAGTCGGTGTCCGCCTTGGATGTGTCGGTTCAGGCGCAGGTGCTGAATTTACTCAAGGAACTGCAGCGGGAATTTCAACTCACCTACCTCTTTATTTCCCACGACCTCAGTGTTGTTAAATTCATGAGCGATCGCCTGATGGTTATGTACAATGGCGAAATTGTGGAAATGGGTGAGGCGGAAGCCGTTTACCAACAGCCACAGCACGAGTACACTCGCACATTAATTGCCGCGATTCCCCGTGGTCTTTCCCTTGAGGCAGCCTAGATGTTCTCCTCCCTTGATCTTAAGAAGACCCTTGCCACCCTGCGCCCCATTCTTTGGCAGGCCCTTGAGCAACTGCGCCAGTTTTACCGCCAGGTGAAGGATCTAACGGTGCAGGATAAAGGCGGTGATCCCGTCACCCTAGCGGATCAGCAAATTGATGCCTTTTTGCGCCATGCCCTCCAAGAGCATTTTCCGGCCTCGGAGTTTGGCTATCTCACAGAAGAAACCTACACAGCCGGTCAGTCCCTATCGCAGCCCTATGTGTGGATCATTGATCCTTTGGACGGCACCTCCGACTTTCTGCAACAGACGGGGGAGTACGCAATTCACGTTGCCCTTGTCCGTGAACACCGCCCCTGTTTAGCTGCTGTGGTCTGGCCCGAACAGGAGGTGATCTACACCGCCATTGCCGGTGGTGGCACCTATCGAGAAACCCGCCACCGTTCAACACGCCTGCAAGTTCAGCCCCCCACCCCTGACCAGCCCCTGCGGGTGGTGATGAGCCGTAGCCATGGGGGCGATCGCCTCGAGGCCTTTTTAAGCAGCTTAGGATCAGTACAGCTAATGCCGATGGGGAGTATGGGCTGTAAAACGGCTAGCATTTGCCAAGGGGATGCCCATCTGTACGTTAGCCTTGCAGGGCGCACTGCCCCAAAAGACTGGGACTTGGCAGCACCGGATTTGATCATGCAGGAGGCAGGGGGCGCCTTTACCTATGCCAATGGCAAGTTACCCCACTACAATCGCACTGATGTGCAGCACTGGGAACCGTTGGTGGTGTGTCATCCTGCCTTGAGTCGCAGGGTGGGCGATCGCCTGCAAGCCTTTTTACAGGAAAATCAAGGCTATTCTGGAAAATAGGCAAGTTCAGTCGGATAAAGGACAGGGCATGGTTTTTAATTGGTTTCGACGCAAGTTTGGCGGCAGTGGTGAGGAGCCATCGCCCGCTGCAGAAAGCCCAACGGAAGTGCCACCGGCAGAATCCACCGCATCGACTGCTTCCCCCGGCATCCTCAACTGGGCCAAAACGGCACTCCAGTCCATTCAAGCGCGACAGCAATCGCAGCGTCCTACAACCGTTGAAACCACCGAAGAAACTCAGGAGACACCGACTGCTGAACCAGTGGCGGCTGATGCCTCTTTTCCCGTCTCTACAGAGTCTACCGAGACCGCTGTTGCTGAACCTGCTCCTATCCAGCCCCTTGTTGAAGCGGAGCCTAGGGAACCAGACCCCCCCCTTCTTCTTGATGAGGGCTTTTTGTGGTCGGCGGCGGTGCTTGCCGCCCAAGGCCGGCGCCCAGAGGAGGTGGATCTTGAGGAAATTACTTGGTTGCAACGCCTGCGCCAGGGTCTGGGCAAAACCCGTCGCGGACTGGTGCACCAATTGCGGGCGATCGTCGGCCAAGGCCCCTTAAGTCGGGATGCCGTCGAAGCAATTGAGATGTTGCTGTTGCAGGCGGATGTGGGGGTCAAGGCCACAGAGCAAATTATTGCGGCGCTGCAAACAAAAATTCGCCAAGAAACACTCCCTGCCGATCAGGCGATCGCCTACCTGAAGGAGATTCTGCGGGACATTCTTGATCGCCCCTTTCAACAGGGCTACCGCCGCAACTGTGCCCCGAAAAAGGGCACGCTGAATATTTGGTTGATTGCCGGTGTCAACGGTGTCGGCAAAACCACCACCATTGGCAAGCTTGCCCACATTGCTACCCAGTCGGGCTATCGCTGTTTGATTGCAGCAGCAGATACCTTTCGGGCAGCCGCCACCGAACAGGTGAAAATTTGGGGACAGCGCTCCAATGTTGAGGTGATTGCCAACCCCGGCAAAAATACCGATCCCGCTGCCGTGGTCTTTGATGCCATTGGTGCTGCCCAAGCCCGGGGCACAGAATTGCTCCTGGTGGATACCGCTGGCCGCCTGCAAAACAAGGCCAACCTGATGGAGGAACTCAAGAAAATCCGCCGCATCATTGATAAAAGGGCGGGCGATGCCCAAATTGAATCGCTCCTGGTGCTCGATGCGACCCTCGGCCAAAATGGCTTGCGTCAAGCACAGGTGTTTGCAGAAGCAGCGCAACTCACTGGGGTGATCCTGACCAAGTTGGACGGGACGGCAAAAGGGGGGGTGGCCTTGGCGGTGGTGCAGGAATTGGGGCTACCCATCCGCTTTATTGGTGCTGGCGAAGGAATTAAGGACTTGCGTCCCTTTTCCAGTTTTGAATTTGTTGAGGCACTCCTCTCCAGTGATGCGGAGGTTGCAGCATGAGGCTGGCCGATCGCCTGCGGTACTTCCAAGGCAATGTTTTTGATGCGATGGATCGGGCAAAGGCAGCCGTGGCGGCTACTGGGCGGCCGATTGTGGATCTCTCCCTTGGTTCTGCGGATTTGCCCGTCGCCGATCACATTCTTGCGGCCATAGAAGCGTCGGTGCGCGATGCCAGCACCTATGGCTATCTGTCAAGACCCGTGACATTATCTACCCTTGAAACGAAGAGGTCTGGTCGCTCAGTTTGCCACCATCGCAGTTTCTCAATGGGAGTCATGTGGCCCAAAACGCGTTGGGGAATGCGGTGATTGTACGCCCAAAGGTATCGCGTGAGCGTCTCTTGCAAGTCGGCTGCCGAGACAAAGCGTTCAGCGCGCAGAATCTCCGCAATGCGGCCGTTGAAGCGTTCCACCATCCCGTTGGTTTGCGGATGGCGGGGTTGGATGAGCCGATGGGTGATGCGCTTTTCACGACAGAGCTGATCAAACGGATGGTGTCCCGTGGGTTGGCGTTCGCCTGCGGAGGAGAAACGGTCGGTAAACTCCTTGCCGTTATCAGTCAGCACCGTACGCACCACGAAAGGAGCGTTGGCAAGGACATTTGCAAGAAAGCGCGTTGCCGATTCTGCGCTCTTCTCCTCGTGGATTGCCAAATAGACCCAGCGCGTTGCCCGATCAATCGCGACAAAGAGGTAGCGGCGCTGCTCCTCATCCGGCATTTGTGGCAGGTATTTGACGTCGATGTGGATGAACCCAGGTGCGTACGCTTTGAACTGCCGCGTGGTGCTTTTGGGACTGCCTTCGAGGCTTTCGCGTTCCTTTTGCAGTATCCTGAGGTTCGAGACTCCGTGGCGACGCAGGCAGCGATCCAGCGCTGAGCGGCTCAGATTGGGGTTGAGGAACGTCCGGGCAAGAACGAGAAGGTCATCAAGAGGCAGCAAAAGGAGCTTACGCACCTCAACGATCACAAGCTCTTGCGCTTCCGTAAGCGTCGTTTGCAGGCGGTGCGGGCGGGTGCTTTTGTCTTCAACGGTTGCGCGCTTACGCCATTTCGCTACCGTGTGCCGGTGGATCCCGTAACGTCTGGCAAGCTCGCGATGACTGATCGAAGCCGGTGCTTGTTGGATTTCACGGCGAATTCGGGGTGTCGTTCGGGCGTTGGCATGAATACGTGGCATGGTGATACTCCATCGTTGAACGCTTTCCGACCTTGGAACAAGCACTCAAGGAGCCGGTACGCTTCGAAGAGTTTAGCACGACTTCTGGGAATATAATGATGCGGGACCTGACAGCTATCAACTCTTTGCCAGTACAGCGGCCTTTCGCCAAGCCGTAGCCATTTGGTTTGAACGCCGCTTTGGCCTCAGGGTAGATCCCGAGCGGGAGGTGCTGATGCTCATTGGCTCTCAAGAGGGAACGGCACACTTGCCCCTTGCGGTGATGAATCCCCAAGAGTATGCACTGGTGCTCGATCCGGGGTATCCCTCCCATGTGGGTGGGGTCTATCTTGCGGGTGGACAAGTGTATCCACTACCCCTGCGCTCAGAGGATCACTTTTTGCCAGATTTGGCGGCGATTCCCCTGGCGGTACGGGAGCAGGCCAAACTTTTGATCCTCAGCTATCCCCACAATCCCACCACGGCGGTGGCGCCCTTGGACTTTTTCAAGACGGCGGTTGAGTTTTGCGATCGCCACGGCATTTTACTGGTGCATGATTTTCCCTACCTTGATCTGGTGTTTGACGGGGAGCGGGCACCCTCGATCTTTGAAGTGGATCGCGATCGCCAAGTGGGGATTGAATTCTATAGCCTCTCCAAGTCCTACAATATGGGCGGGTTTCGCATTGGCTTTGCCATTGGCCGTGCTGACATCATTGCCGCCCTGCGTCAAATCAAATCGGTGATTGACTTTAACCAATACGCCGGCATTCTACGGGGGGCCATTGCCGCCCTCACGGGGGATCAAACCTGTGTCCAGCAGACGCGGGAAATTTTTCGGCAGCGGCGCGATGTCTTTGTCCAAGCCCTCGGCGATCATGGCTGGCCGGTGCCCCTCCCGCCAGCGACAATGTATGTGTGGGCGCAACTGCCGGCGCCTTGGCAGCGGGATTCCCTTGGCTTTTGTCAAGCCCTTGTTCAGGCAACGGGGATTGCAGCGGCTCCCGGATCGGGTTTTGGTCAGGGGGGAGAGGGCTATGTGCGCTTTGCCCTAGTGCGCGATCGCCCCTGTTTAGAGGTGGCCGCTGCCCAAATTGCCGCATTTAGCCAAACGGTCCCTAAGGTGTAGCGTCCTAGTCTCCCATGATCCACGCCAAGAGCAGAATTAGACTGCCCCAAAGGACGATGGCAGGAATATGAATGGCGCGCACCACTTCTAGGGGAGTTAAAACTAGCACCTTGGTCAAGAGATTGGTAATTGTACAAAGAAAAATCAGCAAAATGATAAAGAACATGGCAACTCGCCCTAGGCATTGCCATAGATGGGAATCACGGCGCCACTAATGGCCGCCGCTCCCTCGGAAATGAGGTAGGCAATCAGCTCAGCGATCGCCGCAGGACTCACCCAATGTGCTGCTTGTGCTTCCCCCATTGCCGCCCGATTGGCGGGGGTATCAATAATGCTAGGAAGGATCACATTGGCAGTGATATTTTTGCCTTTGGTTTCGGCAGCGATCGCCCGCGTGAAGGCCACGACTGCTGCTTTGGCAGCACAATAGGCAGCCAGCTCCGCTGCCGGTTCGACGGCACCGCGGGACCCAATGGTGACAATGCGTCCGTATTGCTGTGCTTGCATGCGTTTAAGGGCGTGCTTACAGACTAAGAAGGTCGTCTCAACATTGAGGCGAAAACTCTGCTGCCAATCGCTGAGGGCAAATTGTGCCGTTGCCCCCATACTAAAGCCACCCACGAGGTGAACCACAGCATCTAATTGCGGCATTCGCTCCACAAGCGCTGCTACTTCACTTTCATTGTTCAAGTCCGCTGCCACAAACCGCACATTGGCCAATTCCGCCGCCGCCAATTGCTTTTCGAGAGCAACACGGGCAGTCCCATCAATGTAGGGAATTGTCAGGGTATAGCCGTGGCTCAAGAGAACAGGCACCACCCCTTGGCCCAGCCCCCCTGTGCCACCGGTCACTAAAACTGCACGATGTTGGAATCCTGAGGGAAATCCTGTCATGGGGCATTCCTCAATCGGAGTTGTCGGGCTCTGTAGAAGGTTTGCAAACTGTGGCGATCGCCAACAAATCGCCAGTGCCACGGTTCATAACTCACTCCCTGGGGGTTATTGCGAGGAAAGGACAGCTCAAAACTAAAACGAGCCGCATTCTTTGCCAACCAGCGAAAGGCAGGAGTATCCTCAAAGGTTTCCTTGAGATGGGTTTGGGGCTGGGCGCCATCGCCAATATCAACGGCATAGCCGGTGTGGTGTTCACTATAGCCAGGGGGCGCACTCACCAATGCCCGCTCACTTGCCCGCTGTGCCCGATGCTCCTTGACCTCAAAAAAAAGATAGTCCTGATCCTGTGTGGAGCGAAATCCAGAAAGGGGGATCAACACCACCCCCTCTTGCTGCGCGGCTGCTACCATTGCCCGAAACCGCTCTGCTGCCGCTCGCCGTAACTTGATTTGGCCATCGGCGCTTACCGGTTCCAGTTCTGAGAGGGGAGCCTCTTCATAGGGCAGATGTCCCAGCAGATTTTCAGTTGGCGTTACCGTTGACGCCCTTCCCGTGGCTGTGGGGGATGTCGCGGGACGACTGAGGAACCATGCTGCTCCTACCCCCATAAAACCCACGAGCACAATGGCGCTGGCGATCGCCCATCCCCCTTGCCGAGGTTTCTCCTTCCCCTGGGGGATAGGTTGTAGCCGCTCCGCAACAGGAATATCTTGATCCATGATTCAACCCTGTTCTTTTGTAGAGAATAGACGATTTTTCCTAAGGCTGGGCATAGAGTTGCCAGTAGTTCCAGTAGTTTTCCAAAACACTCTTGACATAGCCATAGGTCTCAGGAAAAGGAATCGATTCCACAAAGCGATCGCTATCGCCAATATCGAACCGCTCTAACCACTGGCTGACATTGCCGGGGCCGGCATTGTAACTGGCCAAGGCTAAGAGCGTGTTTTGATTGTACTGATTGTGGGTGTAGTCAAAGTACCACGTGCCCAAGCGGATATTGTGCTCCGGATCCACAAGGGAATAGTCCTCTAGGTTCAACTGCTGGGCAATCCAAGCGGCCGTCTCTGGCATCAACTGCATTAACCCCGTTGCCCCCACCACTGAGCGGATATCCTTTTCAAAGCGAGATTCTTGGCGAATCAGGGCCATTACCAATAGGGGATTTAAGTTGTGGGCCAGTGACCACTTTTTGACCAATTCCCAGTAGGGCAAGGGGTAAAGGGCATACCAGAAGCGCAGATCACGGCGAATGGGCGCAAAGAATGTGGCCACCTGCGGTTCCCGGGCGGCCCGCGTAAACAAGTTTTGCAGCATAAAGATGCCATCGAGATATTCCCCCACACCAAGGCGAATCAGGCCATCCGTGAGTTGCTCTGCCGCTGTTGGTGTCACTCGGTTCTGGAATTCCCACTGCCAGCGCTGCCAAGCCTCCTGAAATTGCCGCAGGAGATACAGTTCTTGCAGTGTTGGGCTGCCCGTTGCTAGAGGGAGTAGGGGTTGGCGATCGCCCGCCACTGAGGGACGCTGCTGTCGCAGGGTTGTAAAGGTGCCCACGGGTTTCTGAAGCAGACTGGCAGCTCGCCAAGCATAGTAGGTGTGGGGATAGCGCTCCGTCACAAGTTGCCAGGTTTGGCGTTGCGCTTGGGGTTGTCCTGCTTCCCCTTGCCATTTTCCTTGCCAAAAGGCGGCTCGGGCAGCAAGCTCACTCTCAGGGTTGAACTTGAGAATCTCCCTAACCCACTGTTGTGCCTGAGACCACTGCCGTTTTTGGGCAGCCCCTTGGGCCAGTTGCCAGCGCAGTTCGGCGGCGGCGCTGCTTTGGGGATAGGTCTTGAAGAGTTGTTGCTGGCTTTGTTGTGCCCCTTTGGTATTCCCCAGTTCCCTATAGGCTTGGTACTGTTCCAGAAGGGCATCGGCAGCGATCGCTGGCGCTTGATTTTCAGTGGCTAACTGAAGGCACTTCGCCAGCAAAGGGAGACGCTCCGCTGCGGTTTTGGCTAAGCGGGCCAGGCGCAATTGGGCAAGGGCGGCTTCTGAACTGTTGGGAAAGCGTTGGATCAGGGCTTGATAGGCAGCGATCGCCCCAGTTCTCTCGCCGCTCAGCTGCCGTCCTCGGCCCACACGATAGAGATTCAAAGGCGTTGGTCGTGCCTTGGCGTAGGCCTCTGCTGCCGGGGCATACTGCATTTTTTCCCAATAGCCAAAGGCGATCGCTTCCCAATCGGCTGGCGTGAGTTGATCGGCGTAGCGCTGACGCAAAATTTCGAGGTAGGTGCCGTACCCTTGAAGAAAAAGACCGTAGCGTGCCACCAACTTCAGGTAAGGGACTTGATCGGGATTTTTCTCTAACTGTTGTGCCACATAGTGGACGACGGCAGGATGTTGCGGAAAGCGAGCGATCGCCCGTTGGGGTTGATTTAAGCTCAGTAGAGCAATTGCCGCCTCAGGTTCGCTGCCATAATCCCGCAGCAACTGTTCCCACGTTTCCTGGGCTCTGCGGCTGTCCCCCTGTTGGCGATAGGCCTCAGCCCGCAGTAGGAGAATAGGTGCTGCCATCGGCCGGTAGGTCTGTTCAAGGTTTTGGAGCCATTGCAGCGCTACTTGGGGTTGCCGTTGACTCAGGCTTTCTACGGCCAAAAGATAGCGGGCGCGATCGCGCTTAAGGAGATCCGCAGACTGTGCCCATTGCTCCAGTTCTGGCAAAGTTTGGGGGGGTGCCTCAACGGTGAGGGTGTAAAGGGGCTTCAATGAGGGCGATCGCCAGTGGTACCAACTGAACAGCCCACCGCCAACAAGCAGTGCCGCTAGCACCAGCGACCCCAGCCAAAGCCGTATTCGTTGTCGATGCTTTCCCTTTGGGAATGATTTAACCATAATTTAGAATTCCAGCCAGCAACCCCGTTCTCCAACCTCTAGAGGGAAACACAACCCCATTCTTACTTTAAGTATTCTTATTTTTTAGTAACTGATGATTGACTAAGTAGGGGGCCGTCTTCGATGCAGCGGTGGCAGGGGGACCTTAAAAAGACCGACCAAGGGGCGATCGCTCTTAAGGAAATTGGAGACCAGCACTTCAGTGGCCAAACGGTTTACTATTTACCACAGCTAGGGCAAAGGGTTGATGACTCCCTCCAACATCGGGTTGAGCGCTCATGAAGTGTCATTGATTTTAATCTGAATGACTTTAAGAAGGTCGGTGGCTGGGTGAGTCAAGACAGGAGTAACCTGAGGAGGCCGAAATCCTCGCCAAACTAACGCCAAACTAACGCCAAACTAAGTGTTATTGAATCTGTGGTTAGTCCTATCGCCCACCCCAGCAGCCGATGCCCACCATAGCAGAGATAGATGGCATCATCGTCACCGATCCCCCTACCCTGAAGACTCAAACCTCAGTCACGGCGCAAAATCACAGTAGCAAAACCGGTAGGACTCATTTTGGGGAACGCTGGCAGGCACCACAGGTCCAGATTGCCAGCAACCGGTGGTTCAGCAGTTGCACCCCCAGGGCAACCATGGGGCGATCGCTGTTCGCTGGTTGTTGATTCTGGTTTTCATTCCCCTGTTTGTTCAAGGGATCCCGCGTAACCTTACCTTTGAGGCACTGCGGCAGGAAGACTGGCATCGCTTTCCCAATCCGGTGGCGCTACAGAAAAATTCAGAAATGAGTGCTGACTTTAACTATCTCCCCCCCATCTTCCCCGCCGCTGTGGCACCCTATGAAAAGATGAATCAGTCGCTGCGAACGCCAATGTCCCCTATGCCACGAATGGTCTGGATTGTGATTGGCTGCAATTGCCTGATTGCGCTGATTGCATTATGGTTGGCGTGGCAGTTAGTCAAGCTACGGCAGATTCTGCGGGGGGTCTCCCGGGCGCTACTGGATGCGGAGCGGAGTACCCACGGCGTCTTAGGTGGTGCTCCTGAGGTGATTATGATTGGCCAGCGGGGCGTGTCAGGCCTGCGATCGCAATTGCCCAAATGGCGTCGGCAACAGCGCAATGTCCGTCTGTTTTTAACCTTGATAAGCTGGATAGGGCGGTACGGTGTCCGCCTACGAAGGAGAAAGCGATGAGTCAGCAACAGGGTGGCGGTGGTGCTTTTTTAGGAGGTTTGCTCCTAGGGAGTGCGATTGGCACCGTTGTGGGGCTATTGATTGCTCCGCGCTCCGGTAAAGAAACCCGACAACTGCTACGCAAATCCGCTGATGCCCTACCCGAACTGCTCGAAGACATTACCACCAGTTTTGAGCAGCATCGCGATCGCCTCTCAGAGGCTACCCAAGAGCGCTGGCAGGCCACCTTAGAACGGCTCAAGGAAGCGATCGCCGTCGGTATTGAAGTCACCCAGCAGCAGCGGCAAACCTTTCAGCGTGAAGCCAACGGCAGGGCCTTGAGCGACCCTGATGAGGAGGATGCTGTCAATCAATAGGCTGCTTTTGGGTCACCAGCCCAGGAAGATGAGCCAGGAAATGTAGGAATCATCCCCTTAGCCAACACTCTCGCCAGAGGGAGAATCCGCCGAGATTTTCCAAAGAAAACGTAATACAATCTTGCCATCATGTTTTTTGGTAACAACACTGTTACGACCAACAGGATTCAAAGAAGGGGTACACCATCGTGGGACTATTTAGTCGGCTATCACGAGATATCGGCATTGACTTGGGCACAGCTAACACACTGATTTATATGTCCGGACGGGGTGTGGTTTTAGAGGAACCCTCCGTTGTTGCCATTGACCAAAACACCAAACAACCCCTTGCCGTTGGCGCTGAAGCGAAGCGAATGCTGGGGCGGACACCGGGGAATGTGGTGGCCGTACGTCCACTGCGGGATGGTGTGATTGCCGATTTTGAGCGTGCCGAACTGATGCTGAAGCACTTTATGCGCCAAGTGCACGGCGGTAAGAATTTGTTTGCCCCCCGGGTGGTGATTGGTATTCCCAGTGGCGTTACCGGTGTCGAACGCCGGGCCATTGAGGATGCTGCTCGAGGTGCTGGAGCGCGGGAAGTGTACTTAATTGATGAACCCGTAGCCGCCGCCTTTGGGGCGGGTTTACCCGTCGAAGAACCGACGGGCAACATGATTGTCGACATTGGTGGTGGCACGACCGAGGTGGCGGTTCTCAGTTTGCAGGGCACCGTTTTAAGTGAATCGGTCCGGGTGGCTGGGGATGAAATCTCTGAGGCGATTGTCCAATATTTGAAAAAAGTGCACAACCTGATTATTGGCGAACGTACGGCTGAGGAGATCAAGATTCGCATTGGCTCTGCCTACCCCAATGACAGCTATGACTCCGAATCCATCGAAGTGCGGGGCCTGCACCAACTCTCTGGTCTACCACGCACAGTTGTGGTCAAAGCAGAGGAGATTCGCGAAAGCATGGCTGAACCCCTCTCGGCCATTATTGAAGCAATTAAGCGTACCCTTGAGCGAACTCCGCCGGAACTAGCTGCAGATATTGTTGATCGCGGGATTATGTTGGCCGGCGGCGGTGCGCTGCTACGGGGTCTGGATACCCTCATTAGCCATGAAACGGGCATTGTCGTCCATGTGGCAGCGGATCCCCTGCGGTGTGTGGTCATGGGTACTGGTCGTGTCCTGGAAAACTTCAAAGACTTGGCTCGTGTCTTTTCCACACAGCCGGCAGTGATTGGCTAAGGATTCAGTAGCTATGGCTTTTTTACTGCGCTGGTGGGGGCGCTATGCAGGTGGCCTAGTCCTTGGCGCTTTGGTGCTCACCAGTGCTTGGATTGTGCGCCAAACCAATGGGGCAGCGATTCGTGAACTCTACCGCCTGCTCAGTTTGCCCTTTCAAGGCGCGGTGGATGATCAGCAAGCCTTGATTCAAGCCCGCACATGGCAACTGGAGCAGCAACTGGCGGCCGTCCAAGCGGAAAACCAACGGTTGCGGCAAATGCTACATGCACCAATGCTCCCCAATTGGAATGGCCTCATTGTTCCGGTGATTGGGCGCAGTTCCGATCAGTGGTGGCGATCGCTCCTCTTGGGGGCAGGCAGTCGCCAGGGTCTCACCATTGGTTCAGTTGTGGTGGGCAACGGTGGCCTTGTGGGTCGCATTACAAGCATTACCCCCAATACCAGCCGGGTGACGTTGCTCACGGATCCCGCCAGTCGCGTCGGGGTTGTGGTCGGTCGGACGCGGCAGATGGGGATTCTGCGGGGACAACTGAACCAGCAGGTCATTGTCGAGTTTTTAGAGAAGGACCCCAAGGTGCAGCCCAAGGATGTTCTTTATACCTCAGCCCTGAGTAGTCTTTATCCAGCAGGCATTCCCATTGGTGAGGTGCAATCGGTGGAACTGAGCGATCCCACCCGTCCCCATGCCACCGTTATTCTTGGCGCACCGCTTGATCGCCTTGAGTGGGTCACCGTCATTCCCTATGCTGAACCGACAGACACGTTTATACCAAACTAGCCTCAACTGGCTAATTACCATTGGCTCTGTAGGGTTCTGTGCCCTGCTGAGCTTTATTCACTTACCTAACTTGCCTCTTTTGGTGCCGGACTGGTTTTTAATCTGGGTGGTGGCGTGGAGTGTCAAGCGCTCCTGGAGTCAAGGGGTCCTGGCGGGCATTGCCCTCGGCTGGATTCAAGATGGGTTGGTCAGTGCTCATCCTAGCCACGCCGTCAGCTTAGCTTTCGTGGGGGGGCTGACCGGCCTGATGCAAAAGCAGCGCTTTGTTTCTGAGGATTTTATTTCCGTTGCTCTGATTACCTTTGCAATGGCCATCCTGCAGCAAACCGTTATCGCACTCCAAATGACCCTTGGCAGTGGCTTTCCCCTAAAAGAGATTTGGCAGCACTATCAGCAAGTAGCGCTTAGCTCAGCTATTATGAGTAGTCTTTGGGCACCCTTGCTCTATGCCCCCTTGAATCGTTGGTGGACAGGGTTGCGAGAGCAGGAGTAGCTGATGAAAAAATGCAGGCGTCTCTTTACCCCTGCACCGAAATTATTAATTTTACATCTCATTGACATCCTTCCTACCCTCAAGGCCAAAGATTCCTTCCGCGCTCAAGCGTGACATTGAACCGCTTCTGAGTCGCTTCGGTGGATTCCTGGGCCGAGGGCGTAACCGCTGCTCGTATCTGCCCAGGCGCTGCTTCCGACGTGTCCTGCCGTCGATCAGCGTGGTTGTTACTGACAAATCCATTGTAGCAAGGCACCCCGTCGGCGCTATCCTTGCCTGCCCTCAACGGTGGGGATTGTCGCGCGTCTTGGTCAATATGTTTCGCGCTATGGGCGCAATTTCCCAAGCATGCCCATAATCCCATCTTGTTTGGTGAGCATTTCCCTGAGCTTGCGCAAATCCAAGTTAATGGTTTCACCAGGATAGTTTTTCAAAAACGACATCATACTCAAGCCTTCTGGGGAGGCAGCGGCAGTGATCATGGCACCGCGAAGGGCAACTTCCCCAGCTTGATCACGGCGAATTGTCACCTGAGAAAATTGTTTGAGCAAATCTTTACCAATGGGGCTGGCAAGAATTTGATCGGTTTGTACAACGTTAAAGGGCAACCGCATACCCAAAAATTCAAGAAGCTTAGCTTGGTCGTCTTTGGAAACCAGTCGCATCAATCCTCGCAATTGTCCCGTGGCTTCTTTGGTGGACACAAATTCTTCTAGCTCCGACAGGGGGAAGGAGCGCTGAAAAGGACCATAGGTGAGGGAGACAAAGTTAGCTGCTTTGGCAGGGGAGGTGAAAAGGGTACCTACGGGTAGTGCCAGTGCCAGTAACCAAGGTGAAAGACGCTTCAGCATAGGGGATCGACTCCAAAATCACTTTAGTGCAGACGTCCGATTGCACCGCTAGCAGTATAGCAGCGAAAATAGAGCTTGCTGGTTTTCCTTAACTTATTCCTAACGTTTAGTAATTTTAGACGTCAATTGATGAGCGTTTGGCAGCAGGGCGCCACTATTGAGCTAAGGATTGACTCCTTAAGCCACACGGGGGAGGGGGTAGGACGCTGGCAGGATCGGGTGGTCTTTGTGGCCGATACGGTTCCGGGCGATCGCCTGCGGGTGCGACTGACCCATGTCAAGCGACAATATGCCCACGGCAAAGTCTTGGAGGTGGTACAGCCCTCAGGACAGCGGGTGCGCCCAAATTGTATTGTGGCCGATAAGTGTGGCGGCTGTCAGTGGCAGCGGGTGGCCTATGCAACTCAACTGGCAGCCAAAGAACAACTGGTGAAGGACGCGATCGCCCGCATTGGCCATCTTGAACCCCAAGCGTTTCTACCGATTTTGGCTGCCCCTAACCCCTTTGGCTATCGCAATAAAGTAACGTATCCCCTCGGTCGCCGCCACGGTGCCGTGGTTGCCGGCTATTACCAAAAAGGCTCCCATCACTTGGTGAACCTCAATCAATGTCCAGTGCAGGATCCCCGCCTCAATCCCCTCTTGGCTGCCCTGAAGCAGGCATTACAACCTTGGCCGATCTACCGTGAACAGACCCATGAACCGGGGTTTCGCCACCTTGGCTTGCGCATCGGTCAGCGCACAGGGGAGCAGCTCATTACCCTCGTGCTTGCCGGGCCATTACCCGCTGGTTTGGCGGCAGAAGCAGAAGGTTGGTTACAGCGGTTTCAAGGGGTGATAGGGGTCTGTGTCAACTTCAATCATCACGTGGGAAATCGCATCTTTGGCGACGAGACACAGGTGCTGGCCGGGCGGCCCTACCTTTGGGAGGAAATGGCAGGGGTGAGGTTTCAGATTGCCTCAACCACCTTTTTTCAAGTCAACACAGCCCAAGCGGAGCAACTGGTCACCACCCTGCGAGACTGGATTGCCCCAACGGGTCAGGAACGACTGGTGGATCTCTACTGTGGCGTGGGGACCCTCAGCCTACCCCTTGCGGGCGCCGTGGCTGAAGTCATTGGTGTTGAAGTGCATTCTGCCTCGGTACAGCAGGCGATCGCCAACGCCCAACACAACGGTATTAACAATGCTCACTTTGTCTGTGCCAAGGCAGAGGAGTGGCTGCCCCGCTACGATCAGGCCGTGGATGTGCTGATTCTTGATCCACCACGTAAAGGGTGCGATCGCGCCGTTCTTGACGCCATTCTCCACAACTGTCCGCCACGCCTTCTCTATGTCAGTTGTCACCCTGCCACCTTGGCCCGGGATCTGGCTCACCTCTGCAGTACCGGTACCTATCAACTAGCAAAAATTCAGCCCCTCGATATGTTTCCCCAAACAGCTCATGTGGAAACCATTGCATTACTGACTACTTCCTAGGGCAGAATTATCCCCCGTGGGTGGGATGGGCGCTACGCGAAACATCTTAGCAAACATCTTACTAACGTAGGCTTGACCATAGACCACGCTTGCCTTAGGCCTTGTGGCAGTGCTTGTCTCTGGTGGTGCGGCGGCTGGACTTTCCTGATGGTTAGGGGGAGAGTCGGTAGCCTCCTGCTCCTGTTGTGGGGAATTCTCTGAAGTATGGGCAGTTGTTGCTGGCTCTTGCCAAGGATCTTCAGGAAAGACAGTCCTCTGTTGGGGATGACTCGTTTCTGCGGCAGGGGGCCAACGACGACTCCGATCCCCCACAAGAGAACCGGCGGCCACCACCGCCCCAGCGGGAATCGTTGTTTGCATCACCGTGGTACTGGCACCAATACAGGCATGGGGTTCAACCGTCACCGCCCCAATTAGCAGCACTCCCGCACCAATGTTGACCCCTTCGCCAATTGCGATGGTGCCGCCGTGGGCGTGAATGATGCAACCCATGCCAATGCAGACACCTGAGGCAATCCGAATGGCAGCCCCTGCTTCTGCCCAAAGCAACACCCCCGGTGCCAAAACGGCTTGGGGATCTACCACCACATCACCAACAATGCGAACCGCAGGTGAAGGGGGCAGGGCTAAGGGCGGCAGGGGCATGGGGGCACCTCGCCGGGAGGGCTACTTAGCAGCCTGTTGGAGTAGGATTTCGGCCACCCGCTGCTTGCCGGCAGGATTAATGCCAATCAGCCGCACATACTCGCCACTGTATTCTTGGAGGCAAGCCTGAATCGCAGCAAGGGCTTCATTGAGATTTTTCGCCTCAATGCGGGGGCCGCTTTGCCAAGAGTTGGTGCGGTAGCGACGGGCATCTACATGTTCTAAGCCGAGGGTATAGCCCTGTTGCAGGAGTTGCCGCACTTGTTCAATCACCTCTTGACTGAGGCTATGAGTGCTAGGGCTCCCTTGACTGGAGGCAGTTGGCCGCGGTGTGAACCCTTGACCACGGGTGCTATTGCCATTGCTGGCGGCTTTGCCATTGGGGCGGTGAATAATGGTTTCCAAGACCCGCTGTTTGGCTTGGGGATTGACGCCCACAAGGCGGATATAATCCCGCTGATGCTCAGCAAGGAAAGACCTCAGATCATTGATTTGCTGGGCAGAAGTAATTTTGATGCCGCTTTGCCAAGAACTGGTACGGAAGCGGCGCTGGTCGGCATACTCGGTGATGACTTGGCAGCCTTGGCGCAACAGGTCTTGAATTTGGTTCACCAGATCGGCACTGAGAAGAGTGTCATTGCCACCAGAGCTGACGGAGGCATGACTGGTAGCCACTGGCGTGGGTGTTTTTGGGGCGATCGCCACCGGTCCCTGCGGGCGCTGAATAATTTGCTCGAGGACGCGCCGCTTTTGCTTTTGATCAATGCCAATCAGGCGCACATATTCACCCGCATGTTCTTGGAGGCAGGCCTCAAGGGCGGCCAACACCTCCGGCTCCTGTTTGGATTGAATGGGAGCACAGCTTGTCCAAGAACTGGTGCGATAGCGGCGGGCATCGGCGTGCTCGGTGCCGATTTGATACCCCTGTTGGAGCAACTGCCGCACCTGAGCCACAACGGCGGCATCCAAGGAGCCCACTGGAGATGCATTCACCGTTGCACTGGGACGAGAGCTACTGCTACTAGCCACCGCTGCTTGGCCGGGACGTTGAATGATTTCCTCGAAAACACGACGCTTGGCCTTGGGATCGACACCGATCAGGCGCACATACTCGCCCTCATGTTCCTTGAGTAGTTGCGCGATCGCCGCCATCACTTGAGACTCCTGCTGCCCTGTTAAGGTCGGGCCACTTTGCCAAGAGCTAGTGCGATACCGCCGCGCATCTGCATATTCCAAACTGATCTGGTATCCCTGCTGCAAGAGTTGGCGGACATGAGTCCCATAGTCTGTGGTCATGGTGTTCTTTTCCCCGGTGAGCATTTCAACGTGTAGGGTTGGTGGATCTTCTTGACGCTGCAGTTCATTGCGAATCGGGGCAATACAGGCAATATTCTCAGCACACTGGTACCCCGATAGCAGCGCTTCATTAATGCCAACCACGTGCTGGGCAAAGTGAATATCTGACTCTTCCACATTCGGCAGGCGATCGGCTTGCTGTTGCGTCGTGATCACCATTCCCGAAGGCACATATTTTCCCGGTGGAATTTCCACATCTTGAATCAGGACATGCATCATGACCACACAGCCAGCACCAACCCGGGCATTAAACACCGTTGAGCGAAAGCCAATAAAACAGCCATCGCCAATGTAGGCAGGGCCGTGGATCAGTGCCATGTGGGTAATTGAGACATTATCACCGATCCAGACAGAATACTCTTGGCCATCATCGCCAATCACCCGTCCCTGTTGGAGGCCATGGATGACAACGCCGTCTTGAATATTTGTGCGAGAGCCAATGTGGAAGGGCGTTCCTTCATCGGCACGGATGGAGGTGCCGGGGGCGATGTGAACATAATCTTTGATGCGGACATCGCCAATGAGGTTACTGAAGGAGTGGACGTAAGCCGTGGGGGCAATCTCTGGTTCCGCTAAATCCCTAGACCACGGCGTTGGAGGTGCCGCATAGCTTTGAACCGCCATAGGGAGAAGTCTCCAATGCTAATACTGGGTACGTTTGCTGTAGAGCAAATAATTATCCCGACTTACGGTGTCAATAATGGCGACAACGGCTGCGTCAATGGGTTTGTCGGTGCCATTGATAATATGGCGGGCGGCACTGCCTCGGCTTACCAATACCCACTCATCCTGTCCTGCACCAACCGTATCCGCAGCCACTTCGTAGTCGGGTAAAAATTCGCCGTCCTCACCCAAATATTGCAAGACGAGAAACTTGACTCCCGTTAAGGTGTCTTCTTTTTGAGTACTGGTAACGGTGCCGCACACTCGCGCGATTTTCACTATGGGCGACCCATCGGACGGATACCACTAACGCTTTCGCGGAATTGTTCCACCGCTTCGGTGTAGCGAATGGGCAATACGTACTCAAGGTTTTCGTGGGGACGAGCAATGATGTGGGTGGAGAGCACCTGACCCCCATTCACCCGTTTCACATTTTCGACCCCCGCCGCAACCGAAGCCTGCACTTCAGAAACATCGCCACGGACAATCACGGTGACCCGACCGCTCCCAATTTTCTCGTAGCCTACCAGGGTAACGCGAGCAGCTTTCACCATTGCGTCTGCGGCTTCCACCACTGCGGGGAAACCAAGGGTTTCAATCATACCGACGGCAATTGCCATTGTAGTAACTCCTAAACGTCAAACCAGTCAAGGACTAAAAGAACAAGAGGTATCGATCAGCGAGGCAACTGAAAACTCCACCAAACTGCCAAATCCCTTAGTTTCGGAATTGCTCCACTGCCTCGGTATAGCGAATGGGCAATACGTACTCAAGGTTTTCGTGGGGACGGGCAATAATGTGCGTGGACAGCACCTCTCCGCCATTGACACGCTTGGCAGAATCGACCCCGGCAGCTACTGACGCTTGCACTTCGGAGACATCACCCCGCACAATCACGGTGACCCGCCCACTCCCAATTTTTTCGTAGCCCACCAGGGTAACCCGAGCGGCTTTGACCATTGCATCTGCTGCTTCGACGACGGCGGGAAATCCGCGCGTTTCAATCATTCCCACAGCAATTGGCATGAGTAAGCTCTCCTAATTAGAATAAGGGTAAGCAGGACAAAAGCTAGAGTTGCAATCAGAGCGATCGCTACAGAAAATAATGACGGGATAGCCGATTGTTATCGTAACGTTAATCACCGTCTTTCTATCTCTAAAACAAGCATAGGGTGAGGGGTTTCTTTTGACAATATAACGATTGATAATCTTTTCTACTTTCTCGTATTATCAGATCTAATTTTAAGCACCTGATGCCGCTTTCAACTCAAGACAGGCCAATACAAATCGCGTAACTCATAGAATTTTATCTAAAGACAATCATCTTCATCATCGGCTAATTGCCCGATTTAAGAGGCTTCTGCCTATACTTGGGTAAGTTGCATAGGTTATTTCAATTTTGTTCTCTACTTTGATAGATTAAAGTCTATTTTCTCGTCAAACAGCAATTAACTTTTCTCGATCAACATTCTGCAAAAGGCTGATCTGACCTATCCGCTGAAACTCCTTACTACTCCGATCAGCCAAGTGCAGTACCCAAGGCAGCCGGCAGGAGCGAAATCCGCTGGCAGGATGCAATTGAGTCAAGTGATAGGTCTGCAAAGCCAGTAGCTCTAAAGGTGTATTGCCGTAGTGACGCACAACCCGCAGAGGTCTAGCACTACCAAGGGGGCCAGTTTTCGTCTTGATGACCTCAGTGGTTTGTAATATAAATGAGTCAGTTGCAGAATAAAAAATTACAGTGCCCACTTCAGCATCATCATAGGTTATTGCGGTATTGCCTGAAGTCAATTCACGTCCCATCCTCCCCGAGCCACTCTTACGGACACTTAAGATATCGACATCGATACCCTGGTGAGTTAGTTCTCTGATTGTTTGTTCAAACTCCCCGTCTTGAACAAGCCCGTCCCGCATCAGTAGGATCTTCTTAGGGTAAGAATCATAGTTGTCTTGGAATTTCAGCACTAGCTTAGACACAACTTGCCAAATGGATTGACCAGAGAAAGTTTCGCCCCGTTGTATATCTGGCAACTCCCAACCCAAGCTTTGACCATTGGCTAAAATTGCAAAAGCAGACGTACCATAGTACAGCCTTCGGTTTGTACTGGTGTCAAAACCGATAATTAAGTCAGCAGCCTGAGGATCATCTAATGGTTTTAGATAGACAGGCTGCCACTTAGCTTTACACAACAGTCCCAAGGCAACATTGAGAGCTTTGTAGGGATTATCCTGGGGTGTGGGTATCATGAACTGAGTAGCGATTCCCGCCTTTAATGCCTGAATTCGTAGCCTTGTTTTCTCCTCATGGGGGGACCAAGGCATCACTACTAAAACAGTTTTAATTCCTTGAGCAGCCCATTGTTGCCAAAATCGTTGTTGAGCTAAATCATCTTTTGGATAGTCACTTCCTGTAAAGTAGGAGTCTATTTTTATCTGTACCCCACTACTTCTTGCTATTGCCAGTAAACATTTGTGTACTTCCTCTGGATACTCGGGTTTATTATCAAATAAATTTAGGCAGCCGAATTTTGTTTCGCCAATCTTGGCACAGCCAAAGGATTTAATTCTAGCTGTTTGATTGACTTCTTTATTGTTTCGAGCTAATAGTTTTGCACGAGGCATGACAAAACCATTAACTTTCATTATCTCTGGCTGACTACTGAGATTATAAACGTTTTTGAAAATGACCTGAGCTATTTTTTGTGATTCTTGCAAACGTGTACCAATGTTTTTCCTGATGTAGTCAAAAACACCTTGAATTTCCTTTTTTTCTCTTCCTTGTTCAGCAATTTGCGCTAACGTTTCCATTGTGAGAATTGGTGATAGTCTTTGAGACAAATGATATACTGGCTTAGCCTTGTAGTCGCTGATTTTCTTAACAATTACAACTCGGGACTCATCTATTTCTTGTTGAGTTGCTCCCTCTTGACGGTGATACTCTGCTAGGCTTATTCCTAGGGCTTCTATTTGTATTTCATTTGGACTTTTGTCCGCAAAATTTTCAAGGATCCACTTTTTCTTATCTTTGTAGGTATTCCTCACGTACTTGATTTGGATATTAGGATATTCACTGAGCCACCACTCAAGTTTGAATGGAGTATAAAATCGATGATGAATATCAATTTCTAAGTATAATTTTTCATCTGTTTCTATTTTGAGATCAATTTGTCTGCCTCTATGTACTTCCCAGCCATGACCTGTTTTTTCTAACCCTTCTTCGCCAGAAATCCACCAAATCAACCCTAATTCATAGTCTTTTTCAATTATAGTTTTCTTAAATGTTTCTTTTAACTTTTCCTCTAGAATTTTTCTTTCAAAGGTTTCCAGAGCCTGCCTTTCACGATAATTTTGACAGCTCAGTTCTCTACATCCTATTAGCTGTAACTGCCAATCCTTAGTTCGCATTCTCTCAGGGTCAATAGGCTCCCTTGTAATAATGCAGCTCCCTAGTCGAACAGCAGTGACTCCTAGTTTGTAGCAAACACTGGAAATAGCTTTTTGCTCGCTACCTTGTTCTGGCACTTGAGTAAATTGGCATTGGTATTCATGAAATGTAAGATCAGGTCGACTCAATTTTTTTACAAAAAAACGATTGAGTATAACTTCAACTTCTTGGAATTGGGTGGGCATCACTGATAGGGAGTCTATTGGCAGCCAGCCATATTGGGATGGCGTTGTTCGTTTATCGTAGCAAGTTTCCCTTGGCATTAGGAATCATTAGCCAAGATAGAATCGTCATGGATATTCACGGGTGTGGAGTGCTTGTATGCTGCGGTTACCCATTCAACCAATCTGGCAGAGGCTTTCTCAATGGCCAGTGTGGGAGCCAAACCGGCTGGCGATCGCCAGTTCAATTCTTTTGCACGCCGTTATCCTTTCCTTTGTGCGTGTCCCCGAACCCACCCCCCCAGAGTTGGCCAGTGATCAACTGGTGCCCTTGGTCAGTCTTTCTCCAGAACTAGAAGCGGATCTGCCATCTATCCAACCCCTCTTGCCTACAGAACTACCACCCCTGGCCACCACCACACCACCGCCGCTGCCGTTTACAGGCATTGAGCCACCCCCCCTTTCCTTTGCCCCCTTGGCGCCGCTGCCCCCCTTATCGCCCCCACTCCTTCCCAATCCAGTGCCGGTGCAGCCTTTGCCCCCCCTGTGGCAATTGCCCCCGCCCACCCGCCCCTTACCGGTTGTGCCCACAGGACCCAACGAAGAGGTTGCCGTTGCTCCAGAACTGGTCTCACCAACTCCCGCATCTCCAGCGAATGAGCCGATCGCCCGTACCGCAGGGGAAGCAGCAGCAGCTTTGTCCCGTTGGTTTAATCAAACGCGGTCAACACTGAATACAACAGATATTCAAGTGAATTTTGCTCAGCGCATTACGGACTTTTATCCTCAGGAGGCCTGTGGCGATCGCCTACAGGGGGAAACAATGGTTGCGGTGGTCGTCACTCCCCAAGGTGAATTGCTCCCTGCAAATGCGGCCCCAGAAACGGGCTTGCTCACCCGCAATCCCCAAATTATTCGCAGCAGTGGCTCTGCGCTCTTGGATCAGGCAGCTTTAGAACAAGTACAAAAGCAAGCTTTTGAGGCCACCGGCAAATATCAAGCCCTAGCGATCACCTTTGCCTTTGAGTATCGTCCTGAGAGGTGCCTGCCCCCTGCTGCAACCCCCCGCCAAGAACCCACTGCGCCAGCCCCTAGCCCCTCTGGGGCTGATCAGGCTTCACCCCTAGCCCCTGAGGAAGTGACCCCTGCACCAAGCTCTCCCGCTCCGGAGGTGGCACCACCGGCTGTCTCCCCAGACCCTAGCGAGGCAGACTCGTCGTCTGTAGCGCCGGCTGCGAGTCCGCCAGCAACATCTCCCGAATAAAGCGAGCGATCGCCCGCTGCAGGAGGCCATTGACAATGCGCTGACCCATTTGCTGCACCTCTGGGCGGGCAATCATCCGCACAATTGCAGGGATCACCTTGCCCCAATCAAAACCGGGGGTATCCTGCAAAATGCTGAAAATGCGGCGCAAATGCTCTAGGGCATTGGCTTCACTGAGGATGTTGGCACTGGCCGTTGCGGGTACTGGACGGCTGAGTAGGGGTAAGAGTTGCCCAAGGTTCCATTGCCCCATTGTTGTCCGTGCCCAAGTGTCGAGGCTCTTGACAATCTCATCCGCCAGACGATCGCGATACTCAGCACCCCGCTCCGAAAAGAGAAAATCCAAAGCCTGCTCTAGCACCACATTAAAGTCATAGTCACGGCTCTCGCGGGCATTACGCAGCAGATTTTCTAGGCGCGTCCAGCGAAATTGACCATCCTTGAGGAGCAGGCTTGCAAGACTCGTGCGCAGCTCCGGGGCAGGATCCGTGAGTAGCCGCTTGGCAATGTAGGGATAGGCGGCACTGAGTACCTTAAAGTTGGGGTCAACGCCCATGGCAATCCCCTCCATGGTCAGGAGCGATCGCACAATCAAGGCATAATAGGCGGGCACTTGAAAGGGATACTCATACATCACCTCTGACAGGCGATCGAAAATGCGTTGGATATTCAGTTCCGAAACACTCGCCCCCAAAGCATCCTCAAAGACCAAGGCCAAGGCTGGAATAATGGGTTTCACATCCGTATCGGGGGTTAAAAACCCTAAACGAACATAGTCATAGGCAAGGCTTTCGTACTCACGGTTAACAATGTGGACAATGGCATTCAGTAAGCCATAGCGCTGCTCTGGAGCAATCTCACTCATCATGCCAAAGTCGAGATAGGCCAATTTGCCGCTGGGCATGGCCAACAGATTCCCCGGATGGGGATCCGCATGGAAAAACCCATGTTCAAGCAACTGCCGTAGGGAGCACTGCACCCCCACATACACCATATAGCGCGGATCAATCCCCAAGGCCTGAATTTGCTGCGGTTGGTTGAGTTTGACCCCCGTCACCCACTCCATCGTCAGCACCCGCCGCCGTGTGTACTTCCAGTAAATTTTGGGAATATAGACATCGGTAAGGTGACCATAGAGACGGGCGAAGCGTTCGGCATTGCGTCCCTCTTGGGTATAGTCCATTTCCTCAAAGAGGCGGCTGGCAAATTCATCGAGAATGGCCACTAAATCACTGCGAATCTCCTTGATCAGGCGTTTTGCCCAATAGGCCACCCCCCGCAGAATGTAAATGTCCAAGGTGATACTTTCTGCCAAACCGGGGCGTTGCACCTTAACGGCTACCTCTTCGCCGCTGTGGAGTTTGCCGCGATACACCTGTCCCAACGAGGCAGCGGCAATGGGATGATCACTCAGTTCAGCAAAGAGTTCGTTGGGGGGGGCGCCCAGTTCCTCCTCAATAAACTGAAAGGCCACTTCATTAGGAAAGGGGGGTAGCTGATCTTGGAGTTTTGTCAATTCTTCCAAATACACCGCTGGCAACAGGTCCGGACGGGTGGAGAGGGCCTGTCCCACTTTGATATAGGCAGGGCCAAGGCGGGTTAGGGTTTCCCGCAGGGCGATCGCTCGTTGCCGTTGATTTTGTTTACTTTGGCCTGTGACTTTGTCCCACCAACGATTAAAAAGGAGCCAAAACACTGGCCAGAGAATCCGCAACCAGCGACTCAAGACCAGGAGAGGTCGCTGCCGATAGTAGGCATCGATGGCCACTGGATCGTAGGGTTGAAAGCTCTCTAGATCATTGGGAAGGGTTTCAGCCGCGATCGCAATCTCTTGGGGGGCGGAGTCGCTGGGGACAATGGCCGTATTCATGGGCAGTGGCACAAACTCTTAAAGTATTTTAACAATCAGTTTGTGAATCAAGGAGGGCAAAAGATGCGCCTACTCATTTTGGGGGCAACGGGACAGGTGGGCTGGCAATTGGTGCAGCAGGCACCCCCTAGGGTTGAAGTGATTCCCGTTGCTCGCCAAGGCACCGCCGTCACCCTGGACCTGGAAGATTTAGATGCTATTTCTCCCTTGCTGAAAACCCTTCGCCCCGATGTGGTCATCAATGCGGCAGCCTATACTGCGGTGGATCAGGCGGAACAGGAAACCGAGCGGGCACAACGGATTAATAGCACCGCCGTTGGCCTCTTGGCAGCAACCATGGCTGAGCTAGGAGGGTTGCTGATTCACTACTCCACAGACTATGTCTTTGCGGGCAATCAATCCCTGCCCTATCGCGAAACCGATGCCCCTGCCCCCCTCAATGCCTATGGCTACACTAAGTGGCTAGGGGAGCAGGCGATCGCCCGCCATCACCCCGCCCACCTGATTTTGCGCACCAGTTGGGTTTATGACCTGCGGGGGAAGAACTTTCTGCGGACAATGGTTCGCCTTGCCCAAACCCGTCCTTTGGTGCGGGTGGTTGCCGATCAAATCGGTACGCCCACGGCTGCTCCCTTCATTGCCCAAGTCACCTATCAACTGCTGGAACACTGGCAGGCGACTCCCTCCCTCAGTGGCCTCTATCACCTGACACCCCGAGGCAGCACGAGTTGGTATGGCTTCGCAGCAAAAATTTTCGATCACCTGCGGGCCAAGGGCTATGCCGCCGCCACCCTGGAGGCGATTCCCAGCAGTGAGTATCCCACACGGGCCAAGCGACCCGCCTTTTCCACCCTCAACTGCGAGAAGTTGGAGACCGTTCTTGGGACTCCCCTCCCCCCTTGGGAAGCGGTCCTTGAACCACTTTTGCAGCAATTGGATCCTCAATCCGTTCTTTAGGGAGCTGTAGCAACGGTTGTTTTCATTTGGCTGAACCAGTCAATGAGCTGCTCCAGTTGTTTTTCTACGGGTTGTGTCCCTAGACCCCGCACAGTGATTTTGCCCTGACTATAGACAAATCGACTTTGGAGATGGGTGGGCAGTTGCTCCAGCAGCAGTTTCCAAGCTGGTTCCGCCATGGAAGTTTCCAAGATCACATGCTGCTTCCCTTCCGGGCGAATGCGACTAATGCCACACTGACGCGCCAGTTGCTTGAGTTCAACAACCCGCAGCAGTTGCTGAACTGATTTGGGCAATGCGCCATAGCGATCGCTCCACTCTGCGGCCAATTGCATCAAGTCTTCTTTGGTTGTGGCAGCGGAAACGGCGCGGTAGGCGGCCATCTTTTGCGCCAAGTCGGGCATATAGTCAGCGGGAATAAAGGCAGTGACATTGAGATCGATTTGGGTATCGTCAACGGTGGGAATCTCCTGACCACGAATTTCAGCGATCGCCTCCTCTAGCAGTTCCACGTACAAATCAAAGCCAACACTGTCCAGTTGACCGTGCTGCTGTGCCCCTAGGAGATTGCCCACACCGCGAATTTCCATGTCTCGTATCGCCAGTTGGTAACCCGATCCCAGTTGCGTAAATTCCTGAATTGCCCGCAGCCGTTGACGGGCGGCATCGGTGAGCACCTCTTGACGCGGGTAAAACAACCAGGCATGGGCCTGAATTCCCGCTCGGCCAACGCGACCCCGCAGTTGATAAAGCTGTGCCAACCCAAACCGCTGGGCATCCTCCACCAAAATCGTATTGACGCGGGGAATATCTAAGCCGGACTCAATGATAGTCGTACAAACCAGAATATCGGCCTCGCCATTGCTAAAGCCAAGCATCGTCGATTCCAGTTCCCCCTCTGCCATCTGGCCGTGGGCAATCAGAATACGGGCACCGACCACCATTCCTTGGAGCTTGGCCGCCACCGCCTCAATGCCCTCAACGCGGGGGACAACATAGAAAACTTGACCCCCCCGATCCAATTCTTGGCGAATTGCACTGCGGACTGTTTCTGGGTCATAGGGGGCAAGATGGGTTTGAATCGGGCGCCGCGAGGGCGGAGGTGTGGTAATCAGGCTCATTTCTCGCACCCCCGACAGGGCCATATAGAGGGTGCGCGGAATCGGTGTGGCACTGAGGGTGAGGACATCCACTTGGGTTTTGAGGGCTTTGATTTTCTCCTTTTGGTTGACACCAAAACGTTGTTCCTCATCCACCACCAGCAGTCCTAAGTCCCGGAATTTGACGCTGTTGCTGAGGAGTTGATGGGTGCCAACCACCACATCAATTTCGCCGATCTTTAGCTTTTGCAGGAGGTCTTGGCGCTCCCGCTCACTGCGAAAGCGGTTGAGTAGCCCCACTTGAATTGGATAGGGGGCAAAGCGTTCCTTGAGGGTATGGTAATGCTGCTGCGTCAGGATGGTGGTGGGGGCAAGAACGGCCACCTGCTTGCCCGCCATTACCGCCTTAAAGATGGCGCGAATGGCCACCTCAGTTTTACCAAAGCCAACATCCCCGCACACTAGCCGATCCATGGGGCGATCGCTCTCCATATCCGCCTTAACCTCTTGGATGGCCTTGAGTTGATCGGGGGTGGGTTGATAGGGAAATGAGTCCTCCATCTCCCGCTGCCAGGGCGTATCTGGCGGGAAGGCAAACCCCCGTTGTTGGGCGCGTTGGGCATAGAGTTGTAGCAGATCCACCGCCACTTTTTTGATGGCCTTGCGCACCCGGGCTTTGGTCCGTTCCCAAGTGTTGCCCGTTAATTTGTTGAGTTGGGGGGCCCTGTCTTCCTGGGTGCGGTAGCGCGAAAGACTGTTGAGTTGATCCGCAGCAACGCGGAGAATGCCATCGGCGTACTGCAAAACTAAGTACTCGCGGGTTTCATTGTTAATGGTGAGCGTTTCTAGGCGGAGAAACTGACCAATGCCGTGTTGGCGATGGACGACGTAGTCCCCCGGTTGCAGCTTGTTGAGATCCACCTGTTTAGCAGCAGCGCGGCGGCGTTTGCGCACATAGCCAAGGTTGACCAAGTTATGCTGGCCAAAGAACTCGCGATCGCTCACCAGCACCGTGCGGAACGTGGGCAAGATAAAGCCACTGATTTCCGCTAGACCGCTGGCCTTCAGGGCAATGGGCAGTCGCTGCTGTTGCAGCTTATCAATGGCCGGAAAATCCTTGGGATTGGGCACAAATTGGGCGGGGCAATCGTGCTCCTGCAAAAGCGCGACAGAGCGACTCGGCTGGGCAGAGACCAACCATACGGTATAGCCCTTGTCCCGCTCCTCCCGCAGCGTTGCCGCCAAGCGACCAAATTGGTGAGGAATCGCTGGAACCGCCCGTGCTGACAAATTGAGACCTAACCCCTCACTGGCCAGTTCATAGAGGTGCAGCCGTTGGAACCGCTCGAGGGCTTGGGCACTGGCGGACCAGGGGCGATGGATGGGGGGCGGGGGTGTTTCAAGGCTTTGCCAGTAGGTGTGGGTGTGTTCATACCAGCGATCCCCATGGGCAACACACAGGGGGGGCTCATCCACGGCAATGAGGGTTTGGGCAGGCAAATAATCCAAGAGGGAAGCGGGCTCCGGAAAAGCCAACCCAAGATAGCGCCGCAGTCCCTCCTGATCCTCGGGAATCAGATGGGCGTGATCCGCTGCCCGCAGGGCTTGGGCAATCAGGGGAGTAAAACTAATGGGCGTCAGGGTCACCTGCTCAAGGACATCCAGGCGATCCCCCTCGGTGTGTAGGGAGCGTTGACTGGCCGGATCAAACTCACGAATCGACTCAATCTCATCGCCGAACCACTGCAGGCGCACTGGTAGTTCCGCCGAGACGGGGAAAATATCAACAATGTCACCGCGCCGACTCCACTGACCCTCCGTTTCCACTAAGGAAACCCGCTCATAACCCAGGGCTGCCAGGGTGGTGGCCACCTCCCCTAGGGAGTACGCCTGACCCACCTGCAAGGTTAAACAGGCGGCACGAAACTGCTCTGGTGGCGGCAAATGGGGTTGCAGTGCCCGTTCCGTGGTGACAATTGCAATATTGGGGCGATCGCTCTCGACGAGGACTTGCAGTTGCCCCCAGACCATCTCCCCCTCCAAGTCAAAGAGGTCATAGGGAGAAGCCTCCGATGTTGGGTAAAAGAAAACCGCATCCCAACCCATGAGTTCCAATTGCGCCGCCCAGCGTCCCCCCTCCTCTAGGGTGGAAGTAATCACACACAGCGATTGCCGACTCTCCTGGGCCAAGGTGGTGGCCACCAAGCCCTTGACAAGGCGGGGCATCCCTGTGAGGACGAGTTCCCGTTGGTGTTGTAATTTGCTGAGCAGTTCAGCCGTCAGCGGCAGCTTACCCCAACTGCGGGGAATTGCCATTAAGGACATAGACAGTGTCAGCGCTAGAACTTTAGACTTCGATCTCCATCCCTTGGGGGAGCATTAGCAAATTAGCAAATAATAACGTCTCACACGCCATCCCCTCTCTAAAATATGGGATACATCAAGGGGATGCAATCTAGAAACTTCGTTCATAATGATTGAAGAGGTAGACTTCCTGACATTTGATGACGCGATCGCCCGATATTCCAGATATTGAGAGTCCCTCTCCTAACTCCTCAGCCATTGCTGACAGGTCCTTGGAGGAAAACATCCCCCTTGACCCGGAGGATGAATTGCCCAACGAAGTGGAAATGTCCCTCTGGGATCACCTTGAGGAGTTGCGGCAGCGGCTCTTTGTTGTCCTCGGCACCGTTGCTGTTACTATTGGGCTCTGCTTTAGCCAAGTCCGCTGGATCATTGAGTTCCTTGAAAAACCAGCCCAAGGCGCCAAGTTCCTGCAACTGAGTCCGGGGGAATACTTTTTTGTCTCCTGTAAAGCGGCGGCCTACAGCGGCATTCTGCTGGCCACCCCAATGATTCTCTACCAGGCCATCCGTTTTATCCTGCCGGGATTGACACGGCGTGAGCAACGCTTGCTGGCACCGGTGGTTTTCGGTTCATCCCTTCTCTTTATTGCTGGTTTGGTGTTTGCCTATACCCTCTTGGCTCCCGCTGCCCTCGGCTTTTTCATTAGCTATGGGGCAGAGGTGGTTGAGCAACTGTGGTCGATCGATCGCTATGTGGACTTTATTTTGCTGTTGCTCCTTGCCACTGGCCTTGCCTTTCAAGTCCCCATTCTCCAGATGGTTCTCATTGCCCTAGGCATTGTCTCAATTGCGCAACTCCTTAGCCAATGGCGCTACGTGGTGATGATTGCCGTGGCCGTGGCAGCGGTCTTGACCCCCTCCATCGACCCGATTACTCAGGGACTGTTGGCGGCTGCGCTGCTTGCCCTCTACTTTACGGGGATTGGCTTGGCGAAGCTAATGGGGATGGGGCGTCCTTAAAATAGCCCCAAAAAAGACTCAATTAGAAAAGATGATTTTGGCGATAAAAATCAATTATTGCGATCGCCCCTCGAACTTATCAAGGCTCTCAATAGAGATGATATGCTGATGTTGCCAAATCAGTGCGTCCCTTCGCGATCGCAAGAATGGCACTATTCTAACAAATTTTTGTGTTTATTTTAGGAGCAGTCTTCATGCCCATTGCCCTTGGGATGGTAGAGGTACTGGGTCATCCCCCTGCCTTAGCGGTTGCTGATGTCATGGTGAAAGCGGCGCGTGTTACCCTTGTGGGCTATGAAGTGGTCAGTGGTGCTCGCCTGACAATTATTGTGCGCGGTGATGTTTCTGAAGTGCAAATTGCCGTTGCAGCGGGTGTCGAAGCCGCTAAGAAAATTCCAGCTCAGAGTCCCAAGGAAAAAACCCTCTATTTGTCGTCAACGGTGATCCCGCGCCCCCACGAGAACTTAGAGGCCGTTTTCCCGAAAATGCGGTTCCAATATGGCGATGGCTGGGAGCGTTTTCTCGTTTAGCAGCCTTCAAAGGGCTTGGTCAAAGTTGCCCTCATGAGCAAAGCTTCACCGTCAAGATAATTGTCTCAGTAGGAAATAACCCAGCCGATCAGCTATCTCAACAGTGAAGCCTCAAAATCGCTAGGAAACAGCTTTAGAGGGGTACCTAGGCCAGACCAGTATTGACCCCGGGCTTACCCGTAAACAGTTCCACCTTCACAATTTTACCACCCATTTTTTGGATGCGTTGTTGCTCGCGGAACCAGTTTTCGTAGGGCACCAGTTTCGTGAAATAGGTGTTTTGCAGTTCGCGCTGGGTGCGAATACGGGTTTGACTCGGCACACAGGCGGTAATTTTGAACATGCGCATGGGATGGGACTCCAAATCTGTGTGGGGTGATTACACGTCTGGGAGCTAAAGGCCAGATTCAGACTGTTTAAGCACAATTGCCATGACAGGCTGACACTCTAACCCCTAACTCCCAGACAGATGTGCCACTGGAGAGCTGTACTTAGCTTAAGCCAGAGCAGATGTAGTCAAAGTAGATGCCCATTTCTTTGCCGGCATCTGCACCCACCAAGCTGGCGGTGACTTCTTTCATGGCTTGGATGGCTTGGACAGTGGCAGCGATGGGCACACCCAAGGAGTTGTAGGTTTCTTTCAACCCATTGAGCACCCGCTCATCGAGGATAGAAGGATCTCCAGCCAACATGGCATAGGTGGCATAGCGCAGGTAGTAGTCGAGGTCGCGGATACAGGCTGCATAGCGACGGGTGGTGTACATGTTGCCACCGGGACGGGTGATGTCAGAGTACAGCAGGGATTTGGCCACTGCTTCTTTGACAATGTTGGCGGCATTGGCACTGATGACGCTTGCAGCCCGCACCCGTAGTTCACCCGTTGCGAAGTAAGCTTTCAGCTTCTCCATGGCGGCGGTGTCGAGGTATTTGCCTTGCACGTCAGAGGCGTTGATGACAGCGGTAATCGCGTCTTGCATAGTTCTTTTTCCTCAAAAACTATTTGGATGATGGATCAATGTCAATGAAGGATGCTGAGGCGACCTACTGCATGGCGCCAATCACAAAGTCAAAGTAAGAACCGGCTTCAGCGGCATCTTCCGCAGACAGCAGCGAGCAAGCCACGTTCTTCATGGCGCGAATTCCTTCGGCCACGGCGGGAATGGGGGTGCCGAGGGAGTTGTACATTTCACGCACACCCACCAAACCAATTTCTTCAATGGGGGTCACATCACCCGCAACGATACCGTAGGTCACAAGCCGCAGATAGTAGTCGAGGTCCCGCAGGCAGGTGGCGGTCATTTCTTCACCGTAGGCATTGCCACCGGGGGAGACCACATCAGGCCGTTTTTGGAAGAGTTGATCGCCCGCTTGCTTGACAATCCGCTCACGGTTTTCTGTCAGGGTTTGGGCAATGCGCAGACGACGCTCGCCAGTGCTGACAAAGTTTTTAATGCGATCCAGTTCACCGGGGCTGAGGTAACGGGCCTCGGCATCTGCATTCACGATCGATTTCGTGACGACGCTCATTGAGTTCCTCCAAAGTTGGAATTGTAAAACAAGGGTCTTGATAATGTGGCATCTGCCATTGGAATGTTACGACTCACCCACCTCCCAAAGGAGAGATAGGTAGGGCGATGGACCCGACGAGCTGACGTAACCTTCCGCAAACATTCTCAGGCATAGGGGGGACATCTCCCACATTATCGCAATCCTTTTTAACATTCTTAACGTTTTTTCAAAAATCTGCTAGGGGCAGCTATTCCAGCCATTCAATAATACGGCTGCCAAGGTCGAGGGGAATATTCACCGCCTTGCCGAGGCGGGGCTTTTCACGGGTGGTCTCAATATAGGTGCAGACCTGCTGGGCACAGCCCCAGTCGTTGAGGTGCTGCGCGATCGCCCCTAGGTGGGCAGCATAGTCTTCGGGGGTATCAGGATAAGAGGCCTGCTCCAGGTAGCGCCACATGACCTGCAAAAAGATGCGATTGCCAACGCGGCGAAACTGAAGGTCAAAGGAGCGCCCCCATTTGCGCAGGAGCAAGGCATGGAGTTCATCACCAGTAAGGGGCGTCAGCATTGTCAGAATTTCAGCCCTTGGGGTTGGGACGGCTCGGACGGTGTAATAATAGTTAATAAACGTAATTATTTTACGGCTGTCCGTTTCGATTCCTTAAGTAAATAAGCGTAAACCATGGCTCAAGTTTCTGGAATGTCTGATGTGCCCGATATGGGGCGGCGACAGTTTATGAATCTGCTGACGTTTGGTACCATCACTGGTACAGCGTTGGGTGCCCTCTATCCTGTCGTCAAGTATTTTATTCCACCCGCCAGTGGCGGCACGGGGGGTGGTGCGGTTGCCAAGGATGCTTTGGGCAACGATATTAAGGTTTCCGAGTATCTCGCAAAGCATTTGCCGGGCGATCGCTCCCTCGCCCAAGGGATTAAAGGAGATCCCACCTACGTGATTGTTACTGAAGATCACCAAATTGCCAATTACGGCTTGAATGCCGTCTGCACTCACCTGGGTTGTGTCGTACCTTGGAATGTGAGTGAAAACAAATTCATTTGTCCTTGCCACGGCTCCCAATACGATAGCACCGGTAAAGTAGTGCGTGGTCCTGCTCCCCTGTCCTTGGCACTGGTGAAGGCCACGGTTACAGAAGATGACAAACTGGTGTTTACCCCCTGGACGGAAATTGATTTCCGCACAGGCAAAGAACCTTGGTGGACGTAAAAAGACATTTAGGGAGTGGTATGAAACACTTTTTTAAATCCTTGACGCTGGCGATCGCCCTTGCCGCCAGTGTACTTTTTTGGTCACCGCAAGCGCAGGCCTATCCCTTCTATGCCCAGCAGGGATACGAGAGTCCTCGGGAAGCCACTGGTCGGATTGTCTGTGCCAACTGCCACTTAGCTGCTAAGCCTATCCAAGTTGAAGTGCCCCAGGCCGTTACCCCCGATTCCGTTTTTGAAGCGGTGGTAAAAATTCCCTACGATACTAGTGTGCAACAGGTGTTGGGGGATGGCTCTAAGGGGGGTCTGAATGTCGGTGCGGTGCTGATGCTGCCAGAGGGCTTCAAAATTGCTCCCCCCGATCGCCTCCCTGAGGAGCTGCAAGCCAAAACCAGCGGCATTTACTACCAACCCTACAGTGACGATCAGCAAAACATTATTCTCGTGGGTCCCCTGCCGGGTGAGCAGTATCAGGAAATTGTTTTCCCCATCCTCGCCCCCAACCCTGGGACGGATAAATCGATCCACTTCGGCAAATATGCTGTCCATGCCGGGGGCAACCGCGGTCGCGGCCAAGTCTATCCCAACGGCGAAAAGAGCAACAACAATGTCTTTACGGCACCGATCGCCGGCACCATTACTAGTATTACCCCTAACCCCGATGGCAGCACGGCGGTGGTGATTACCCCCGAGAATGGCGAAGCCGTGACGGAAACCGTTCCCGCTGGCCCTGAGCTCATTGTCCGTGAAGGCCAAACGGTGGTTGCTGGTGCAGCCCTGACCAACAATCCCAATGTGGGTGGTTTTGGCCAAAAAGACACGGAAATTGTCCTTCAGGACCCCAACCGCATTAAGTGGTTGCTGGTCTTCTTTGCCGCCATTACACTTTCCCAGATTCTCTTGGTTCTGAAGAAGAAACAGGTGGAGAAAGTGCAAGCAGCGGAGATGAGTTTTTAGGGAGTTGTATCCCCAAGGGTTGTGCGACACTTCCATGACACGATTGCGGCGATCGCCACGGCTATTGTGCCCCAGCAAGGGAGTATCGGCATTGTCCGTCTCTCCGGCGCCAAAGCGGTAGCGATTGCCCAATCTTTATTTGAGGCCCCTGGCAAGCAGCCTTGGGAATCCCATCGTATTCTCTATGGCTATGTCCGAGACCCCCAAACCAAGGAACGGGTCGATGAAGCGCTCCTGCTTTTAATGCTTGCTCCCCGTTCCTATACCCGTGAAGATGTGGTGGAATTTCACTGTCATGGTGGTCTCATCCCTGTTCAGCGCGTGCTGCAACTTTGTGTGGCCGCCGGGGCACGCCTCGCAGATCCGGGGGAATTTACACTCCGGGCTTTCCTCAACGGTCGCCTTGATCTCACCCAAGCTGAGAGTGTGGCTGAACTGGTGGCTGCCCAATCCACCACCGCCGCCCAAATAGCGCTGGCGGGTCTGACGGGCAAATTGGCTCGCCCTCTCCAGCAGATTCGGCAAACTTGCTTATCTCTGTTGGCAGAAATTGAAGCGCGACTAGATTTTACTGACGAGCTACCTCCCCTTGACCCCGCAGCCATTGCTGAGCAAATTCGTCAGTTACAACATCAGGTAGAGGCATTTTTAGCCACGGCAGAGCGGGGAGCACTGATTCGCACCGGACTCAAAGTGGCAATTGTTGGTCGCCCTAATGTCGGTAAGTCGAGTTTGCTCAATGCCTGGAGCCGGAGCGATCGCGCCATTGTCACCGATTTACCGGGCACCACCCGTGATATTGTTGAGTCTCAATTGGTTGTGGGTGGGATTCCAATCCAAGTGCTTGATACCGCAGGCATTCGCGAGACCGATAACCTTGTGGAACAAATTGGCGTCCAGCGATCGCGCCAAGCCGCCCTCAGCGCTGATCTCATTCTCCTGGTCATCGATGCTAGTCAAGGGTGGACCGCCGCCGATCAGGCGATTTACGACCAACTCCAGCTAAAACAGCGGCGGCAGCAAGCGCCTCAGTCAGTCTTAGTTGTTTTGAACAAAGCGGATCTCCTCAGTGAAACCACAGAGGTTAAAGATATTCCATTGCCCATTGCCCCCATTCCCACCGTCCTGCTTTCGGCTCTCAGTCAAAGGGGAATTGAGCAGCTTGAGGACGCCATTTTGCACCTTGTCCAGGGTCAAGGGGTGAGCGCCGCCAACCTAGACTTTGCGATCAACCAACGCCAAGCCGGGCTCTTGGAACAGGTCCACCAATCCCTCAATCATGTGCTTGCGGCCATTGATGCCCAACTGCCCCTGGATTTTTGGACAATTGACCTGCATGCGGCTGCCCGGGCCCTTGGCACATTGACGGGGGAAGAGGTCACCGAGTCAGTCCTCACAGAAATCTTTAGCCGCTTTTGTATTGGTAAATAGGCCATGCTGGGCAAAACCAGTTATCGTTTTCTTCTTCCCTATGTATTGCGCTATTGGCGAACCCTCTCCCTAGCACTGCTGTGTACGGTGGGCTTTGTGGGCACGGCCCCCTTGGCTGCTCAGTTAGTGGGTCAAACCTCGGAACTAGTGGGGACAGGCAATGTGAGGCAGTTATTACCGTGGGCAGGGGCTGCCATCCTGCTCTTTCTGGGGCGGGGGATCTGTCAATTTGGTCAAGATGTGTTGATGGCCGATGCTGCTTTTCGGGTGGTTTACGATATTCGTTTAATTTTGTATGCCCACCTGCATCGCCTTGGGGTGGATTTTTTTGAGCGCATGGGCAGTGGTGATCTCACCTACCGATTAACGGGGGATGTGGAGGCGATCGCCATGGTCATCACTAGAGTATTTCAACAACTTTTGCCTGCTTTGTTAACAGCGATCGCCCTCATGGCCTATATGTTTTATCTCAACTGGCCACTCACCCTAGCGGCTTTGATCATCACTCCCCTGATGGTGGCCGCAATCAGTTGGTTTGGTGAGCGCTTACGCACTGCTTCGCGGCGTAACCAAGATGCCCTTGGCGGACTGTCCTCCTACCTTACGGAAACCTTCGCGGGAATTCGCTTAATCAAGGCATTTGCCACGGAGGAGACCATCTTGCACCGCTTTCAGCAAGAGGCGGAAAAGAACCGCCGGGCCTATTTCCAAATTGCTCGGATTCAGTCAACGCAGTACCCTGTGGTGGGTTTCTTAGAAGCCTTGAGTATCATGAGCTTGTTTTTGCTGGGGACATGGCAAATTGGCGCCGGCAATCTCACACCCGCCCAATTGATTAGCTTTGGCGCCGCTGCCGCTTTACTCATCGATCCCGTCAATCAAATCTCCAGCAGCTATAGCTCCCTCAAAGTTGCTGAAGCCTCTTTAGATCGGAGTTTTAGCCTATTGGCGATTGCACCGAATGTGCAGGAAGTCAGGGATGCCCAACCCCTACCCCCCATTACTGGCAAGGTGGAATACCGCCATGTGTGGTTTGCCTATGAGCTTGATCAACCCGTGCTGCAGGACTTCAATCTCCTGGTGCAGCCTGGGGAAGTGGTGGCGCTGGTTGGCCATTCCGGGGCAGGCAAGTCAACCCTCATTAACCTCCTGCTGCGGTTCTACGATCCCCAAGCGGGGCAAATTCTCATTGATGGCATTGATATTAAAACCGTCACCCTCAAGAGTTTACGGCGGCAAATTGGGATTGTTCCTCAGGAAACGATTCTTTTCTCAGGGACCATTGCCCAAAATATTGCTTTTGGTGACTCCGAACCGGATTGGGAACGACTCATTGAGGCAGCCAAAATTGCCAATGCCCACGACTTCATTGACCGCTTTCCCGATGGCTATCAGACATGGGTGGGAGAAAGGGGAATTAACCTTTCTGGGGGTCAGCGCCAACGCCTGGCGATCGCCCGCGCTGTTTATGCCGATCCACGGATTTTAATTTTGGATGAGGCGACCTCCGCTTTGGACTCCGAATCAGAGACCTTAGTGCAAAATGCCTTGGAGAAGGCAATGAGGGGGCGCACTGTCTTTATGATTGCCCACCGTTTGGCCACGGTTCGTCGGGCCGATCGCATTCTTGTTCTAGAGCAGGGGCGGATCATTGAAAGTGGCAGCCATCAAGAACTGCTGGCCCAGTCTGCCCGCTATGCCCAGTTCTACACCCAGCAGTATCTCCCAGACGGGAAATGACCTTTGTGCTGATGGAGTGGCCCTTTGGCTTCTATCTTCTGAATTTGGGAGGGGATGTTTCCGCAATGGCCGGATGTGAAAATAGACGTTGAATTCTTAAGATCAGCGAGGACGGCTATGGGGAGCATTATTTCTGTGCATTCTTTTCGTGGGGGCACAGGCAAATCCAATACAACCGCAAATCTGGGCTGTACCTTGGCGATATTGGGCTATCGGGTGGCGATCGTGGACACCGATATTCAATCCCCCGGTATCCATGTGCTCTTTGGCCTTGAGTCGGAAGATACGGAACATGCCCTGAATGATTACCTCTGGGGACGCTGTGACATTACCGATGTAGCGCGGGATGTCAGCCATCTCATTACTGCCCACGGCCAACCAGCCAAAGGAGCCATCTATCTGATTCCCTCTAGCCTGAAAACGAGTGAAATTACCCGTGTGCTGCGGGAGGGCTACGATGTCGGTCTACTCAATGATGGTTTTCAGCAGTTGTTGCAAGGGCTGAATCTGGACTTTTTGCTGATTGATACCCACCCTGGACTGAATGAGGAAACCCTGCTTTCGATTACAATTTCCGATGCCTTGGTACTCATTCTGCGGCCCGATCGCCAAGACTTTCAAGGAACAGCGGTCACAGTTGATGTGGCGCGGCAGCTTGATGTGCCGAAAATGCTGATGGTGGTTAACAAAGTCCCCAGTGCTTTTCATCAAGATTCCCTCAAGCAGCAGGTGGAGACGACCTATGGGGTGCCGGTTGCGGGTATCCTGCCTGTTTGTGAAGAGATGTTTCAACTAGGGAGCAGCGATATTTTCTGTTTACGCTACCCTGAGCATCCCTACAGTCTGGTGGTCAGGAGGGTTGTGCAGCATTTGTTGGATTAGGATAGCCTAGGGGTAGGGACCGTTATTTTGATCCTTTCTGGGTGCCACTGCTGTGGAGGAACAGGACCGATGATGAATAGTCAAATATTGACATCCTCCCCCCGCTAAAGCAGGGGGATTCCCAAAATCACTTTTGAGACTTTCTGCTTCTTCGCAGTTGCCCTTTAGACGTATGCCTATCAGGTCTTACACCCGCTCCACAGACTGTAACCGTGTGTCCCACGGCCAAAATATTCCCAGCGGCATTTACATCCCGATCATGGTGCGCCCCACACTTAGGACAGTCCCATTCTCGGACGCTCAATGGCAGCCGCTCAACAATGTGACCACACTGTCCACAGCGTTTAGAACTGGGAAACCATTGGTCAATCTTCACCAGTGTCCGACCATACCACTGGGCCTTGTATTCCAATTGCCGTACCAGTTCACCCCATCCAGCATCACTGATGGATCGGGCAAGCTGACGGTTCTTGACCATATTCTTCACAGCCAACCACTCGATTACGATCGTTTGGTTTTCACGTATCAATCGAGTCGTCAACTGGTGCAAATGGTCTTTTCTGGAATCAGAGATTTTCTGGTGAATCTTGGCAACTTTCAACCGCGCCTTATGCCAATTGCGAGAGCCTTTTTGTTTGCGACTCAAAGACCGCTGCGCCTTACGGAGTCGTTTGTAGTAGCGGTTAAAGTGCTTGGGGTTGGCAATCTTTTCCCCTGTGCTCAGGGTAATGAGGCTGCTAATCCCTACGTCCAAACCAACCGACGGGTCGACGGGCTGCAGTGTCAACTCTCTGGGGTCATCAAACCTCAGACTGATGTACCACTGTCCAGCAGGGTTAAGCCTGATGGTCACCGTGGATGGTTCAACACCATCTGGAAGCCGTCTCGACCAGCGAATATTCAGCGGTTCGTTGCACTTTGCCAAGAATACTTTTCCGTCTTTCCACCTAAAAGCAGACTTGGTGAATTCTGCGCTACCGCCATTGCGTTTCTTTTTGAAGTTGGGATATTTTGCCCGACCTGCAAAGAAGTTACTGAAAGCAGATTGCAGATGTCTCAATGCCTGCTGCAAGGGGACAGAACTAACCTGATTCAAAAACTGAAGGTCATCTTGCTTCTTCCACTTAGTAAGCAAGGCAGAGGTTTGAACGTAGTCAAGCCTCTCTTTTCGTTCATACCAGGCTTCTGTTCTCGCTGCCAGTGCTCGGTTATAAACCAACCGAACACAGCCCAATGTTTTCCGAAGCAGGGATTCCTGCTCGGTCGTTGGGTAGAAGCGGTAACTGAAAGCCTTTTGCATGCTTTAAATTATAGCGATTATTCTGTGAGTAGCACAACTATACTTGGCAGTCACAGACTGCCGCTCCTATCCCTCCCCTCCCTAAAGGAGGGGGTCTCTCGGAGGTAAAGATGAATAGTCAAGACGCCAGCAGTGCTTCCGATGGGGGTCTCAATCCAGCAGATTTACTGGTTTTGCCCGATCGCCAGCGCTCCCTTTTGACACTGATGATGCGCCAGCCGCTGCCCCGCACTGTGCCAGAATTGGCTGAGCAGTTGCAGTGGTCTGCCCAGGAGGTCAGCGCCATCCTCGCGGAGGTTCTTCAACTGGGCTATGTAACAGCTAACAATGACACCTACCAAGTCAAATTCGGACGGCGTACCCCGCGCCTCCAAGCCAAGGGTCCGTCGCCCCGTGTCGCGGCGGTTTGGGACAAGTTGGGCTAGGTCTCAAGCAGCGGTTTTTCCTCACGTCCTCTAATGATCAGGGATAACCCGTGTGGTACGCTTGATCAGGTTAAGTTTCGCAGAGGAAAGTCAAGAGGAGTGCGCCCAAAAGTTCTTGCTGGCAACTGGAAAATGCACAAAACGCAACAGGAGGCAGTGGCCTTCCTACAGGAGTTCTTAGGGGAATTGGTGGACACCCCCAGCGATCGCGAGGTGGTGCTGTGTGTTCCCTACACCTGTTTGAGTGTATTGTCTAAGAGTCTGCATGGAACACGGGTGAAGCTGGGGGCCCAAAATGTCCACTGGGCAGATCAGGGGGCGTTTACGGGGGAAATTTCCCCACCGATGTTGGTGGAGCTGGGGGTGCGCTACGTCATTATTGGCCACAGTGAGCGGCGGCAGTATTTTGGTGAAACGGATGCCACGGTTAACCAGCGGCTCAGGGCTGCCCAAAGCCACGGCCTGACACCGATTCTCTGTGTCGGTGAAACGAAAGCGCAACGGGCTGCCGGCGAAACAGAAAACCACATCTTTCAGCAGTTGGCCCTGGACTTGGTGGATGTGGATCAAACCAATTTGGTGATTGCCTACGAGCCTATTTGGGCGATCGGTACCGGTGATACCTGTGAAGAAACGGAAGCAAACCGCGTCATTGGTTTGATTCGCAGTCAGTTGCACAATCCCGATGTCCCCATTCAGTACGGTGGCTCAGTCAATGCAAACAATATTGATGCCATCATGGCCCAGCCAGAAATTGATGGGGTGCTGGTGGGTGGCGCCAGTTTGCAGCCACAGAGTTTTGGGCGCATTGTTAATTACAAGCCCCTTTGAACATCCCCTGAAGTTCTGCGTCAGTGCCCTACATCACCCCTGATCCAAGAGATAGAGCACAGTCTTCTGCGCAGAAAAACCGCAAGATATCAACATACAGCCTTTTTGCCCAGGATTGAAACCCCCTACAGAGCGCCAGGCTGTGTGTGCCCCCAAAAGGGGTCGTAGCCAGCAATTTATTACAACTGTTATCGTTTGCTGGCGGATGGCTTCATTTTCTTTTAGGATCGAAGTAAGGCTGAGCGATGCCGAAAGGAGGCCGACGATGCGCCAACAACTCTTCAGTACTTTGACGGTTTTAGTTGCTTTGGTTGGTCTCAGCAGGGCGGTTGTGGCACAGCCGATGGCGATCGCTACCCTAACACCCCCTGAACTTCAGGAACTGCAACGCCTGGTGCCCCGCAGTGCCGAGGACTACTACAACCTGGGATTAATGCACCAAGGTAGGGGTGATCTGGCTGCTGCTATTGATGCCTTTAGCCAAGCGATCAAACTCAACCCCAGTGCAGACTACTACTTTGCTCGCGGCCTGGCCTACTATGACCAAGGGGATATGCAGCGGGCGATCGCTGACTTTACTACGGCACTGGGCGACGATCCACAGTTTATTGCTGCCTACTACAACCGAGGCATGGCCTATCTTGCCCTGCAAAACTACGATGCCGCAATTGCGGACTTTGATGCTGCCCTAGCACGGGATCCTCAATTTGTTGCTGCCTACTATAGTCGGGGCATGGCCCACTTCGACAGGGGCAATGTGGAATTGGCACAACGGGACTATGAGCGGGCTCGCGCGCTCAACCCAGCCATGACAGCCCAGTACTACGATCGCGCCCCCCGTCCCCTCACCGGTGGTCCCTAGTGCCTGAAGCCACCAATTACGGCGATAATAGAGGATAATGTGCACGATAAGGATGAGCGATCGCGCCTATGGCCAGAACCCCTTCTGAATTTGCAGTTCATTTATTTCTGGAGGGCGGTCACCGTGAGGAGGTGCGCTTCCCCACGATTCAAGACTTCCAGAAGTGGTACAGCAACGAGCTAGCGGCCAAAGCAGATTCCAACGACTTTATTTCTGTTCCTATTAAAAATATTCAAGGGGAATACATGGTGGTGCGCCCCTCAAAAGTCTTTGCGATTCGGGTAGAGCCTGTGTTTGCCTCCAGTGTGGATCGGTTTGCCTAGAATCTATGGCGGGTTTATGGACAGGAGGGCTTCAAGGGGTTGTCATCCTCGCAACGAGCGCGATCGCGACCGCACCAACCGTTGCCCCCTTGATGCGCCAAAGCCAACTCCCACCCACAGTTGCCCTAGATACTGCCCTCTGGGAATCCCGCGGTGAGCGAACACGACTCCTGCAAGCCATTGATCATAGTTTGCGGTACCTGCGTACTGAGAAGGCCCGCCGAGACTACGCCGCCTACACCGCTGCTGGCCAACCCGGCGCCACCCTTGGCCCCAATCTCCATCAGCGGGTCATCCGCTCCCTCGAACGCTTTCGTCATCTGGTACAAACCCGTCGCTCTGCGGCAGAACTGCAAGCCGCCGTCAAACGAGAATTTGTTTTTTATCAATCCATTGGCAGCGATGGCCAAGGGCGAGTGGACTTCACAGGCTATTATGCACCGACCTATCGTGCCAGCTTAGTGCCCACAGCAGAATACCGCTATCCCCTATTTCGGCGTCCCCCTGATTTTGAGCAGTGGTCAGAGCCGCACCCCACCCGCTTGGAACTGGAAGGAGCGGATGGGCAGCAGTGGCGCAATGGCCCTTTGCGGGGTCTAGAACTGGTCTATTTGCGCGATCGCCTCGAGGCCTTTTTGGTTCACGTCCAGGGGTCGGCTGAGTTGCAACTGCCCGATGGTCGCCGCTTCACCGTTGGCTATGCCGGCAAAACGAATCACCCCTACACCAGTATTGGCCAAGAACTCATTCGCGATGGCAAGATTGCCCGGGAGGAACTGACACTGCCGCGCCTCATGGCTTACTTTGAGGCCAATCCCGCTGAGCTCGATCGCTATTTGCCCCGCAACGCCAACTTCGTCTTCTTCGAACACACCCAAGGGCGTCCTCCCACCGGCAGTCTCTCGACGCCGGTCACCCCAGAGCGCTCGATCGCCACCGATAAGTCTCTAATGCCACCGGGCGCCTTGGCGGTGATCACCACGCAGATTCCCCTCAAGGCCCAAGGCCAATGGCGGCAAACTCCCGTGAGCCGTTTTGTTTTGGATCAGGATACGGGGAGTGCCATTCGGGGGCCAGGTCGGGTCGATATTTTCATGGGCACGGGAGATGTCGCCAAAGCGCGGGCGGGTCTCATCAATACGCCGGGGCAGTTGTACTACTTGCTGCTGCGGCAATAGCTAGGGTTGCAGGGCAACTTTGATGACTTGGCGCGCCTTCATGGCTTGGAGGACAGTTTCAATCTCCATGAGGGGGGCTTGACCACTAATGAGCTTCTCGAAGGGCAGTGTACCGCTGGCAATCAATTGCAGAGCCTGGCGGACAAAGGAGGGGGTGTTGTGAAAGACCCCCTTGAGGGTGAGTTCTTCGTAGTGGAGGCGTTCTGTATCCACGCGGATAGTGGTTTCCCGAGGACAACCGCCAAAGAGGTTGATTGTGGCACCCGGCCGACCACAGGCGATCGCTGTTTCCCAGACTTCAGGAACCCCCGTGGCTTCAATGACAATGTCGGCCCCCCGTCCTTCCGTCCAGTCTTTGACGACGGCGGGAATATCCCCGCACTGGTGATGATTGATGGTTTGCTCTGCCCCAAAGGTGGTGGCGATCGCTAGCCGCTGATTGGAACCACCAAAGGCAAGCACCCGTGCCCCCTGCTGGGCCAGCACACCAACAAACATCAGACCAATGGCGCCATCCCCAAGGACAACGATTTGCGGTGGACTCGGCCACGTTGCCACCATCGCGGGGTCAAAGCCAGAGCGGGCCACACCGTGGAGGACACAGGCGAGGGGTTCGGTCAGCGCCGCCAAAGCAAAGGGGAGGGACTCTGGAATGGGCAAAAGGTTTTGGCGGACAATACTGGCGGGAAGTTTCAGATACTCGGCAAAGGTGCCATTGTTAAACTCCAGATGGGGACATAGGGAAAAGGCCTGGCGCTGACAATAAAAACACTGGCCACAGGGGGCAGAATTATTGGCCACCACGCGATCGCCCACCTGCCATCCAGTCACACCGGCTCCCAGGGCAACAATTTCGCCGGCGGCTTCATGGCCAAAGAGAATCGGCGGTGTCAGCATGCGGGCATGACCCCCCCGCCGCCATACCTTCAAGTCGGTGCCACAGGTGGTGGCAGCCCGTACCCGAATCACCACTTCCCCCGGCCCCGGCGTCGGATCGGGGACGGTTTCAATACGGACATCTTCTTTGCCGTAGAGCACTGCTGCTTTCATTGCAGATCCCCATGGATTAGGCCAACCATTGCAGGAGGACGCAGAGCAGTCCCAAGAGGGCCACGACCCCATAGAAGGTCCTCACTATCCGCAGTTCTGACCAGCCCCCCAGCTCAAAGTGATGGTGTAGAGGTGCCATGCGCAGCAGTCGCTTGCCCACGCCGTCGGGGCCTTTTGTTGCTTTGTAGTAGAGCACTTGGGCAATCACCGAGAGGGACTCCACAAAAAAAAGACCACTGACAATCAATAGTTCCCAGAGGTGGTGACTGGCCAAACCAATGCCCGCCAGCACTGCCCCAAGGGCCAGGGAACCTGTATCCCCCATAAACACCCGGGCCGGATGGTGATTGTGCCAAAGGAAGCCAAGGCAGGCGCCACTCATGACAACGGCCAGAATTTGCAAGTCGGGATAGGGGCTGAGAATGATGCCTAAAGTCAGTAGGGCGATCGCCCCAGTGCCACCGGCAAGACCATCGAGCCCATCGGTCAGATTCAGGGCATTCCCTTCCGCCATCGGCACAAAAATGGCTAAGGGGATGAAGGCCATCCCTAAGGGCCAGACCCAGCCCCAAGGAGCGGTCACAACCGTTGCCGTAGGATCACTAGCCACCAGCCAAGCACAAAACAGCGCCGCGCCAATGCCCTCAAGAAGCAGCCGCAGCCGTGCTGATAATCCTTTGTTGGATTGGCGCCGCAGAACTTGCCAGTCGTCCCACCAACCAATGGCGGCATACCACAGCACCAGGAGCGCGATCGCCCCCACAGTGGGCGACAGCTTCCCCTGAGCAAACCCCGTCCACAGGAACGCCAGCCCTAACCCCGTCGGCACAAAAAAGATTCCCCCCATTGTCGGCGTGCCCGATTTTTGCAGGTGAGATTGCGGGCCATCTTCGCGGATAATTTGCCCGGTTTTTAACCGCCGCAACAGGGGCACAACGGCCATCCCCAGAACCGCCACGAGGGCAAAACTCACCAACCAAGGCAGGGTTAAGGTTTGCAACGGCTGTTGCCAGTGGTTTGCTCCCGTATCGTAAGCAATAGTAACAATGAGGAGGCCAATCGCGAGAAGACGAAAAAGCCGCTGTCCTGCCCGCCAACGGGGTTCAATGGCGGCGGTGGTTTTGGTGGAGGGCATGGGGGGTCGCTCTAGCACATCACTCCGATGATAGAGGGGATCTGTGCCCTACTCCTCAAGCCCTAGGTCCTCTTCTTCGTCGTCGTAATCGCCAAAGGAGTCACCCACAAATTCCTCAATTTCACCCATATCATCGAGGGCGCTATCAATGATCGGGTCCGCCTCATTGGCGTCCCGGGCAATTAATCGACCCGTTTGCCGTAACCATTCCAAAATAGAGTGATCGGAACGACCCGCAGCAGTTAAGTTCTTTTGGGAAATGGGTTCTTCGTACAAAGAGGGGTTGTATAGGGTCATAGGGGTAGGGTGAACAGTATTGGGATAGTCCAACCTTTTAGTGTAACGTTTGCCCCAGGGAATGTAAATCTGCCCGTTGTGGCGATCGCGCCAAGGGCCTACTCAGGCAGGGGCAAGGAGCCAAAAGAGGGATCGCAAAAAGACTCTCCTGAAGCCAAGGTGATCGAGTTGAGTGCCTTCAAGCAAGGGGATTGATATTTCTGTTGGCAGGGCGATGTCTGGCGATCGCCCCCGGCACTAGAAGGTCAAACACGGCCGAGGAGAAACACCCTTGACCACTTACGCTACAATAAACCCTGATGTTCTTGGAGATTGGAGACAGCAACATCCCCTCAATAAGACATTGGCAGAAAAGGCAATTGATGAATGAAGACCACACCGCAGATAGGCCGCATTTGCCCTGATCCTATCCTGGCCAAGCAGCAGGCAACCCAGACGCCGCCCAAAAACCACCCCTGAAGACCCCAGACAAAAGCAGTGCCAGTGTAGCGTTGAACCGTGACCTCGCCCCTTTCCAGTGCGACCTTGAACCAACTGACCCCATTGCTGGGTAGCCTAGCTCGGCTGGTCGCCCGCGGCTCACCCCTCAACAACCAGCAGTTGCAGACCCTCCTCCTGGGCGTTGATCTGCAACAAGACCCCGCCGCCCTAGCGGAACTCCAGCGCTGGGGACAATTGCTGACACAACTGCACCAGAACCCCTCCGAGGACAACCGCCACGCCACCGTAGAAGCCTTAATGCTGCGCGGCCTAGGGGAAGCTGCGGTATTACTGGCCGTGGACACCGTTGCCGGCCGAGCCACCGAAACAGCTCCCCCCTCATCCCAAAGCCAACGTCTGAGGGCGAGCGTGGCCAGGTTAGACCTAGGAATGCTTGCCCCCGGCCAGAGGGCAACAGCCGAGTTTGAAGTGACCGGGGGCCCTGGGCAAATCGTCGTCGAGAGCAGCCAAGTGCAGGTGAGCCCCCAACAGTTCGGAGCCGGGACCACCCGCATCCAGGTGGTAGTGAAGCCCCTGAGGTCTGGCGTCGTGTGGACACCGCTGCGGCTAGTGACAGCCAGGGAGACCCTAGAGGTGCCGCTAGTGGTGCAGTGGTCAGATTTCCAGACGGCACCGGCAGGCCTGGTGGTTGCCCCCGATGGCAGCGGTGACTTTCGCACGCTGGCAGAAGCAGTACGGAGCGTCTCAGCCGGCACCACCCTCTACCTGAAGGCCGGCACACATCGCCTGGAGCATCCCTTGACCATTGATAAGGCGCTCACACTGATCGGGGAGGGCATGGAAACCACCCGCATCGTTTGTGGGGGCGAAGGGTGGGTTGTGAAGTTTGCAGGGGAGGGGCTGTTCAGTGCCAGCGACATTGCCTTTGTGCACGAAGGCAGCCACTGGGCCGATGTGGTTGAGGTGAATAGGGGTGAGATATCCTTTGTGCACTGCCGCTTCAGCGGTGGCGTGCGGGACAAGGACAATGAGCGTGGTGGGGATGGCCTGTGGCTAGGTGGAACCGTCACAGGACTGGTGAGCAACTGCCAGGCCACGGGAAATCAGTGGGTAGGCATCCGGGTCTGCGAGCAGGCGCAACCAACCCTGGAGGGCAACACCTGCCAGGGGAACAACTTGTGCGGCATCGCCTACTTTGGTAATGCAGGGGGCATCGCTCGCCAGAACACCTGCAGCGGCAATGAGCAGCGCGGCATTCTTGTGGGCGAGCAGGCACAACCAACCCTGGAGGGCAACACCTGCCAGGGGAACAAGGGGAGCGGCATCGCTTACGGTGGCAGGGCAGGGGGCGTGGCTCGCCAGAATACCTGCAGCGGCAATGAGGACCATGGCATCTATGTGGACAAGCAGGCGCAACCAACCCTGGAGGGCAACACCTGCCAGGGGAACAAGTTGAACGGCATCGCCTACTTTGGTAGTGCAGGGGGCATCGCTCGCCAGAACACCTGCAGCGGCAATGAGTACTATGGCATCTATGTGGGCGAGCAGGCGCAGCCAACCCTGGAGGGCAACACCTGCCAGGGGAACAAGTTGTGCGGCATCGCCTACGTTGGCAGTGCAGCGGGCATCGCTCGCCAGAATACCTGCAGCGACAATGGATGCGGCATTGTTGTGGGCGAGCAGGCACAACCAACCCTGGAGGGCAACACCTGCCAGGGGAACAAGCAGTGCGGCATCGCCTACGTTGACAGTGCAGGGGGCATCGCTCGCCAGAACACCTGCAGCGGCAACGAGTACCATGGCATCGAGTTGGGCCAGCAAGCGCAGCCAACCCTGGAGGTCAACACCTGCAAGGGGAACAAGCAAAGCGGCATCGCCTACTTTGGTAGTGCAGGGGGCATCGCCCGCCAGAACACCTGCAGCGACAATGAGTATCGTGGCATCGAGTTGGGCGAGCAGGCGCGGCCAACCCTGGAGGGCAACACCTGCCAGGGGAACAAGAGGAGCGGCATCCTCTACGCTGGCAGTGCAGGGGGCATAGCTCGCCAGAATACCTGCAGCGGCAATGAGTACCAGGGCATCTATGTGGGCCAGCAGGCGCAACCAACCCTGGAGGGCAACACCTGCCAGGGGAACAAGGGGAGCGGCATCGCTTACGGTGGCAGGGCAGGGGGCGTGGCTCGCCAGAATACCTGCAGCGGCAATGAGGACCATGGCATCTATGTGGACAAGCAGGCGCAACCAACCCTGGAGGGCAACACCTGCCAGGGGAACAAACAGGTTGGTATAGGCTACTTTGGCAGTGCAGGGGGCATCGCTCGCCAGAACACCTGCAGCGGTAATGGGGACGCTGGCATCTATGTGGGCTGGCAGGCGCGGCCAACCCTGGAGGACAACACCTGCCAAGGGAACAGGGGGGGGACAGTGAACGATATGCGACTTCTTTTCAAGAATCCGCTTACCTATCTGATGACCTTACTCAACGGGAACACGTAGGGGGAGGTGAACGAGATGCGGCGTTGACCTCTGAATTGCCAGTCGGGTTGGTGTTATTTAGTTTTGCTAGAAACTCACATCACTGATCAGGAGCTAGAGAATGACTATCCAAAGTAATGTCCCCGAATGGGCTAATGTTGAAGTACCTGGCGGTGAACGCCACCTGCCGGTTTACCTGCTGCTGGATACCTCCAGTAGCATGGAGGGGGCGCCGATCGAGTCGCTGCACCAGGGGCTAGAGCAATTCCAGCGCGAAGTTTCCAGTGATCAGTTTGCCCGCGACATAGTCAAGGTGGGAGTCATCACCTTTGCCAGCGACGCCCAATTGGTCACCGGCGGGCTGGTGCCTATCTCCGATTTCCAGCCGCCCATGCTCACGGCCTCAGGGGTGACTCGTTTGGATCTGGCCTTTACAGTGCTGTTAGAGTCCATCGATCGCGATGTAGTCAGACCCGTCAAAGGCGGGCAGAAAGGGGATTGGAAACCGGCGGTCTTTGTCCTGACCGATGGTCGGCCAACGGATCGGCACGGCATTGCCACCGACGAGCTATGGCGACCTGCGCGAGACGCGCTTGTCAATCGTCCCAAGGGAGAGATCAAACCCAGCGTCATCGTGGCTGTTGGCTGTGGCCCCCATGTGGACGATGACACCCTCAAGGCCATCAGCACTGGCACAGCCTTCAAAATGGGCACCAGCGAAGCGGCCTTTGTTGCTCTCTTTCAATACCTTTCCCAAAGCCTCACCACTTCAACCCAGCTCGGCGGCAATATGGAAGACCCCTTTGCAAACGCGCAGCCCTCTTCCGAGCTCATCCGTATTCCTTGAGAGGGGTACCATGCTCACTGGTTTTGTCATTGGCGATCGCGGCCTGGGCACCTCAGGAGACACGCACCCACCGTTGATGATGGCGCACGCTAGGGCCGGGTCTTATCTGGTGGTGGGGGCCAGTGCCATTGGCCAGATGCACCGGGCGCGCAATGCTGCTCGTGAGGATGCCTTTATTATCCGCTCAGCCGGACCCTGGCTAGCAGTGGCGGTAGCGGATGGCGTCGGCTCGCGTCCGCATTCCCGTTACGCTGCTACCTATGTGGTTGAGGCCCTGAGCGCGATGTTGCTGCGCCCACTCATCCCTCTACCAAGCGCAATACTGCCAAACCCACTAGATACGCCGGATTCGCCATCCTCGTCCCCCAAATTCGGCAATTTAGCTGCGCCTTCCGAAGAGGGAAGGCCCGATCGGGGGCAGGCCTTGGTCGCAGCTCTGGAGCATTGGACTGAGAGTGTGAGGGAACCATTGCAGCCCCTGCCAAACTTTCAGCAGGCCGTCTCTATTGGCTGGTGGCTTCCTGAGAACCAAACGCAACCTGCTGCGGTTCCTCAGACCCATCCATCTCAGAACCCTACAACCTGCTGCGTCAACTCCGATGGCGAGGGGTCCGACATACCCGCCGATATCTCCCACGACGCCACAGATGACTGTCATCTGTTAGAGATTGTGAAGAAGGCTTTTACCAACACCCATCTCGGTTTGCGCGAACATGCGCGGAGCCTGAATCTGCAACTAGAAGATCTCAGTTGTACCGCCCTGGGCTTGCTCCTGAATGTAAAAACTGGCACAGTCGCCGTCGGTCAGGTTGGAGACGGGGCTATCCTGGGCCTGACATCTCAGGGAAAGGTACGGGAACTGGTTTCGCCGCCTAGTGATTCCCCCCATGATACCTATACATTGAATCACCCCAATTTTGAGCATTACCTAGTTCGAGGGGTCATTGCCCATGCTGCAGTAGATCCATTTGTGGCTTTTTATGTCATGACCGACGGTCTTGCAGAGGATCTACTCTATTGTTCCGAGAAGAACGCACTGGCGGATTGGGCACAGACAGTGGACCAAAAGTTGCATGCCTCCCCCAGCCCCACCCAGGCGGCTGCTGCTATGTTGACTTGGTTGGCGACTTACGTGGTTCAAGGAAGCTGGGATGACCGTACCTTGGTCGTGATCACCCAAAGGGAGAGAACCGATGGCAACTGTCAGCCTGTTGCCGAATAGCCGAGGGCTACCCAGTGACTTGACGATCAATGACCAGGAGGTCCATCGTGGCGGTGAGGGAAGCATCTTTTTCACGGTTGATGCTCAGTATGTGGTTAAGATCTACCATCGCCCTGCACCAGATAAACAGCAACTCCTCCAGCATGTCCTTGACCTAGGGCGCAACCTGGGCGAGGATGAGCAGTTCCTGGCCTGGCCCCTGGGCATTGTGGACCAGTTGAATGGCCAGACCAAAGTGGGCGTGGTCACCCGGCGTGTGCCTGCTTCGCATGTTCCTCTTTACAAGTTGATCTACAGCCCCCTAGACGCTATGGAGCAGTTCCACCAGGGACGAACCTGGCTGGAATACCTCAAGATGGCCCGGGGCACGGCCGCGGCGGTGCGCACCATTCATGGCAAAGGGATGGCCCATGCCGATATTCATCTGAAGAACTTTCTGGCTGACCCCATATCCGGCGAGGTAGTGTTAATTGACCTGGACGGCCTGGTGGTCAAAGGCTTCCTGCCTCCCCAGGTCAAGGGGATGGTCGGTTTCATCGCCCCAGAGGTGATGATGGGCAAAGCACAGCCGGATCAGTCGAGCGATCGCCACAGTCTTGCGGTGTTGGTGCTCTGGATTCTGCTGCTGCGCAATGTAATGCTGACCCAGACGTGCTACGACCCGGACGATGAGAAGCACGATGATGAACTCGGTTACGGCCAGTACGCCTGCTTCAGTGAGCATCCCAATGATCGGCGCAACTGGATCCCGCGGATCGGGACGCCCTTCTTTCGCAGAGGCGCACTGTCTTACCGCACCCTGACGCCCAAACTACAGGAATTGACCGAGCGTGCCTTGATCCACGGCCTCCACGATCCCCCGCAACGGCCTCAAGCCCTTGAGTGGGAGCGGGCACTGGCTGAAGCCTATGACTTGCTGATCAGTTGTCCAACCTGTCGCCAGTCCTTCTTCTATCCCTACTGGTTGCAGCCACCCCGGCGTCGCCAATGTCCGTTCTGTGGTGCTAGTGTTCAGCCGCCTTTTCCCGCTGTGCTGCAGCTGATGGAGTCTCGCGCCAGAGGTACCTATGTGCCTGTCCGCATGATTGTGCTTTACCATGGCCTGCCGATCTTTGCTGACATTGCCGAGCCCGGGCGCCTACCGCCCTTTACTCGCCGGGGTACCCCGCTTCTCGGCCAGGTCGTTTGGG